>DATACK010000369.1:0-4751 GCA_036259115.1 Gammaproteobacteria bacterium | reverse complement strand
GGTAGATCGAGCTTATGCGCTGTAAGAGACGTGATGCCAAGCCCAAGGCATTTCGTTTCTCGACACGCCGCACTACCTCCAGGATTTCAGGTGCGGTTATCTCATGGATAGGCTTGCTGCCAATATACGGAAAGACTTCTTTCTCAAGCGAACCTAACACCCGCTGTGCGTGATAGGGTATCCAGCGGCCTTTTTGCTGCTCGTACCACTCTCTGGCGATATTCTCAAACGAGTTCTCAGCCTTTGCCTTTTTCTGCCGCTTTTGCTCACGCTTGATCTCGGCTGGATCAATACCATTCCTTATCAGCTTGCGCGCATCGGCTTGCTTTTCTCTCGCCTCTTTTAGGCTTACCTCGGGATAGACGCCTAACGCTAGGGTCTTTTGTTTGCCTGCCATGCGGTATTGCAACCGCCAGTATCTCCCCCCGTTTGGCTTTACCAGCAGGTGAAGGCCGTGGCCATCCGAGAGTTTGAATGGCTTCTCAGTAGGTTTAGCCTTTGTATGTATTGCTCTGTCGGTTAGCGCCAATTGATGGTACCTCGTCGCTGTCTGTTGGCACATAGATCAAAAAGTACCAACAAAATGTTGTGGCTTGCAGTGGACTTGAGAAGATTAGTATATACACCAAACTAGAAAAAGGCTAGTATCTTCAATAAACTTATGGGCTCGTCTGGACTTAATTGGAAGGGTATGTGTAGTCTATTATAGGGTATAGAGTCAAGCCAAATCTTCCGGTCTGGTGAGTTATCGGGTGACTTCATGATTGGTGAGCGACATCAGACCTGGCGGTCGGCTAATTAGGCGTTATTGGCTCGGCCTCTCACGCCCAGGCTAATGCGGACAGCGCTGCACCTCTATGGTGACATGCACCAGCGACTGATTCGCAGTAATAAGCTGTTTATAGTAATCGGCAGGCCTGGGATCATGAGCAACTACAGCGATGATCACGGCATTGAGGTTTGGTCCGATCGACCAGACATGCAGGTCGCTGATGCGCGCACCGCAATCTGATTCAATAGCGCGGCGAATTGTTCCACACAGCTCATCAGAAGCCTGTCGATCCAACAGCACGCCGGAGGTCACGCGCAGCAGGCCCCATGACCACCGCGTGACTAGCGCCGCACCGACTATCCCCATCATCGGATCCGCCCAGTAGAAGCCAAAGTATTTGGCCGCAAGTAGGGCGAAGATCGCGAGCAGCGAGGTAAGCGCATCGGCCAGCACGTGCAGATAGGCCGAGCGCAGGTTGTGATCCGAATGGCGGTGGTGTGCATGATCGTGCGAATGGGCATGCCCATGTCCGTGCGCATGATGATGGTCATGGCTGTCATGTTCGTGGTCGCCCCCGCCAAGAATGAATGCACACGCGCCATTGACCACCAGTCCGATGACTGCCACTAAGATGGCGCTGTTGAACGCGATCGCGACCGGGTAAAAGAATCGCTCGATGCTTTGAACCGCCATTACAAAGGCGAAACCGGCCAAGAGCACCGCCCCGGTGAATCCACCCAGGGCATTGATCTTGCCCGTACCGAAACTAAAGGCTCGGTCATGCGCGTGCCGCCGGGCATAAAAATAAGCAAAAGCCGTAATGCCCAAGGCCGTGGCGTGCGAACCCATGTGCAGGCCGTCGGCCAACAACGCCATGGAGCCATAGATAAGGCCAGCGATGATCTCCCACACCATCATCGCGGCGGTGAGCCCGATCACGATCCAGGTGCGCCGCTCGCCCGATCGGATCTGATCTTGGCCAAAACTGTGCGCGTGTTGCCATTCGCTCAAATGATCGTGATGCATAGGCTTTTCTCGCTGACGCTTAATCAGCTGTATTAACGGAAGACTTTCACTACCTATGAGTTCTACATGGGCTCTTTGATCCCACGCCGAATCAGCCACCAATTGACGGGGTGAGACGTGATAAACCCCAGTATCATCCCGATCTGCATCAAGGCCCAGTAGGCCTCCTCATCGGGGGTGCAAGTGCTCGACCGAGAAGAATACCAGCTGCATCAGCGCCATCCAGCCGAACAGCCCAACCTTAAAAGATGTGAGTGAGAGGGTATCGGCCTTTAACGCGGCGACGATACCCTTCCGAAAGATGGATTTTCGTCGGCGTGGTAGAAAAATATTGGTACATGATGCCAAGCAGAAAGGCGAGGATGTAGTCCACTATGTACTCCGCCCACAGCACCATCCTACCGACCTTAACCTGGTCAAGAATACAATCCATCCGCCGATGATGTCTTCCAACGTGCAACCTGCGCCGCAGTAGCTGACTCTGATTTCAACCGTAGTCGCGAAGGACTTTTCTGGCGGACCGCTATACGCTTGCTCCTCTCAATTGGTGTAAGCGACGGATACCAGCCGGCCTTCTTCGCCGACCCGATCTCTGTAAGCTGCAACACGTGTCCGGTACGCGTAGGTCAACGCGCCTGTTGTTATTCTTTCAAACGTTGGCGGCGTAGCTCACGGGATCCTATCCCGCGGATTGTTCCATCCTGGCGCAATTAATGTTCGCCGCATAGTCAGATAGCCATACGCCTATGCCCACAATGGCGAGTCCGATCAGTATCATCAGCCAACCTGCCACAAGTGCCGGATCGGTGTCGAAAAAGTGCACCACACCAGCACCCGCAATTATCAGCGCCAGCGCCGTGCGCGCATAAGCCAGCAAAGTGCGCTCATTGGGCAGCATAGTCCGCTCCAGCGTGAACCGGTCACGCATACCAGGCGACAACTCAACATCACCCTTTGCTTGGCGGGTGCTGTTCGGCTCAGGATATGGACTCATGGCTAAAGGCGGTATACATAGCATTTCCATAAACCGCGTTGGAGACTCTCAGGCAGTCGTGATCCCATCCCGCTGCAACTCTTCTGCGCTGGCAAGGCTTGCGACCGTGCCGGGCGGATGCTCGTACCAACCCGGATCCTCATAGCTGGTGAGGTGCTCGCGTACCTTCAAAATCGTTAATAAGCCTCCCGTGGTGATGTAATCGAACGGCCCCTGTCCGCCGACCATCGGGATGCTGTTAGGCGGCACAGGCATGGTCATATGTCCCATATTACCCATCCCCGCTGTGTTGCTCATATTGTGCATACCGGTCATGTGATCCATATTACTGGTGTTGCCCGCCTGAACCATCTGACCCATATCGCCCATACCTTCGGTGCCCATGGTCATCATGTAAGCTGGTATCAGTGAATTTATCTGTTGATTCAGATCTCCTGGCTTCATGCCAATCATATTCGGAAGCTGGTGTCCCATCTGGTTCATCATGTGGTGGGTCATGTGGCAATGCATCGCCCAGTCGCCAGGCTGATTTGCGATGAATTAGATGGTCCGCGCCTGGCCGATGCCGGTGAGTACAGTCGTTTCAAGCTGTTGCGCAGACTCCGAAATTTGGCCTCCATCGGTTTCAATGATCGGAAACTGGTAGCCGTGCAAGTGGATTGGGTGATGGCTCATAGCCGCCGTGTTCCCTAAGCGAATTCGTACACGGTCGCCCATCTTGGCTACCATGGGCTCGGTGCCGGGGAAAGCCTTGGCGTTGAAGGTGAAGATATTGAAATCGGTCATCTCAAACGGATTTGGTCGAGACGTACCGACGTCAATGCGCCACTCCATCAGCATGAACGCGAAATCGCGATCAGGTCTCGGACGCGCCGGTTTGCGCGGATGAATAATGAACATCCCCATTGTGCCGAGCCCCATTTGTGTCATCTCATCGTGATGGGAGTGGTACATGTGGGTTCCATGTTGGACGAGCGTGAATTCGTACTTGAAGGTCTCCCCCGGCCGGATGACTCGCTGATTCAAGCCGCCGACGCCGTCCATGCCGTTTGGCAGCAGAATGCCGTGCCAGTGAACGCTCGTGCCAGCCGGGAGCTTGTTGGTCACGTAGATGCGCACACAATCGCCTTCCACCGCCTCAATAGTCGGCCCATGCACGCGACCATTATAGCCCCAGCATTTGGCCTGCAGTCCTGGCGCGAACTCATGATCAACCTCCTCGGCGATAAGGTGATAGACCTTTACGCCATCGACAATCTTCCAAGGTAACGAGACATTGTTCGGTGTGATGACAGGGATGTAGTCCTTACCGGGCTGTCCGGGTGGCAAACCCGCGTAATCGGCAACGCTAAGATGATAAGGCTTCCCCTGCCGCTGTATGTCCATCGGTTGGCTCGGCGCCGCCTGGGCTTTGGCAAGTGCCACGGCGCTACCCGCGAGCGTGGCGCCTGTCGTTAAAAATCTACGTCGTGTAAACATACTATTCACCTCGGATTGAGCTTATCCGTTCAGCTATTACGTTTTATTCCGGTAGGGAGATCGTGGGAATAGCGCCGCCCATGATCTCCGCCATGGGTGTGCTTTCGATACCTCCCCCCTGGCCGCCATTTAAGATTTGTTCGAGCGCCGTGTGCGCACGCCAGTAATCATTTAGGGTATCGATATACCGTAGTCCGGCAGTGATCTGCTGTACCTTGGCTAGGAGTAACTGGAAGACGCCGAGCTGCATGGCATTGAACTGAAGCTGGGTGTCGTTGAGGATCTGTGTAGCCAATGGTAATAGCACGGTTCGTACATGCAGGGCGCGACTGCGCGCATTCAGCACGCTCGCCCGCGCGGCTCGCACTGCCGCCCGAATTTGAACCGCCTGCGCCCAATAGCGTTGCTGGGCGCGGCGTAAGTCGGAGCGCGCGGCGGCGATCCGGGCTTGTCCTTGATTGAAGATAGGTAGCGGCAAGC
>DATACK010000368.1:0-2241 GCA_036259115.1 Gammaproteobacteria bacterium | reverse complement strand
GCGCCGCTTGAAAGCCGCATCGTTGCCGTGTGCGGGAACTGGTGTGGCCGTGAGCGTGGAGATCAACAGCAAGCTGCGTGTCAACTTTAGGTTATCGATGCATTTTGAGCTTTTCATGGTCTTGCTCCGATCAAGAGTAGTGAGTGAAGCGAAACCTTTGCGATCATGAGTACGTTCCTTCTAAGATTGAACAGGTTTGGTTTGCCGTCATGACGAAATGGTGGTGCCTCCGTCACGGGCTTTTTAGCCGACGCCGGGCGTCGTAGTCATAAAATTGCGGTGAGATTTCAGTGATAATTGAGTTAAATGAATTAAGGAGTTGTAATTGCAGGGGTGCGTTAGGCTTTCCGGGGGAACCTATCCAGAGGGCCGCGGCCGTGGGACATCAAAAGCATTCGGACTGATGTCTCGATGACTCAAGCGATTCACGGTTGCTTAAGTAGCAGTAGGCGAAGGCCATGAATCCGAGACAGCAACCGATACGAGAGGCTGTTCGCATCGATCCCGCCAACGCCTGCCTGCTGCGCGGCAATCAGGCGATTGCGCTCACCCCTAAGGCCTTTTCAGTGTTGTGCTATCTGAGCGAAAACCCTACCCGCTTGGTCACTAAAGAGGAACTGCTGGACGCGGTGTGGCCCGGCAGGTGTGTCACCGATGGCGTGCTCAAGGCATGCATTCGCGAAATCCGCAAGGCCTTAGGCGACGAACCCAAAGCGCCCCGCTTTATTGAGACCCTACACCGGCGTGGATACCGCCTGATCGGCGACTTGAGCGGAGACGCCAAACCGCCCGCGCTAACAACGCCGTGTCCCTCTCAGCGCACTCCGCTGATCGGGCGCGACGTGGTGCTAGAGCGTTTGCGGGCTTATCTGGATCGGGCGCTGGCCGGCCAACGTCAGATAGTGTTCATCAGCGGCGAGGCGGGAATCGGCAAGACGGCGGTAGTAGATGCATTTGTAGAGCAAGCGTCGAATGGTGCGCTGCTGGTAGGACGTGGACAATGTATCGAGCACCACAGCGAGGGCGAGGCCTACCTCCCGGTGCTGGAGGCCGTTAGTGAAATATGCCGCCAGGCCCCTGACGCAGAGGTGATGACGCTGCTCGGTCGCTATGCTCCCTCCTGGCTGGCGCAGATGCCGTGGCTAAGCGATGCTGCAGGCCGAGAAACGCCCCAGCGGGAAACCCTGGCACTCACCCGTGAGCGCATGCTGCGCGAGATGGTCGAACTGCTGGAGACAGTGACTGCCAAGGTACCATTGCTGCTGGTGCTGGAAGACCTGCACTGGAGCGATTATTCCACCCTGGATCTGGTGTCCATGCTGGCGCGGCGACGGGGAGCCGCGCGTCTGCTGCTCTTGATTACCTATCGGCCGGTCGAGGTGATCTTGGCCGACCATCCGTTGAAGTCCATCAAGCAGGAGCTGGACGTACACGGCCATTGCGAGGACTTACCACTCAATTATCTGAGCGCATCGGATGTTGGCATCTATCTGGAAAAACGCTTCCCGGACCATGCGTTCCCGGCCGCCTTAGCCGCATTCATCCATCAGCGCACCGAAGGCAACCCGCTGTTCATGCTCAACGTGATCGATTACCTGGTGGCGCAAGGCGCGATTATTTCAGATAACGGTGTATGGACGCTGCAGTCCGCGATCGTGGATCTCGACCCCGGTGTTCCCGAGAGCCTGCGGCAAATGATCGAAAGACAAATCGAACGGTATAGCCTCCAGGAGCAATACGTGTTGGAGGCAGCAAGTATTGCCGGCACGGAATTCAGTTCGACCACCGTGGCCGCCGCCTTAGAGGCGAGTGTGCCCGAGATCGAAGCATGTCTGGCGCGCCTGGTGCGGCGAGGACAGTTGGTGCGTGACCGAGGTGTAGAAGAATGGCCGGACAACACCTTATCGGCAAGTTACACCTTTGCACACGCGCTTTATGAGAATGTCTTGTATCACCGGCAGTCCGCCGCGCGACGCATGCGGTTCCACCGGCGCATTGGTTTGTGTCTGGAGCGCGGGTATGGATTGAGAGCTGCGGAGATCGCATCTGAACTGGCGCTGCACTTCGAACAAGGCAGGGAGTATGCGAAAGCCGTGCACTATCTTCGCCAAGCGGCCGCGAGCGCGGCGGCGCGGTACGCCAACCGCGAGGCTATCGACTATCTTACGCGTACGCTGGCGTTGCCAAGCAATGCCTCCACGCGCTATGACCTCACGAGCTTAAGGGGCGACTTCCTGCGCG
>DATACK010000367.1:0-3028 GCA_036259115.1 Gammaproteobacteria bacterium | reverse complement strand
GTTGATATCCGCCCTGGTTGTATATAATGAGACGAACCAAATACTTGGGTACACAGAAGCAATGCCATGGCAAAAAGGTCAAAGTGGTAGCAGATTCTCGAAGGGGTCGAGGCGCAAGCTCACTGATGCCTTTGTCCGCGCATTGGCGCAATCGGACCAGCGCATGTGACGAAGCCATTCAGTGGGTAGACAAGCAAACGTGGCAGCTGACTTTAAGGGCAGGATCGTATAGATATGTGCTACGCCCTGGTATATCTATAAAGGTCCCCATATATGGAGTAATGCAACGGAAAATAATGGCGTGACTGGTACATATTCAGAGTAGTCATGAGTGATCTACTTCAAATATGGGTTACTTAGGTACAGTAGGCGTACCAACTTGGTTCACATATGAAGCACAGTATTTTTCATCTTTCCAGAATCCAAGCGGTGTTGTGGTCTCTGCAATATCCAATTTTCCACCGCACTCATCGACTGCCAGACAGGTCAAGGCATAAAGGCTTGGCTTATTTCTGCCGCCTTGTCGCGACACCACAATCCAGCCTTTATCCCGTAGTTCTTTTGTAGCCCTATGTAGTGTTGCCTTCGAACGCCAGCCGCGTAGGCGCATCAACGTCCAACAGGCACAAAGATCGCCGTTGTTACGGCCGTTGAACTGCCCGTAAAGGTCGATGAAAAGCTTCACTGCGTATGCGGACAGGCGCGCAAAATCAGTACCGTTGATCACCGCCTTGCTTAACTTGACCTGCTCCCCAACTTAGTACGGGACCGGATTAGAGTCTGCGGTTAGTAATTTCTTGCGCGCGTGCTGCTGTGGTGCTTGGTTGTTCAATGAGCTGTGCGGCCGCTGCGTATTGTATTCGATGCGCCAGGTCTCGATCAGGCGGCGTGCATGCGCGGTGGTTTTGAACCAGTGTTCGTTGAGGCACTCATCTCTGAAGCGACCATTGAAGCTCTCGATATACGCATTGTCGATCGGCTTACCTGGCCGAATGAACGACAGGCGGACGCCACGCGCGTACGCCCAGGCATCCAGCACGCGACCTTTGAACTCGGATCCATGATCGACGGTAATGGATGCGGGAAGGCCGCGGTAGTCCGCCAACCGTTCGAGTACTGCAGCGACACGAGTGCCGGTGATCGACGTGTCGACCTCGAGGGCGAGGCATTCCCGGCTATAGTCATCAACCACTGCCAAGCACCGGATCCGTCGACCGTCCGCCAACCCGTCGGCGACAAAGTCCATCGACCAGCTCTGGTTGATCGCGGTCGGCTGCGGCAACGGTTTGCGCTCGAACGGGCCGATGCTCTTGCGCTTCCGGCGCCGGACTGCGAGCCCTGCTTGGCGATAAAGCCGATAGGTCTTCTTCCAGTTCACTTCCCAGCCCTCGCGCCGCAGCAACACGTGGATCCGCCGATAACCGTAGCGGCGCTTCTCCGCTGCGAGCTCGCCGATTCGGCTTCGTAGCATGGCACAGTCCAAACGCCTGCTCTGGTATCCGTACAGTGACCGTGAGATGTTCGCTAGCCCGCAAGCGCGCGTGATCCCAAACCCATGCTCCTGCCGAAGCACGTCCACCGCTTGGCGCTTCACTCGCGGGCCTACCATTTTCGATTGAGCAGATCCTTCAACGCTGCCTTATCGAGCTCCGCTTCGGCGAGCAGCTTCTTCAGCTTTGCGTTCTCCTGCTCAAGCTCCCGGAGCCGCCGTACCTCGGATACCGTCAGCCCTCCGTACTTCGCCTTCCAGTTGTAAAACGTCGCATCGGAGATGCCATACTGACGGCACAAATCCTTCGTCTTCGCTCCAGCTTCAGCTTCTTTCAGTACCCCGATGATCTGCTCTTCGGTGAATCGTTTCCCCTTCATCGTCCGCTCCTCAATGAGCAGACTCTACTCCATCACGGGACTAAACGGGGGGAGCAGGTCAAGGCCAACGAATCAAATGAGCGTTTGTGTTGACTCATTTTGCTCGTCATATATATGCCTAAACGTAGGCTCCATGTTCTTCAGGTCCGTTCTGACAGCAACTCGCCACCAACTACTTATCTCATTTGTGAAATCGGGTTTCTCGCTGCGCGATCCGCTTTCTTGCCATCGTGTCTGGTGCGAGGAATAGATGATTACATGGCATCATTCAACCCTCCCACCACATCCTCCAAAGTAGGCAATGGAGCAAGTATTTTAATAAGGGTCGCTGTGACCTTTTCCCTGCCAAGGTAGCTAAGACTATTGAGAGGTTTCCCGTTAATCTGAGCAATGGGAGGTCTCGACATGAAGGTGAAGCGGTATACGCAGGAGCAGATCATCGGCATTTTGAAAGGGCACGAGGCGGGTGCAGAAGGAGCTGACCTGGCGCGCAGGCACGGAGTATCGGAGCAAAGCTTTTACCGATGGAAGTCCAAGTACGGCGGCATGGAGATGTCTGAAGCAAGGCGGCTACGCGAGCTGGAGAGTGAGAATGCGCGGCTGAAGAAGTTGCTGGCTGAAGCCGAGCTCGATAAAGCGTGGCTTCAGGATGTACTGGGGAAAAGTGGTGAGGCCGGCCGCGCGTAAGCAACTGGCCGGCTATCTTCAGCAGAGCTACGCTATCAGCGAGCAGCGCCAGCCAGCTGGTGCGCATCAGCCGCAAGGCGCTGCATTATCAGGCCATGCGTCCGGCACGACGCTGCTCTGATTGCGCGGCTGAAGGCGCTCGGCGAACGGTATCTGCGCTATGGCTAATTGCTGTTGCACAGCCTGCTCTAAGCTGAGGGTCTGGTGCCGAATAGGAAGCGCACGTAGCGACTGTATACAGCGCTTGGCATGCAGGTCCGCACCCGGCGGCGAAAAAAGCTGCTACGACCGCGTCTGACGATGACGTTGCCACAGCGCCCAAACGAGCGCTGGTCAGCAGACATCGTCCATGATCAGCTTGACTTGCGGTCGGCGGATCCGGATCCTGAACATTGTCGACGACTATTCGCGCTTGTGTGTCGGGCAGCTGGTGGATGTTTGCATCTCCGGCGTTCGGATGACCAGTGGCTCA
>DATACK010000366.1:0-2483 GCA_036259115.1 Gammaproteobacteria bacterium | reverse complement strand
CCGGCGCCGGCAGTGGCAAGACACGCGTGTTAGTGCATCGGATTGCATGGCTATGTCGGGTAGAAGGTGTATCGCCCTACAGCGTGCTCGCAGTCACCTTCACCAATAAGGCCGCCGCCGAGATGCGTGGACGCGCTCAGGCGTTATTGGGCGTATCCACACGCGGCATGTGGGTTGGCACCTTTCACGGCCTTTCGCATCGGCTGTTGCGTGCGCACTGGCGCGAGGCAGGATTGCCGGAGACTTTTCAGATCCTTGATTCCGATGACCAGTACCGGCTCGTGCGCAGAGTCCTCAAGGGTCTGGAGCTAGACGAGGCACGCTGGCCGCCACGACAGACGCAGTGGTACATCAATGCGCGCAAGGATGAAGGCATGCGACCCCAGCATCTCGAGGATACCGGCGATCCCGTCAGCCGCCAGTTGGTCCGCATCTACACCGCGTATGAAGGCGCGTGTCAGCGCGCAGGATTACTCGACTTTGCTGAGCTTTTGCTGCGTTCGCTGGAATTGCTGCGTAATAATGCGAGTCTGCGTGACCATTACCGCGAACGCTTTCGCCACATCCTGGTGGACGAATTCCAAGACACAAACGCTATCCAATACGCCTGGCTCAAGCTTTTAGCTGGCGAAAAGATCCCAATCTTTGCAGTGGGCGACGACGATCAGTCTATCTACGGCTGGCGCGGTGCGCGCATTGAGAATATTCATAGCTTCAGCCGTGACTACAAGGACGTACAGGTTTTTCGCTTGGAGCAGAACTACCGTTCCACCGGCACCATTTTGACCGCCGCCAATGGCCTGATCGGCCACAATCAAGGCCGCATGGGAAAGAGGCTGTGGACCAGCGGCATGGCCGGTGAGCCGATCCAACTTTACGCCGCATACAACGAACAGGACGAGGCACGCTTCGTGGCCGACCAGCTTGTCGAGTGGACAAGCCAAGGTAACCCGCGTCACGATGTGGCGATTCTCTATCGCTCAAATGCCCAGTCACGTGTGTTTGAAGAGGTATTCGTGGCGCGAGGCATTCCCTATCGTGTCTATGGAGGGGTACGATTTTTCGAGCGTGCTGAGGTCAAGGATGCGCTGGCTTATTTAAGGCTCACATCTAATCGTGATGATGACGCCTCGTTCGAACGCATCGTTAACCTGCCCGCGCGCGGTATCGGCGAGCGTACGTTGGCTGAATTGCGCGGCTATGCACGTGCGCATGGCGTTACGCTATGGCAGGCGGCCAATGCGCTAACAGGCACGGGTTCTTTGAGCGCACGCGCTGCTAATGCCCTGCTTGGATTCGCGCGGTTGATAGAAACCATGAGTGCGGCCATAACGGGACTGCCACTGCACGAGCAGGTTGATCATGTGATTCAGCACAGCGGATTGATGAAGCATCATGGTGCCGAGGGCGGTGAAAGAGGTCAGGCGCGGCTAGAAAACCTAGAGGAGTTGGTCACCGCAGCGCGCGGATTCAGGTTAGATCCGGATCTACATGGCGATATGACACTGCTGGATGCCTTCCTCGCACACGCTGCGCTGGAGGCCGGCGAGGGTCAAGGTGAGGTTTACCAGGACTGTGTGCAGCTCATGACCTTGCACGCAGCCAAGGGCCTGGAGTTTCCACTGGTGTTTCTGGTCGGGATGGAGGAAGGCCTGTTCCCTAGCAGCATGTCAATCAATGAGCCAGGGAGGCTGGAGGAAGAGCGCCGGCTTTGCTATGTAGGAATTACGCGCGCGTGTCGGCAATTGATACTAACGTTTGCGGAAAGCCGGCGGCAATACGGTTCCGAAAGCTATAACCCGCCGTCGCGTTTTATCGGCGAGTTGCCCCTAGAGTTAATCCGCGAAGTCAGACCACGGGTGATGATTAGCCAACCGTTTCGCGCCCGCGTCACTCACGCGCCGCGATTGATTGAGGACAATGGCATTCAGGTGGGCAGGCGCGTGGCGCACGCCAAGTTTGGCGAGGGTGTGGTGCTGGATCGAGAGGGGCAAGGCCGCCATGCGCGCGTGCAGGTCAACTTCGAGCGCGCCGGGTGCAAATGGCTGGTGGTGGAATACGCTAATCTGCAAACCCTGTAATCTCTAGCAAAAGCGTGTGCTTGAATCGTATGGTGCGCTCAGACGCCTTCGAACAACCTGAGGAATTAGCACCGCTAGGCGAGCGAGCACTTCACAATGGCGAGCCGCGATCTCCGCTAACTTGTCTGGCAATTGCTTCGGCGGCACGTCACGTTCATGGCATACCCGCAAGGATTCGATTACGGCTTTGTACTGCACATGGAGTTGGTTACCAAGCTTCCTGATGCACTTACTGCCTTATGCTCCGTGTAGCGCATCAGAGTCTGCACCCGTTGCGCAAGAGTAAGTTTTAAGATTTCTCCCGATAGGTCTATTTGTATAGCGTGAAATGCAAGGCGCTAGCCCGTAGCCTGCTCTCCGGTGTAGTAGTCACGGCTTGATCTGGTAGATGGTGTAAGGGGT
>DATACK010000365.1:0-1575 GCA_036259115.1 Gammaproteobacteria bacterium | reverse complement strand
GCCATGAGGATGGCTTCAGAGGAGGCACGCGATGTTGCAGTGCAATACCAGTCTACGAAGCACTAGCAGGAGAGAAAGTAACTGCAGCGCAAAACACTGTTGCACTATAAGCAAAGGCGTTAGGCGCTGCAGCACTTGGCGGGCCTTCTAGGTTTATGCAAGGCAGGCAAAGGATAGCGAATTAACGCACGTTGGCCGCAGAGATGCGGCTGCGCGCCAAGAGAGGGCTTTGGGGACTGAGCCTGCCTAAGATTAGGCCTCAGGCGTGTCAACTCCCCCTAATTAGGTCCAGTCATAACTAGAGGTTCCGGGTGTTTGAGTTGCCGATATTCGATTGGCGTCAAGTTGTTTAATGAATCGTGCGGAATTTCCTCGTTGTAGTGGCGCAGCCAGATCTCCGTGTGCTCGCGGACTTCGGCTAGCGTTCTGAACACATACATGTCCAGCACGCCGCGTCGATAGCTGCCGTTGAAGCGCTCGATGAAGCCGTTCTGCATCGGCCTCCCCGGCTGAGTAAACTCCAGTTCAACACCGTGACATTCCGCCCATTCGGCCAAGGCCGTCGAGACACATTCGGGACCATTATCTAGCCGCAGTTTGTCGGGATAGCCGCGCCAGGCTGCGATACGGCCAAGCACGCGGATCACGCGCAGCGCCGGCAGATTCAGATCGATCTCAATTGCCAGGGCTTCCCGGTTGAAGTCATCGACGACATTGAACGTGCGAAAGCGCCGCCCATCCCACAGCGTGTCGGACATAAAATCCGCCGACCAGCAGACGTTCATTGCATCGCCCACGCACAGGGGTGCCGGGTTGCGGTTCGGCAGCCGCTTCTTGCCGCGGCGCCGGTGGTTGAGCTTCAACTGACAGTACACGCGCCACACCCGCTTGTGGTTCCACGCCAATCCCCGGCGTCGGATCAGCTTAAACAGCTTGCTAAAACCCCGCTCCGGAAACCGCTCAGCCAGTTCGAGCAGCACGGCGATCACCGCTACATCGCCGTCCGGATTTCTTTGATAGCGCGCCACGGAGCGCGCCAAACCCACCGCCTTGCAGGCCCGGCGCTCACTGAGGCCGTGCTGTTCAACTAGCGCAGTCACCAGTGGGCGCTTGTCCGCCGGACCTACAGTTTTTTTGCGATCACATTCTTGAGCGCGGTGTTCTCCAGGGCCAGATCGGCATACATCCGCTTCAGGCGGGCATTCTCCGCCTCTAGCTCCTTGAGCCGCCGCACATCTGAGGCCTCCATTCCACCGTACTTGGACTTCCAGCTGTAATAGGTGGCCTCGGAGATGCCCAGTTCACGGCAGACGTGCTTGACCTGCCTGCCGCCTTCCACCTGCTTGAGCACCTGAACAATCTGGCTCTCAGAAAATCTGCTCTTGCGCATCTGTCGCCTCCTAGGTCATTAGAGTACCCGGAGACTCCAGTTATTAATGGATCGACTTTAGGGGAAGGCGACAGCGGTATTGGGCAGGCGATCGCCACCGAGTTAGGGCGACATGGGGCGGTCGTGATCGTAACCGCCCGCGGCAAGAATGAACAGGACAGCTCGGCCACCATCTACCGGACCGC
>DATACK010000364.1:0-6179 GCA_036259115.1 Gammaproteobacteria bacterium | reverse complement strand
AGGGCAAGAATAGGCAAAAATCCTAGCAAAACTGTCCAGAATGAATTCCTCAAAATACGGCAAATCAGTACCTTAGATGCTCCTATCGTTAAAATAAACTGGACATACATTTAATTCATGTTATTGAATTAAAAGATCTTTCAAGAAATATGCTGCTTGTATACCATGCAAGCAGTCGATGACTCAGCCCTCCTCTTGCTCCACCAATAGAATAATAAATTTAAACTCGCTAGCGGCTTAGGGGATATCTTTATATCAGTATCTATAGATAAATTCGAAGTTAAATTGCGTTTGACGAGCGCCGAATGCGTTTTCATTCTTGCCTTACCCCCTACAGCGCCAGGGCCGCAAACAGACCTTTTAGGAAGTTAACGACCAGTTAACTTGGGCAATGTCCCTTGGTTCTTTTCCGTTCTAGACCTTTATAGATGAAGTTGTAGCTCCCATGAGACACAAAGGAGTAGCCGATCTTCGGCTGCTAACGAGACAATCCTCAAACTGCATCGCCCTGTAGCGACAGAATTCTACCTTTTGCCGTCACTCACGCGAAAATGGCCTGGCGTCGCCCGCCGCCATTCAAGCACGAACACCGCATCCATTTGTATAAATTAATCCTTAAAAGATAAAGCAAAGGCTTTCGTGCAAGAAACATACGCAACTTGTTGGTTTAAAACTAGTCTTCCCTCCCGCAAGCTTCTAAACCTACACCGTCAAAAAATGGCCCGGCATCCCTATTGCGCAACGCTGCCGCAACGTTGTAATCAACGTTGCGCAGTAGCCAGCTACGGCTGCTACCAAGACGATAGTTAGCAACCAATTCTCACAAGGTGTGCTCATGCAAACAAACTCTTTAAGGCCGTATCCTGCGGCTTAGTGGTGGGATTAGCGTGTGCGTCTGCCCACGCGCGGATAATCTTTACTACAAGTTCGAACACTATTCTCTGAAGGGCTTTGGAACGCCACAGGAAGGCTGCGCAATCCTCAATGCCTCCATCCGTTCGGGCAACTATGCGGCCTCGAATACGCTGCCGCCGATTACGGCTATGCCGGCAGTGTCGCAGCGAACATAACCTTGTAACGGCGGCCAAGCATAAGCATAAATCAAGAGACATAAGCACAAAGGTGGCGCATCTAAGCATCCGATAAGACATTCGACGACACGCGTACGGCACCAATAGTACGCAGCCCGCGATTGGCTGCATTGGAGGCAGTCGGGATGACGCCGCTGTTGATATCGGGTATTTCCTTGGTAAAAACGTTTGGCTGAAAGCCGGTGATATCCAGCAGGGAGTAATCGAAAAGTTGGCTTGGCTTGCCGGCCTCGGGAAAGGCGGTCATCGGCGGATATGTATTTGGACGTGCGGCAAGCTTGGCTAGTCTACTCTTTAGTGGGGCAGGTAAATTGATAATGTCTCCGCGCTGGGTAATGCCGCTGGCAATGGCCGTATGGATAAGGATACTTAGAAAAAATGTTCTACCATCGATTGGATTAGCGACGCGAATTTTCTCATTTGCTTTTTCTGCTTGGAGAAGAGGCTGCTTGTACAGACTTCTAGTAATTCCAGGGCATGCGGCAGACGTTCAATCGGGCGCAGCCCGATCAATAGGGTGAAGACTGGGCGCGTAATCTGGTTACAAAATTCCGCTTGAGGCGCGTGTCTCGAATGCATTTCAGCGCACTGTGGGAGATTAGTGAGGGCAGTTGCGTTATCCGCTTCTGACGAGAAGGAGTGCGTGAAAAACCATGACTCTCGGCCATAATCTAGAGCGTTTTAGTAGCGCAGCTATTCTGCGCCGGCTAGTACGGGAAACAACGTACCCTGCTGACTTAAAGTTATCGCCCCGTTCGGGTCGGGTCTGCCTAGGAGGGCGAGGGTGTTGCGCACGTCCTTGGGCGTTGTATCGGTAGGTTCTATACGCAACCGCGCGTCGTATTTCCAATCCGGCTGCAAGCGCGCACCCCCTGCCAGATGCAGCGTATCGCCGGTGTTCTTGAGATCTGCTACAGCCTTATCGCCGTCTTGCCTTACTGTGACGTTGACATCACCAAGGGCAAGCGCCACCGGGCGTACCAGACGCGCCTCACGCCACATGATGGCCCCATCCGCCGCTTGTGGCCCGCGGTCGGTGACCTCTACGGTTTGAATATTCGCCTCCAGGCTCCCATCGATGCTAACGCCGTAAGCGATTAGGAGAGGCGCCAAGACTTCAGCCTGACCGGTCATATGCATGTTCACGAAGCGGAAAGTGCCAAGCCCTACCGCGATGGTGCCCTGGCCCTGCAGGTCAGGCCGATCGATGCTGACTTCGGATTGCAACCGGCCCAGGAACAAAGCGAGCGGCTGCAAATCCCAGCTTACCGCGCCGAGATCGAAGCCCCATACTTGCAACCGATTTGCCTTGCCCTGCCAAACCGTTCCCTCGAGTCCAGCGGCATGTACGTGCGCCGGCAGCAGGTAAGGACCGGCAAGCTGCGCAGGCACCGTTATAATTAACGAGACAACGAACGCGACGACGCCAAACGCGATCAGTTTAGGCGTCATCGAGAGCGTTACGGGCGCTGTAGGCTAAACTGCGTGTCGACCTTGCCGGGTGCATCGCTGGGGCTAATAGACGCGCGCACGACTTCGACGTTGTAACTGCGCTTGAGTGTGCCTAACCACCGGATGGTGGCATCAAAATCGGCGTTTTCCATGGACAGCTTGACGCCGTCATCGCCTTCCGGCTCCATGCGTGTGATCGGATTACGCACGCCGGCTTGCTTAGCGGTGCTATCGACGATGGAAAGTAACGAGCGGGTGTCGTTAACCGCAGTAATCCTTGGATTACTTTGGCGCAGTTGCCGAACCTGTTGACTCGCCTGCTGCATCCATGCCAGCGTTTCCCGCCCGGCTCTCACATTTGCCGCCAATTGTGCGTACCTTTCCGCAAACGGCGCCCATATTAGTAGATAAATGAGCGCGATGATCACCACCACCGCACAACCGCTGACCATCAGGCGCTCGCGCGGCTGTAAGGAATAGAACCACTCCTTCATCCGTGCGCCTCTCGGATCACAAGCCTCCCGATGACCTCGGCGCCACGAGTCTCGGCGGATTGGATATCCGCCGTTAGGCCTTGGCCCTCGAGGTTTTGTTTTATCGCGTCGAGCGCGTCCAGTTCGCGGGCGTTCAAGCTTACCTCCAGCCGACCATTGAGGTAATCTAGCGCGTCGATTTTGACCCCCGTTAAAGGCTGGATCGCGCGGGCACCGGCATCCATCAGCGGCATGAAGGCAACTCGGGTGTTACTCTTGCTGGCCTGACGCAACGCGTCGAGTTGTTGCTCCATCTGTATGCGGGCGTTGACGATGCGGCTGGTATTGGGGAAGGTGTTGCGATAGATCTGCTCGATCTTAGCCTGCAGGGCGCGGTCTTCCGCCGCCAGACGTTGGTAGTCGAGTACAAACTCGACAACCTGTAAGACCAGCCATATGCCGATCACGGCTGCGGCTGCCCGCCACGGTTTTAAGAGTCTGACGAGATCGCTCTTGGTGCGATACTGCGCTTGCAACAAATTGATTGCGCGCTTTGCGTCCAAGCCGGCGGCCCATAAGACGGGCGGGCTACCGTCGCGCTGCTGATAAGTAATCGACGAGATCGGCGCCAGGCGTGGATCATCCTCGCCCTCAGTGCCGTAGACCTCGATCACCTCGGGCTTGACGTTTGCTTCCTCTAACGCGCAGTTTAATAAGTCCTCTGCGTTGGCAGGATCGAACGTGAACCCGCTGAAAGTGTCTTTACGCAGTAACGCGCGGTCTTTTTCGAGCAACAGGCTCCAGGCGTTCTCAGTGGCCTGAGGTAGGGCAAGCACATCGGGGATCAGTGCTTGCGGGATCAGCCCCACCGCGCTCAGCTCCTCCAGCCACTGCGTCATCAGCGCGCGACTGACCACCGCCACAGGATGGTCGCCATCGAGCTGACGGGGGCCCAGCGCGAAATGCAGTTGTTCTACGTCCTCGGCTAGATCTTCTTCCAGTGCGAAGGGTATGGCCCGCAGGAGTTGCTCCCGATTACGCGCTTTAATGTTCACCTTGGTCAGGAGAATGCCTTCGCTTGGCACCAGCACGATCGTGCGCCGCAGGCGCGCGACCGCCGCGGCCTCATCCAACGTACCATAGCCGGGTTCACCACTAGGCAGGCCGTTGGCGCCAATTACCAACCATTCCGCTGGCGGGGGCTCATCACCGGCCGGGCCGGGATAAAGGCGTATCAACAGGGTATCCATCAGCTCAGCCCTTGTGTGCGTTGTAGTACTTGGATGTTAGCCGCATCCGCGCGGGCAACCAGGCTGGTCAACGCCGCGCGTCCGTAGCCGATACGGGTCTCGACGGTGAGATTGAAATAATTGGTTTTGACATCGAAAACCGGTTGGCCCTCAGCTGATTCCTGCGCAGGTGTAACTTTCGCTACATCGCTCAACGCACGTTGAAACTCGTCAGTCGTCTTAAACGGATTGTCCTGCCGCAGCTGCATTAGCGCCACTGCGACTTTCGGATCTATATTCGCCACGACAGCCAGTATCAACGCCGGCGCAGTATTGACATTGATCAGCGTAGGTGTGGTGGTGGGCAGGGCGGTCACGTACGGGGCAATCCTCTGATAGACTTTTTCATTGAAGCCCTTGACCAGGCGCAGCTCGCTCGCGCTCCCCATGTACCGATTGGCCGTGCGGTATGGATGCGCAAGGCCCGTATAGTAGTCATCCTCGGCACCGGCCGGCGGCGTGGCGTTGATGTCCGGATCGATCCAATCGATGATGGGGTATATCAAATTAGGATCCAGCTTCAGCAGTATCAACAGACGCTGCATCTGATTGACGGCCGCCAGATTCTGTCGATTCTGGACGACGAGATTGTTCAGGTTAAAGAGGGCCTGCGCATCGCTGATTCGACCTACCATATATCCGCCAGGCAGGTGAATGGAGGGCAACGGTTGCGCCCACGCCTCGTTTAGATTATCCGCCTCGGGGCTGTTCTCGAAATCTTTGCGCAGGATCAACTTAGCCCAGGCCTCGCCGGCTGTGGCATAAGTCCAGGCCTCATCACCATCGATGAGATTTCCCGTACGGCGGATGTCCAGTTGCTGTTGTGTCGCAAACGATACAGCCGCAACAGTTGCGAGCGACACGATCAGTAGCCCAGTGATCAGCGCGACCCCCCGTTGGCTGCGCATGCCTGTCATCGCGGCAATACCATGAAGCGGCTTATCTCGCCCCAGGGCTTCGCCTTCAGCGTGACCTCGAGCGCCTTCGGCAGCGGATTGGCGGTTGGGCTTTGTTGCAGCGGTGGCCACGCGGCCTGCCATTGTCCTTGCTCGTTCATAAACCTGAACTTAAGCGCATTCACACCTTCAAGCAGCGTGGTCTTGATTGCAGTCTCTTGGCCGGCGCCATCAAGTTTGGGCCAGGTTATGCGCACTAACTCCTTTTTTCCCTGGTTAAAGTTATAGGCCACGCGTTCCAACTCGCTGCGCGTTTGTCCAGCCGGATTAGGCCAACCGGCGCGCGTGAAACTCAGCAGAGGCTGATCGGAGTCGGCTTCGGCGCTTTTTAGCGCGGGCTGCGGATCGCCATATTGGTCTCTGATCGGTCGGTTGATTGCCTGCTCAACATCGCGTTGCAAATAACGCATCGCCAACTGCAGGGCCGCTAGCCGCTCAGCGTCTTCCCGCGTGTACCTGGAAGTGAGCAATATGCTGTTCAGACCGCCGTAGGCCAGCGCGCTCAGCACCGCGAACACCGCCACCGCGATCAGTAGCTCAAGTAGGGTGAATCCCTGAGATTTAAACCACCCCCGCATCAGTTCTAATTTCCTGTAGAGGGACTTGTGAGACCTGCGCCGGTTCCCGCGGGCGGAGTTCCGGCTCCTGTAGGGGCAATTCCAATCCCTACGCGCGCGCCAGTAGTTGGTTTGGCGATGAATCCGGTCAACGTCGTGAGCGGCGGGACATCATCATCGTCTTCCATGCGCACCTCAATGTCGACACGGCGCATATCGGGCTCTGGCGTATTCTTTGTCACGGTTCTCCAGTACCACTGACGTCGCGCCATCTGTGCCTTGCCATCTTCGGTGCCTAATGTCGGCCAGGCGTTATTCCTTATTTGCATCTGTACCAGGCGATTGGCCGCAACCCAATGCG
>DATACK010000363.1:0-8010 GCA_036259115.1 Gammaproteobacteria bacterium | reverse complement strand
TGGTCGCCGCAGTGGAGCTGCGCGTGCATGCACCCAGTTTTTGGCCTCTGCATTTTATACGACCATGGGTTTTGCCGTCCCCGCGGCACTTGGTGCGCAGATTGCGCAGCCCAATCGGCGTGCGCTCGTGCTGGTCGGCGCCGGCGCTTTTCAGATGACGGTACCGAGCTATCGACGCGCTGCCGTTTTGTTCTTGCGCCTATCGTTATCGTGCTGAACAACCACGGCTACAGCACCGAGCGCTTTATATTAGACGGACCTTTCAACGACATCGCCGAATGGCGCTTTCAGGCTTTGAGTGAACTGTTTGGGCCGCTGCATGGGTTCGAGGCATCAACTGAGGAACTTTTCGAGGCGGCGCTGAGCAAAGCGATCCTCGTGCGCGATGGGCCCAGCATCATCAATATGCATCTTGATCCACAAGACCCATCACCCGCCATGCGGCGCCTGACTGAACATCGAAGTCGCGGGTAGGTGGGGAATGCCCTCAGTAGCTGGGCATAAGCGCTGATGCGCGCTTTGTCCGAGACCTAAGGTCAGACGCTATGGCGGACAGCCGTTAAGGCAGCCGCCTATATCCAGTTCACCCTAGTTATAATGATCGCGGCTGGAGATCAGCCTATACGCGCTGCTTGAAAGGCAATGGAGATCATCGCCGCATAGATCGCACTATCCATCTCAGCACTTAAATCTCGAGAAGCTGTCTCATGGTAATCGAGATCGCCTCGAGGATGCGCGATGAAAAAATTACTGGCCCTATTTGTAAGCTTTACAGTATCTCTAATAATTACCACGGGTGCAGGTGCCGTGCTGCGCGACGGACTGCAAAGGGCCACCTTCGCCGGTGGTTGTTTCTGGTGCATGGAGCACCCCTTCGATGAGCTCAAAGGCGTGGTCTCCACCACTGTCGGCTATACGGGCGGTCATGTAAAAAACCCGACCTACGAACAGGTCTCGGCCGGCGGCACCGGTCATGCTGAGTCGGTCGATGTCATCTATGATCCCAAGAAGATCAGCTATAAAAAGCTGCTAGATATCTACTGGCACAACGTCGACCCGCTGACCAAGGATCGTCAATTCTGCGATCAAGGCCATCAATACCGAACGGCGATTTTTTATCACAACGCGAAACAAAAGCATCTAGCCGAACGATCCCAACAGCGGCTTCAGCATCGCTTTAAGCAACCCATTGTGACCGAGATCGTGCCCGCTGGCCCGTTTTACGACGCCGAGGAATACCACCAGGACTATTACAAGAAAAACCCTTGGCGCTATAAGTTCTATCGCTATACCTGCGGCCGCGACCAGCGCCTAGAGGCGCTTTGGGGTGAGCCGGATTAAGGAAATGACGCTTAACATGTCATTCCCTTGGCGAACGCCTCCTCACGGTGGCGAGGCTGGAGTTTATCGAAACTACTCAGCCGCGCTAGCAATGGCTGCCTACAAAGCTTGGAAACGTCGGTATAGCTCAGCTAGGTGAGCCGGAATAGAAAACAATACTTAATGTATTGTTTTCCAGCCCTCGCGGTAAGCATGCGCTCGGGCGTTCGACGGGACGAAGCAGTGCTTCTTCTGTTTCCGCCTCACCCCGGCGAACACCCGTACACGGATGTACAGGCTGGGATTACTGACGTTTCGTTTACATCGCCAAGGATAGCTACACAAGCCTCATTCCAGCCTGAGCACTAAAAAAGTGATGGAAAAATTAAGAATTGTCTGTTCGGGTTTCTAAGAGCGTGTTAAAAAGGAGGCATCCTACATTCCGTCACTGCCGTGCAGCCTATCTTTTGCAAAGGCAGGGAGCGGGCACCAACTGTAGGATGGGTAAAGCGTAGCGACAAAATCGTCTGGAACGATTTTGAACCACTGAAAGTGGGTCCAGAGGGCGCAAGCCAGGATGGCATGCGTAACCCATCGGATCGGAACGTTTGATGATGGGTTTCGGCGCATAAAGCGCCTCTATTCATCCTAATGTCATTTCCGCACAGGCGGCGCGGCAATTATGCGAGGATAACGGTAACTTTTTCAATATCCTCTAAGAATGCCTACTTGACGGTTAGACCAGGCGCTCATTTGAAGTTGACCCGCCCGGGCCAACGACCTCACCCTCTTCGGTAACCACCGCTTGCGTACTGGCGTTGAGCACCTCGCCGCGGAAGTATGCCGGGGCGCGCAGTCTATACAGCTCCATGAGCACAATGCCTAAAAGCAGCGTGCCCGCACCAATGAGAAAGACGCCGCCGATGCCCATGAAGGATGTCGCCCCGTAGTTTTCCGAGAACATGTCTCGGGCGCTTTCCATTAATGCAATCAGCAGCACAATGCTGCCAATCAGCGGCAATAGCCCCCTTAATAAGAAGTTGCGGACACTTTTAAACAGTGTGCGCCGGAAATACCAGACGCAGGCGAAGCCGGTGAGACCATAATAGAAGGCGACCATCAGCCCGACGGAAGAAATCGAGTCAGCGAGCACGTTTTCACTTACTAGCGAAAGGCCCAAGTAGAAGGTGATCGAGACCACGCCCATGACTATCGTTGACCAGGTCGGTGTCATATAGCGCGGGTGTATGTCCGCGAAGACCTTTGGTATGGCACGGTAGACCGCCATTGCCAAAGTGGTGCGCGCAGTCGGCAGAATGGTGGTCTGGCTCGAGGCCGCAGCCGAGGTCAACGTCATGAAGATCAATAGCTTGCCCAAGGTAGTGCCGAGCACCGCATAACCGAGCGTGGAGAGCACATCTCCCGAGTGCGCCTCATTGGCGAGCCCTAGGCCCGTGGTGCCCGTGCCGGCGTAGGCCTGCGCTGCCACTGTTACTACGGCATAGGTGACGAGTAGCAACACGGTTGAGATGACCGCAGCCCGTCCGGGCGTCCTGTTCTTATCTTCGGTCTCCTCATTGACCGCAACCGCCGTGTCCCAGCCCCAATAGATGAAGATCGCCACCAGCGTGCCCTGTGCGAACGCGCTGAATGAATGAATGCCGAAGGGATTGAACCATTCCCATGACGGTTTGATCGAGCCAGGTGTGCCGTTGCCGCTGTACACCTTCACCAGCGCGACCACCGAAAACAGCAGCAGAATGCCCATCTCGATGCCAACCAGCCAGCGCTGTAGACGCGCTGAGACCTCGATGCCGATGTAGCATACCCAGGTCATGAGCGCGATCCAGATGCACCCAAGTACGGCCACCCAGAAAGCATCTTGGGCGAGCGCCGTCGCGCCAAATAACAGGTAAAAATACCTGCCCGCGACTTCGGCCAGGTTGGCCATAACGATCACATCGGCCGCGATGATGCCCCAGCCGCCCATCCAGCCGATGCGCGGCCCGAGCGCCTTGGCAGCCCAAGTAAATGTGGTGCCGCAATCAGGATGGTCCTGATTGAGTTCCTGATAAGCGATGGCAATGAACAGCATCGGCAGGAAGGCGAGGATCATGATCGCCGGTGAGTAGATGCCTACGGCGATCGTGACGACCCCCAATGTGGCGGCCAGGCTATAAGCCGGCGCAGTGGAGGCGATGGCCATGACAATGCTCGAGAGCAATCCGAGTGCGCCGCTCTTAAGGCCCTTGCTGGCGGCGCCTGCATCATCGATCCCCATCGACACTGCTACCCTCGCCATCGTCATTTCCCCCTTACTTTATGCAGCGGCTGTTTATGCCATCGTAACCCGGATTTGACAAGTCATATTGCTGCTTCGCGAACGCAGCATCCTGTTTATCAGGCGGCTTCGCGATCATGATTTCTGGCTGAAGGTGCTGCTTTGACAGCGGATCGGATTAAATCCAAGCCTTGATTCAGGCTCGATGTAGAGGATTCAATGTGGGCATCGGCATTACAGAACTACTGTGCGGTGACTGAGCAAACGGACCAGACCGACCTCTATCGAGCCAAAGGCGCGGTAGGACTGTCTTGCCACAAATCCTAAGCGCCGGATGAATAAAGATAGCCGTACTGCAGGTATACCGCGCACGTCGTATGGCGTGTTCTTTAAAGCACATGAGCGCAAACGCCTGCTAGGACGCGCATCTCAGTAGATCGTGCACGCAGCCACGCAAGGTTTTAAAGCCACTGCTCACCAGCCGCGACACCTGAGGCTTATGCGGATGCGTCATTCGTGATGACACCGACCTTTCAGGCAAGCGATGCTGTCATCAAAGGGGCAACTGCCAGTTTGTTCTAAACCTAAAATCAGAGTCATAACAGTGCCTCGATATTTTCTGGCGGCCGCCCCAGCACGGCCTTGTTGCCGCGCACCACGATCGGCCTTTGGATCAAATCCGGGTTTTTGACCATGAGCGTGATGAGTTCGTCGTCCGACAGATCGCGTTTGTTGATTTCCAATTTGCGCGCGATGGGTTCATCCTTGCGCAGTACGTCGCGCGGGGAAAGTTTGAGCTTGCCGAGAAGCTCGCGCAGCCGCTCGGTCGTCAGCGGTTGTTCATAGTAATTGATTGCATCGAATTCCACGCCACGCTCTTTGAGCAGACGCAGGGCCGTTCGGCATTTGGTGCAGGTGGGTTTCTGATAGACGGTTACCTTCGCCATGTCTTATCTCCGTTTTGCAGGTACCTATAAATCATCGCGACGGAACGGCGCTCCTTTGGATGGCATTTCCCCTGTAGGAGCGATCCAAAAATCTCTCAATACTATTCTTCATGTTTGAGGCGCCGCCATGAGCGCCTGTAGCGCTTGCAGGTCGACCGGTTTGAGCAGGTGGTGATCAAAGCCCGCCTCACGAGCGAGCTTGCGATCCTTTTCCTGACCCCAGCCAGTCAAGGCGATTAACATGACCTTACCCGATGCCGTCTGCTCACGCACGCGACGGGCGACCTCGTAGCCGTCCATACCCGGCATGCCGATATCAAGCAGTATCACGTCCGGGCGCCACGCGCTAAAGGTTTTCAAAGCGGCCTGGCCGTCGTGCACCACCTGCACTTCATTGCCAAACAAGCTCAGCAGTTCGGCCAAGGTATCAGCGGCCGCGGCATTATCGTCCGCGACCAGGATACGACGGGTTGAGGAATGATCCGCCTCGGTCGGCGATGCGCTTTCCATAGGTGATGAATCCTCCATAAATGCTGGTAAACAGATGACAAATTCACTGCCTGCCCAAGCCCTGGATTATAGGCTTCGACCGTGCCGTCGTGTAGTTCGACCAAGCGCTTGACCAGGGTGAGGCCGATCCTAAGCTGCCTTGCCCGCGTGTTGACAATGTATCGGCCTGGGCGAAGAGATCGAAGATTCTGGATAGTGCGTTCTCGGCGATGCCGATGCCGGTGTCCCACACGCGCACGACGGCCTCTTGCTTCTCACGCACGGCGCTGAGCTTGATATGCTCAACGCCCTTGGTGTACTTGACCGCGTTGTTGAGCAGGTTTGTGATGACTTGGCTTAATGACACCGGATCGGGATCGACACGCGCAGGCCGGTGCGGGATTTTGACGGCCAACTTATGGCCGGCCTTATCGATAAGCGGTCGACTCGTCTCGACGGCGTTCTCGATGATCTCTTTCTGCGCGATTCGCCCCTTGCGGAGTTCAATCTTGCCGCGTGTGATGCAGGAGACCTCCAGCAGATCGTCTACCAGCGTGCCAGATGGTCGCCCTGGTATTCCATTGTTTCGCGAATTCGAGACACGGATCGCCGGTCGCCTTCTCTCACGCGCAGAATTTCTAGCGCGTTACGCAGCAGCGCGAGTGGATTGCGCAGTTCATGGGCCAAGGTCGCGAGAAATTCGTCCTTGCGGCGGTTGGCTTCGCGCAGCATCTCTTCTGTCCGCTTGAGCTCCGTAATATCAACGGCGACGGAAATCAGACTTTGCGGTTTATCTTGGTCGGAAATGATCGAAACGCTATCCTAAACCCAAACGTTGGACCCGTCTTTGTGGACATAGGGCTTCTCATGAGGTTTGCGGCTTGCTATTGCCCGCTCGAACACCTTAGGCAGCGTTCGAGGTCATCCGGGTGCGTGATGTCGTGCAGTCGCCGCTCGAGCAGTTCTGCGCGTGGATAACCCGTGATATCACAGAATCTTTGATTGATTAAGAGTGAACTTGCCGGTTAAGTCGAGTTTCGCCATGCCCGCTGTCGCCTGATTGATCATGGCGCGATGACGCTCTTTACTTTCACGTAATCGCGCTTCCGCTTGTTTGCGTTGGGTGATGTCTTGCGCAATGCGCGACGCGGTGGATGCGGCCTTGTTCATCTGAAATCGGAAAGCCCCTGTCGACAATCCAGCGGACTGCGCCATCGCTTGGTCGCACGATGAGATATTCGATAGCGGCGGCTTCACCCACGAGCAGGCGGGGCATAGCCTCCAATGTCCGCTGTCGATCTTCAGGGTATACCAGCTCGACCCAGTGATCCAAGTTCCGCGTAACCGCATCGCGCAGTTTGCCCCAGGCGGGCTCGAAGGCGGAGCTTAAGTATTCCAGCTGCATCCCCTCTGTACCGATGATCCAGAGCCCGTCCGCCTAGTTCTCGGCGAACTGGCGAAAGCGCGTTTCGCTCTCCCGCAACGCTTCCTCGGCCCGCGTGCACTCGATGGCGATGGCTGGCGCGCGTGTCATGATCGTCGACCAGCCGCAGATCGTCTTCGCTAGGCTAACGCGGCTGATGGTAATACATCGCGAAGGTGCCCAGCACGGCACCGTCGCTGGCGAAAATGGATGTCGACCAGCAAGCGCGCAGGTCTAGCACCGCCGCCAGTTCCCTGTAATCTGCCCAATAAGGATCATTGGCGATATCCGAGACGTACACCGGCTCTCTATTGTAGGCGGCCCTGCCATACGGCCCCGCGGTTCCTCCGATGGCGAGGCCATCGCTCGAAATGGGCGGCTCGTCCGTGCGCGGTTCCATGTCCGGCATCAGCTCGGGCACGGTGCGGCCATGCGGACTGCTTAAGCCCGTCTGCTGTGCAAAAGCCGGCTTGCGCTCGATGAAGCGGTAATCCACGATGCGCCCTGTTGCGTCCAGGATCGCCTCCTGATCACGAAAGCCTCGCCCATCGAATTGTACGACGTGCGGAAACGCTCCTCGCTCGCACGCAAGGCGTCTTCGGCGCGTCTGCGTTTGGTGATCGCGGATCGAGCCGGTGACGGCTTCTACCGCGCCCTTCGCGCCGAAGACGGGTTTAAAAACATATTGGTAAAAGCCACGCACGCCCGTCGGGCTGGCGTATGGCGTTTCATCCGTTAATCCTTGTCCGGTATCGAATACTTGCTCGATCTGGCACTGAAGTTTTGCCGCAAGATCTTCGGGATAGCCAAGATCGCAGAAATTTACTCCCGCCGCTTCCGCCAGCGTCAGGCGCCACAAATCGAGTAACGGTTGATTGGCAAAGACAAAGCGACCCTGCCGGTCAAGAATGTAAGTAAAATCACTGATGGTTGACAGCGCTGTATTAAAAACGCGCGCTTGCCGTTCGATTTCGGCACGGCTCTCGCGCAGCGCCGCATTGGCCGCGGTGAGCGCGGCGGTGCGTTCACACACTTGTTGTTCGAGCGTTTCGCGGCCCTCCGTTTTGACTCGCAGTGGGGTGGTGAGCTGCCAGGCCGCAGCGGTGAATCGGGAGAGGCTCTCAAGGCACCGGGCATCCTCGGCGTCGAACTTGCGGTCCGGGCTGCGTGATCGCCGATCACCACACCGTGCCGACCGGCCGCCCGTCGGCGTGAAAGGACACCAGCCGGTTCTCGTACATTTCCGGCTTGCCGTCGCGAGTTCCGTTAGGGACGGTCGAAGAGCAGGGCCGTCCCGGGTTGAGTACCGTACCGCAAGGGCTTAGGTTACCGGCCATCGTGCCGTCGAGGTTCGGGCCGAACGCCCCGACGATCGCATACCAACCGAACACGCCTAAGTCATCATTGGGTTCAAGGATACTGATGCCGGTGCAGTCGTCTCGATACAGCTTAAGCGCCACTTCGACGAGCATCTGCAGGATGTTCCTGGGTGCGTAGCCATCTCTGTGGCCAGTTCAACTAGCGCCTGGTTTTTAGCCGCGTGGGTGTTG
>DATACK010000362.1:0-13703 GCA_036259115.1 Gammaproteobacteria bacterium | reverse complement strand
ATGACGTGGGCGTGGCGCTGAACTGGTATCCTAACTACTATCTGCGCTTTTCCGCCAATTACATCAAGGTTATCGATCAGGAGCGCCAAGGTGTGAGCGACGAGCCCGATGTCTTCCAAGTGCGCGCGCAGTTGGCGTTTTAGAACAATTAATGGGGGTCGCGTCTCAAGGCTGCAATGTGACAGCGCCAAAGTTCCTGGGAGATTGGCAAGGTGTACTGCTCGTCGTCGGCGTCGCGCAGTATTGGTGTGGTGTGGCGGTATTCACAGGAGTAACTTCAGTAACTATGGTCGAGTGTAAATGGGGCGCAAGCCGCGAGTCTCTAGCTTTTTGATTATGGCTAAAGCCCCGCGCTCGCGGGCGCTAGCTATCGTTGCCATCGAGATCGTCTCTCCGACAGGCGGGCTGAACCGGCTCAGCTCGATACCTATGCGTTCCAAGTTCTGCTCGTTGGTTGGGCTAAAACTGATAGATGGCCTCGCTCAAGCGCCGTACGCCGAGTACTTGCATGTCGATGCCACCTTTTTTAGTGAGATTGTCTTTTGGAACGATGGCGCGCTTGAAGCCGTGCTTGGCTGCTTCCCTGAGCCGCTCTTGGCCGTTTGGCACCGGCCTGACCTCACCGACCAGCCCTATCTCGCCGAATACGACCAGATCGTCCGGTAGTGGCTTGTTTTTAAAGCTCGATAGCGCGGCCAACAGCACGGCGAGATCAGCACCGGTCTCGCCGATGCGCATGCCGCCAACGACGTTGACAAAAACGTCCTGGTCGTGTATCGCCACTCCGCCGTGGCGATGTAACACCGCCAATAACATACCTAGCCGGTTATAATCCAGGCCCACCGCTACACGGCGTGGATTGGCGACATGGCTTTCGTCCACTAGCGCTTGTACCTCGACCAGCATTGGACGCGTACCCTCGCGCGTGACCATGATGACACTGCCTGGCACTGCTTCTTCGTGGCGCGAGAGAAAGATCGCGGAGGGATTATTGACGCCCTTGAGGCCCTTATCGGACATGGCGAATACACCCAGCTCATTGATCGCGCCGAAGCGGTTCTTGACTGCCCGCAGCACCCGGTAACGACCACCGGTATCCCCCTCGAAATAAAGCACGGTATCGACCATATGTTCCAGCACCCTAGGCCCGGCCAGCGCACCCTCTTTGGTGACGTGTCCGACCAAGAAAATCGTGGAATTGGTCTGTTTGGCGTAGCGCACCAGCTGCGCCGTGCACTCCCGCACCTGAGCCACCGAACCAGGTGCTGATTGTAGCTGCTCCGTGTACAGGGTTTGGATCGAGTCAATAACCATGACCGCGAGGCCGCGCTCCCCTGCCGTTGCTAAAATGCGTTCAACGCAGGTCTCGGTCAAAAGTAACAGGCGTGCGTCGCGCAAGCCCAACCGTCGCGCGCGCAGCGTAGTCTGTAGCGCCGATTCCTCACCACTGACGTAGAGGTTATCGTTGGTGTCGAGCGCACCCATCATCTGCAAGAGAAGAGTGGACTTGCCAATGCCCGGGTCGCCGCCAATCAACACGACAGAACCGCGCACGATGCCACCGCCCAATACCCGATCCAACTCGGGCAGGCCGCTTGGCATGCGAGCAGGTTCGATTGGGCTGATGTCCGCGAGCGTCTGCGCCTGCGCCACATGCTCGCCCGCGTACGTGCCAAAACGCAAACGAGGCGCAATGGTGGCGATAACCTCGCTTAGTGTGTTCCAGGCCCCACAGTCAGGGCATTGCCCCGACCATTTGGGTTGCACGGCGCCGCACGCGGTGCATTGGTAGTTTGTTTTGACTTTAGAGCTCATCACTGACTCATACACGATGCAATACCAGTTCCAAGACTAGTTTGCTGCCGAAGTAGGCCAACATCAATACGAAAACACCACCGAAGGTCCATCGGATCGCCGTGCGCCCACGCCAACCAAAACGCCAGCGGCCCCAAAGCAATATGGCAAACACGATCCACGCGGCGATAGATAACACCGTCTTATGCACTAGATGCTGGGCAAAGATGTCCTGCAAAAATGCAAAGCCGGTGAGTAACGCAAGGCTCAACAGCACGAATCCCACGGCGATAAATTGGAACATAAGGTGTTCCATCCATTGCAGTGGCGGCAGCGCACGAACCACGCCGCCCGGACGTCGACTGTGCAACTGCCAGTCCTGCACCGCAAGCATGAGCGCCTGCAGGGCCGCGACGGTGAGCAGGCTGTAGGCGATCAGCGAAATCAAGATGTGGATCTGCAGCGCACTTTCCGCGGGCGCGGCGATGACCAGATGATTCGGCATGGTCTGGTCTAAACCGAGACATACGGCCGCGACTGGCAATATGACCAGCGCCAGGTTTTCAACCGGGCGTTTGATGGCGGTAAACAATACAATGGTGACTGCTAGTGCGGCCACCATGGAGAGCGCATTGAAAAACGCCAGGTTTACGCCACTAGGCGTTAGCACTCTTTGGCCCAGCACCACTGTGTGAAAGAGCAAAGCGCCGCCCCAGAGCACTAGTAATAAACGCTTGTGCGACTTTTGACCAGCGGCAAGCCTCCTGAAATGCGCCACCGCAGCTACGATCGCGGCTAAATAGAGCATGATGGCAATCAGGCTGATAATAAATTGCATAGCAGCTTACGGTTACAGCGGCAGTTTGGACTTCGTTCATAGCGTAACGCGCGCATCGGTGTTTCGGTGAGCCTATCCACCCAACGGCGGGTAAGTGCCATACCTCATGGTAACGGACCGTTAGCAGTTCGACAGGATCGCGCTCAGCCGCCGGCTGTCATGATAACATCAAGAGAGCTAAAGCGCGGGGTTTGCGTGCAGTCTGTTGCGACACGGGCATAGGCGCCTCCTTATGCATGCCCGCAATGATCAAGTTAATTCGCGTTCTATCCGATCGATTATTGGCCGAGACTGGCATTTGGTTATGGTGAGCGTTTTCTCTAGTCATGTCTTCAGTCCACGGTTAGGCGGTATTGAGTGTATTTCTGACTACTCAAGATCCTGACATTTAAGCTGCCGCGGTCAAGGCTTCGCGTTATAATGCCAACTCTTTTTTGAGCGGTTTGTTCGCGAACATCATCAAGAATTCTTTATATGTTTGATTCTTTAACTGAGAGACTCTCCACTACGCTTAAGCGGCTGCGCGGCCAGGCGCGGCTGACCGAGGACAATATCAGCGATGCCTTGCGCGAGGTGCGCATGGCACTATTAGAGGCCGACGTAGCGCTGGCGGTAGTCCGAGCGCTCACCGATGCGGTGCGCAAGCGAGCGCTGGGTCAGGATGTCATACATAGCCTCACGCCGGGACAGGCGCTGGTCAAGATCGTGCACGAGGAACTGGTTCAGACCATGGGCGCGGCCAACGAAGGCCTGGCTTTGAATGTCAACCCGCCGGCAGTAATCCTGATGGCTGGCCTGCAAGGATCAGGGAAGACCACGACCACGGGCAAGTTGGCGCGCTGGCTTAAGGAGCGCGCCGGCAAGAAGGTCATGGTCGTCAGTTGCGATGTTTATCGACCAGCGGCGATCGAACAGCTCGCGACTGTGGCTCGCGAGGTGCAAGTAGATTTCTTCCCCAGCGATTCATCGCAGCAACCCGTCACAATCGCGCAAGCGGCGCTTGCCCAGGCACGTACTCAATTCAAGGACGTTTTGGTCGTGGATACCGCTGGCCGCTTGCACGTGGACTTGGAGATGATGACTGAGGTAAAAGACCTGCACTCCGCGTTGAACCCCGCGGAGACCTTGTTCGTGGTGGATAGCATGACAGGTCAGGACGCAGCCCAATCCGCACGGGCCTTCAACGACACATTGCCGTTGACCGGCGTCATCCTCACCAAAGCGGATGGCGATGCGCGCGGCGGCGCTGCGTTGTCGGTGCGCCATATCACCGGCAAACCCATCAAGTTTATCGGCACAGGCGAAAAGTTAGCCGCACTGGAGGCGTTTCACCCGGAACGCATCGCCTCGCGCATTCTCGGCATGGGCGACGTGCTGAGCCTGGTCGAGGAGGCACAACATAAGGTCGATCGTGACCAAGCGCAACGGCTGGTCAGAAAGCTGCAAACGGGTAAGAGCTTTAACTTCGAAGATTTACGCGCACAACTAGAACAGATGCTCAACATGGGCGGCATCGCGGGGCTGGTGGATAAACTGCCGGGCATGGGACTGCCGCAGAACGCGAAAAGCCAGGTCAACGACCACGAAATCAGGCGGATGATGGCCATCATCGATTCTATGACACCGCGAGAGCGCCGTTTCCCGGATATCATCAATGGTTCACGCAAACGACGTATCGCGATCGGTTCGGGCGCGCAGGTGCAGGATATCAACCGTCTACTCAAGCAGCAGGTGCAGATGCGTAAGATGATGAAAAAGTTCTCCAAGGGCGGTATGGCCAAGATGCTCCGCGGCATGAAGGGCCGTCTACCGCCGGGTATACCCTTTTGAATCTTCTATGCATCGCTATCTTTGCGAGCTTTCCTAGCCAGCCGCGGCCTTACTATTCACTTTTGCTGCTAATCTTTTACAATACGACGCCCTACGCTGGCTGCGTCGAAGATGCCGTAGCCTCGAGCAAAGAGATGAAATTATGGTACTGATTCGCCTGACGCGTGGTGGCGTCACAAAACGGCCTTTTTATCGCATCGTGGTCACCGATTCTCGCAAGCGGCGAGACGGCGGGTATATCGAGCAATTGGGGTACTTCAATCCTATTGCGGCTGGCCAGGACATGCGCTTGAGCCTCAATGTAGAGCGCGCACAGTATTGGCTAAAACAGGGCGCCAAGCCCTCGCAAAGGGTGGCCTCGCTCTTGCGGGAACAGGCCAAAGCTGCCGCTGTCTGACATCGAGGCGGGTGACGGCCACGGTGTGGCCACGCGTTACAACCGCATTATTGTGGGTCGGATTTCCGGTGTATTTGGCATCAAGGGCTGGGTAAAGGTCTTCTCTTATACAAAACCGCGTGAAAACATAATCCGATATAGCCCATGGCGTCTGCTGCGCGCGGGGCTTACGCAGGTAAACGAGGTTGCCGCCGGGCGTTGCCACGGCGCGGCGGTGGTGGCGAGGCTGCGGGGCGTCAATGACCGGGAAGCTGCGGCGAGCTTGGTCGGCGCTGATATTGAAGTCGCCCGTCAGCAGTTCGATCCATTGCCTCATGGTGAGTACTATTGGGCAGATTTGCAGGGCTTGGAGGTCAAGGATATGCGAGGGGTAACGCTGGGCAGGATAGACCACCTGCTTTGCGCCGGCGCACATGATGTGCTGGTAGTCGAAGGCGAGCGGCAGCGGCTGATTCCGTTCGCACCGGGTAGCATCGTGAAGGACGTAGATCTCGATCGGGGTGTGGTGTGGGTGGATTGGTCACCTGATTATTAGAGCCCCTATGCAGATTGATGTCATAACCTTATTTCCACAAATGGTGGAGACTGTTACGACCTTTGGAGTGACGGCCCGGGCTGTTTCGCGGGGGCTACTTAAGATCAGAACCTGGAATCCGCGCGATTTTGCTCTCGATCCGCATCGCAGCGTTGATGATCGACCTTACGGCGGCGGCCCTGGTATGGTCATGATGATGGCGCCATTACGTGCCGCCATCGCCGCCGCGCGCGCGGCGCGAGAGACCGAGGCGCCGACCATATATCTCAGTCCGCAAGGAAGGCGCCTTGATCAGCGTGCATTTAATGAGATCGCAGCAGGCAAGGGCATGATCGTGGTAGCGGGCCGTTACGAAGGCATCGATGAGCGCTTGATCGCGCTCGAGATCGATGAGGAATGGTCTATCGGCGATTACGTCATGAGTGGGGGCGAATTGGCGGCCATGGTGCTGATCGATGTCATTGCGCGTTTGTGCCCGGGTGCGCTTGGCGATCGGGATTCCGCTGCACAGGATTCATTCATGAATGGTCTGCTGGATTATCCGCACTATACGCGTCCCGAGACAATCGACGGTCTTTCGGTCCCGCGGGTGCTGTTAGAGGGTAACCATGCGGAAATTAAGCGCTGGCGCCGCAAGCAGGCCCTGGGGCGTACCGCACAACGGCGTCCAGATCTGCTGACCGCGTGTGAGATGAACGAAGAAGATCAAGGTTTGTTAGAAGAATTCATGCGCGAACAAGATGATGCCAACTTTTGAGTGCTCGTTTGGCTTGGCTAGAACCCAAAGGTAATGAATGATGAATGAGATTATCCGCCAGCTTGAAGCCGAGCAGATGAAGAACAAAGTGACGGATTTTGCCGTCGGCGATACCGTGAGCGTGCAGATCAGGGTTAAGGAAGGTGATCGCGAACGCCTGCAGGCATTCGAAGGGGTGGTGATCGCGCGGCGCAACCGCGGCGCTAACTCGGCGTTTACTGTGCGCAAGCTTTCTCATGGAGAGGGTGTGGAGCGCGTGTTTCAACTTCACAGTCCCTTGATCGCCGAGATCAAGGTCAAGCGCCGGGGTAAGGTACGTCGGGCGAAGCTTTATTATCTGCGTGGACTGACCGGCAAGGCCGCCCGCATCAAAGAGAAGCTCCAGGCGCGCTGATAATCGGGATCGCTGCAATTGCCGGTCAGTGCGCGGATACTATGCGGGCACTTCGCTAGCGTTGCGAAGCCCTCAAGCTCGATCTCGGCCGCCGTGCACTTCGCTGCTGCTCCTGCAATATGCGCTCCTTTAGATGTTATTTGATGTTGTCTTCTTCCTTCATGGGAGGACATCCTCGCTTGCCGACCGCGCATGTTCCATCAGGGCATCGGTAGGGCCGATCGTGCGGGCAGAGGGGGCCGGCAGTGCAAGCGAAGGGCTTGCTTACGCATGAACCGTCGGCGCAGCGCAGGGGCTTGTCGGGCGAACAGGGACGTACGGGCGTGCATTTGGTCGGATTGGTGACGCAATCTCCGTTTTCGCATTTAAACGGTTTGGTGCGCGGACACACGGTACGATTCAACGGTGCGCCAAACGCATCGGCCGGGTCCTCCACCGTCCGGAATGACTGCTGAGCCGCGCCGGGTGATGTGGCGAAGATTGCCAGTAGCAACAGCCCTGCGCGCCATCCGGTGCAATATAATAATGAGGTTGGTGTATGCATGCGTAGACTGCTAGTGTATTTAACAGAGTGTAGTCAGGTGTAGGCTGCGCGCAACTTAAACAACAAGGCGCCTGATCGCGAAGCGCGTGCCGCGCCCATCATCTCTTGAAAATCAATTTCCTATCCACATGTGATTGACTAAGGTGTAAAGTCCTGGGAGTCAATAGCTATGACCGTCGAAGCGCAAAAAGAAACCCTCGAGTTTCAGGCGGAGGTGAATCAGTTGCTTCACCTCATGATCCATTCGCTATATTCCAACAAGGAGATTTTTTTACGCGAACTGATCTCCAATGCCTCGGATGCGTGCGATAAGCTGCGCTTCGAGGCGCTCTCCGACGAGGCGCTTTTCGAGAGCGATACAGAACTCAAAATTCAGGTTGATTTCGATGAGAAGGCGCGGACGGTCACAGTGCGCGACAACGGCATCGGCATGAGCCGAGAAGAGGTGATTCAGAATATCGGTACCATCGCCAAGTCCGGCACGCGTGAGTTCTTCAAGGCGCTTACTGGTGATAAAGCCAAAGATGCCAAGCTCATCGGCGAATTCGGCGTGGGATTTTATTCCTCGTTCGTCGTCGCCGATCGAATCACTTTGACCACGCGGCGCGCGGGCCTGAACTCTAATCTAGGTGTGCGCTGGAGCTCCGATGGTAAGGGTGTATTCAGCATCGAGAATGTTGAGCGTCCACAACGGGGCACGGAGGTGACATTACACCTGCGCAACGACGAGGATGAATTTTTAAACCGTTGGCGGTTGCGGTCGATCCTTACCAAGTATTCAGACCATATCGCGCTGCCGATCCTCATGCGCAAGGAGGACAACAAGGGCAAACCACTCGACGAGTGGGAGACGGTAAACAAGGCCTCGGCGCTGTGGGCGCGACCCAAGAGCGAGATCAAGGTCGAGGAGTACAAGGAGTTGTACAAGCATGTCGCGCACGACTTCGAAGAACCGCTCGCCTGGACGCACAATAAAGTCGAGGGCAAGCTGGAATATATCTCGCTGCTTTATATCCCTAAGCGTGCGCCGTTTGATCTGTTCGATCGCGATCATATGCACGGTATCAAACTCTATGTGCGTCGTGTGTTCATCATGGATGATGCCGAACAATTGATGCCGCGTTACCTGCGCTTCGTGCGTGGCGTGATTGACTCCAATGATCTGCCGCTCAATGTCTCGCGCGAAATTCTGCAGAACAACAAGGTCATCGATAGTATCCGCTCGGGTTCGGTGAAGAAGGTATTGGGTCTGCTGACTGATATGGCCGAGAAGGAACCGGAGAAATATCAAAAATTCTGGGACGAGTTCGGCCAGGTTATGAAGGAAGGGCCGGCGGAGGACTTTGGCAATAAAGACACCATCGCCATACTACTTCGCTTTGCCTCTACGCAGTTTGATGATAAGCATCAGACGGTCTCGCTTGCAGACTATATCGGGCGTATGAAGCCCGGACAGGACAAGATCTATCACATCACCGCAGATAACTTCGCAGCTGCTAGCAACAGTCCGCACCTGGAGATCTTCCGCAAGAAGGGGGTGGAAGTGCTGCTAATGTACGACCGCGTCGACGAATGGCTGGTTACGCACTTGACCGAGTTCCAGGGCAAAAAGCTGCAGTCAGTCGCCAAGGGAGAGCTTGATTTGAGCCCGGTAGAGACGAGCGACGAAAAGCAGGAACAGCAAAAAGTCGAGAAAGAGGCCAAGGACGTCGTCGAGCGCATTAAAGCGGCATTGGATGACAAGGTCAAGGACGTGCGCGTATCGCATCGTTTGACCAGTTCGCCAGCCTGCATCGTATTAAATGAGCATGACATGGCATTGTACATGCAGCATTTGCTCAAGCAGGCCGGCCACGAGATGCCGGCAAGCCGTCCCGTACTGGAGATCAATGCGACGCATCCTATCGTCTTGCACATGAAAGAAAAACCCGCCGAGCAAGGTTTCGATGACTGGGCGCAGCTGCTGTTTGAGCAGGCAGTGCTGGCTGAAGGAGGACAATTGGAAAATCCCGCTGCCTTTGTGGCACGATTGAACAAGTTGATGCTCGACATCGCGAAGTAGAGCGGCTTGCATCATTAGCTGGGTTTGAGCGACCTTTATGTCAGCGCCAATTTGGAAAACGAAGACACTCGCGGATATGACTGCACGTGAGTGGGAGTCACTGTGCGATGGGTGCGGCAAGTGTTGCCTAGTCAAGCTGGAAGACGAGCGCACTGGTCACATCTCTTATACTGACGTGGCGTGCGGTCTATTAAATACTCACACGTGTCGATGCCGCGATTATCACAATCGCACGCAAAGGATTGCGGATTGCGTTAAGCTGTCGCCCAAAAGCGTGAGCGAATTTCACTGGTTACCTTCCACGTGCGCCTATCGCCTGGTGGCGGAAGGCAAAGATCTACCATGGTGGCACCCGCTAGTCTCCGGCGATTCCGAAACCGTGCATCAGGCAGGCATGTCCGTTCGCGGTCGTGTAGTGACCAAACGTAATAGGGTCAATATTCACGCACGCATCGTGCAATGGCCGGAGTAATTTCGTCCCGCGGCCTGACGCCCGTGCAAACTCCAGGATCGCGCGCCTTAAAGTTTCTGTAAATGCTGATGAGCGATGAACGTAGATCATGCATCCGGTTTGCGTGTCGACAAGTGGTTATGGGCGGCGCGCCTGTTCAAAACACGCAGTGCAGCACTGACGGCGATCAAAGGTGGCAAGGTACACATCGACGGCGAACGCATCAAACCATCACGGCTGATCAAGCCGGGCGATCGCCTGGAGATCACCTTGACGCATCACGCCATGACACTCATCGTCAATGGAATCAATACCCAGCGTCGGCCCGCGCGAGAAGCGCGGCTGCTTTATACCGAAACCGAAGATAGTCATGCACGTCGTCAATTGGAAGCTCAGCAGCGACGTCTAATAAACACTGCGCTCCCATGCGGTCGGCCTGACAAACGTCAACGCCGCCAGATTCGACGCCTCACAGGTAAGATATGACTGAGCCACAAACGCCCCTGCTGACGGTTGATATCATCATTCAGCTAGGTGGGCATCGCAGCCGCATCGTGCTCATCGAGCGCCGTAATCCGCCATTGGGTTGGGCACTGCCTGGCGGATTCGTGGACATCGGCGAGATGCTTGAGACAGCCGCAATGCGCGAGGCCAAAGAAGAAACAGGCTTGGACATAACACTTGAATGCCTGCTCGGATGCTATTCTGATCCAAACCGCGATCCGCGAGGGCATACAGTAAGCGTGGTGTATGTGGCCAGTGCCACTGGCGAGCCCAGCGCGGCCGACGATGCCAAGGAGATCATCGTCGCCGATCCAGCGGACCGTGCACTCGAACTAGCTTTCGATCATCGCTTGATTCTAGACGATTATCTACAATACATAGCGACCGGAAGGATCCCATCCTTGCGCATCTAGAACTAAAGATCTTCCAACGAGGCTGACAGGTAAGGCTAATTAGGCACTCAACCAGGATCGAAAGAACGCATCGGTCGCCAGTGAGGGCTTGGTGCTCAGCATGAGCGCGAGGTGATGTTTGCAGCGGTGGCAAGTGTCCAACGCGCCCGCGCGGTCTCTGAGCCAGTACTAGTAGCTTATTATACCCTCGTAGAAGTCTTCGGCAGGATCGTCGAACTCAAGACTACGGCGGAAACACGCTAGGGCCTTTTCCCTGTCGCCGAGGTGCCGACAGTAACGAGCAAGCTCGCGAACCTAGTGGATGCATCGGCTCTGTGTTCTTTGTCGCAAGGGCTCTGTCCAGGATATTTCTACATCATCCTCCAAGAAGTGGCCTTGATATAATTCCAACGCACGCGCGCTCAACTACAGCCAATCGCCGCGCATGCCGTCGCGCTCTTTACGCAGCCCGGCCAAACTATGCCCGTTAGCCTGAAGTTGCACCTTAACATTACTGTGCCCGAATAGCGCTTACGAGGTAATAGTATGCTTATGTTTGCATCGTTAAGATGGATTCTTCCTGTGGTTGTGATGACACTGGTCCTCGCGTGTCTTGCGGCATAGGTACCGACAGGGGCACCGACCGGCTTCGACAATAGCACTACCGGATACGAGCCCACTGCAGCAAAACGAGAACAACTCCCTGGAAAAGCCTGTCATGGCCTTTGACTACGTTGACGACTCGGAAGACCAGGGAAATTGCAACAAGCACGAGTTCGGCGAAGATGTAGAGGCCTTCGCGCGCTTCATGGGCTCGACGAAGGCTCTGCCCAAAGCCGACACACTCGACAGTCCTGAGGTGAAAGAGGGTAAGAGCCTCTTCAGGAATATCGATTGCCCCAGGTGTTACGTTCCTACGTAGGTCACGGCGTCAGTAGGCACTGGCTTCTGCGACCTCAAGGTGATCCCACCGCTCGCAAAAGATAATCCATCCTTATACTGATTTTATGCTCCACTACCTCGGGATGTGCGATGGCATCGTGCACACACAGTTTGCGCTAAGGCCGGCTCAAGGATTAACTATTCGGAAGCTTAACAATTCCTTCGAGGTGTCCAGCCCGCAACGGAGAAGAAAGAAACTCTCCGACCTGAGAAGGCACGTATCCAGATTATGGGAGTCTTCGGAACGGGCCAGATTTTTGATATAACTCTGCTTGTATGATCTGTACGGCGCCGCGCTGGGAGCTACGAGTGCGGTGCGCATCTGCTTCACGATGGCTCAGCGCTGACGCTGAGGGACACAATTAAGGCGCATCGCAGGCAGACGCATCGAGGCTCGCAATGTTAGCGCTCACGGCGTCTGAGAAGAAGAAGGTGTTGACGTTCCTGAACCCCCTAAAGCTAACATGACGAATGGAGGCATCGCGGAAAAAGGTGATTAAGGGGCTTATAGCCGCTGCAAGTTGGCATAGGCGTCAGTTATGTGCATTTCGAGTAGCAAAGATGCTGGAATCCGAACGCTTCAACATCATGGGTACGAAACTGGAGCGGCACATCATTGGGGACTCGGCAACAATGCCCCGCGAGCGGTTCAGGATTTTTCAAGCCGCTAGAGAAGCCATTCTGTCATGAGAGCCATTCTATGCCTGGGATACGGTGGATCTGATCAGCTTGCAGAGGCGGAAGTGCCAGTCCCACAGCCGGCGCCTACGCAGCTCCTGATCCGGGTGGCGGCCTCGTCGGTGAATCCCATAGATTGGAAGCTCTATAGTGGTCGATATCGTTGGCTAATGCCGATGCGTTTTCCATTCATTCCGGGGTTCGACGTGGCGGGCGAGGTAACCGAGGTGGGGGCGCAGGTCACCCGCTTCAAGCCGGGCGATCCCATCTTCGCAATGCTCGACACGCGCTCAGGTGGGGCAAGTGCAGAGTATATGGTTGTGGGCGAGCATGCGGTCGCACCTATACCTGGCAATATGCCGGCGTTCGAGGCGGCGGCATTGCCCCTGGCGGGTCTTACGGCCTTACAGGCGCTGCGCGACCTGGGACAAGTGGGTGCGGGCAAGCACGTGCTTATCGTCGGCGCCTCGGGCGGTGTTGGCCATTTTGCGGTGCAAATAGCAAAGAGCTATGGGGCTCAGGTAACGGCCGTATGCAGCAGCCCTCACGTAGACATGGTGCGCGGGCTGAGAGCCGATCACGTGATTGACTATACGAAGCAGCCCGACTTTGGCAGTACTCAGGCTTACGACATCGTGCTCGATCTCGTCGTGCAGCGGTCCGTGCGGGAGTTTTTCCCGCTCGTGGCAAGTGATGGGATTTACGTGTCGAGCTTGCCGTCGGCGGATCGCGTCGCGGCGATCTTCCTCTTGCCGTTCTACTCGAAGCGGCGTGTAAGGATAGTGCGCGTAAGACCTTCTGGTGAAGATCTCGACCAACTACGCACGCTCTGCGAAGCTGGCAAGCTCCGGCCGGTCATCGACCGAGTCTTCCGATTGGAAGAGCTCGCAGCCGCCCACGTATATAATCAGCGGGGTAGTACCGCAGGCAAAATCGTGATTAGGTTGGGCGACGAGTTGGCACCGTAAATAAGCCCTCCCGGGTCCGCGTCCTTGCGCTGAGCCAACGAAGTGACCTGCTGCTTTGCATCGACTGAAGCGGAAATTCCAAATCTGTGGCTCAAACGACTTGAGCATCCTTCGGTAGTCTAAGTAGATTCGTAGGTTTTGCATGGGCGCACAGAAAGGGAATCCGAGGTCGTGTTTGTTTGGCCGCTGTAGAGGTAGAGGTAGAGCTTTGCTTAGCTTTACCTGCATGTACTATTGGTTGCTCAGCTTATAAGCTCCCTCATAAAGCCGTCAATTGCTGCATCTACATTGGCTATTTCCCGTCTCAGCTGACGGGTATCTAGGCACGCGATGAAATCGCACTCAGGGCAAGTGAGCTTTTGGTTATGCCTAAACCATAATTGGGACGTGCGATCGATAGCCTTTGATCGTCAAAGAGTAATTTCATAGTGATGTAATTAGTTATAGCGGTTTCGGCCATCCTCATAGCATCGCCAAACTACAGTGGCTTAAGTCAATCAATTTTACAGTTAAGAAGCCCCTGACGAATGCGCGCTGATAAGCTTGCTCGATCGTCTACGCACTATCAGGTAAAAGGGCGTCAAGGGAGTCCAAGACTTCAAGGCGGTAAGTTTTCG
>DATACK010000361.1:0-6205 GCA_036259115.1 Gammaproteobacteria bacterium | reverse complement strand
GCTGGGCGGCACCTGCCTGAATGTGGGCTGCATTCCTTCTAAGGCCTTGCTGGATTCGAGCCATTACTTTCACCATATCGGGCACCAGGTGAGGGAACACGGTATAACGGTTGATGGCCTTTCTATCGACATTGCGGCTATGCAGGGGCGCAAGGATAGAGTCGTACGCGCTTTAACGCAGGGCATTGAGGGTCTGTTTAAGAAAAACAACGTGAAGCGCTATGTGGGGCGAGGCAGCTTGACCGGCGATGGGTGCATTATCGTCAATCCAGTAAGTGAGGGCGACGACAGCGAGCGGCTTGAGGCGCGCAATATCATTATCGCAACGGGTTCGGTGCCCATGACGCTTTCAGTAGCGCCGATCGATCATCAACGCATTATAGATTCTACTGGTGCCTTAGCAATTGATGAAGTGCCGGGCCGCCTGGGTGTTATTGGTGCAGGCGTAATCGGTCTGGAACTGGGCAGCGTATGGAATAGGCTTGGCTCCAAGGTCGTTATATTAGAGGCATTGGACAGCTTTCTGCCCGCCGTCGATCAGGAGATCGCGCAAGAGGCTTTAAAGGCACTGCGACGGCAAGGGCTTGATATTCGCCTGGGCGCCAAGGTGATCCGCACGACGAGCGCATCCAATGTAACCATCAGCTTTGAGAGGGGTAATGTCGGCGAGACGCTTGAAGTCGATAAGCTGATTGTGGCAATCGGACGTAAGCCCAACACGGAGGGGTTAAATGCGGAAGCGGTGGGTCTCAAGCTGGATGCGCGTGGCTTTATAGAGGTCGATGCGCAATGTAGGACGAATCTCGACGGTGTTTACGCCATTGGAGACGTGGTACGTGGCCCCATGCTGGCGCACAAAGGTTCGGAGGAAGGCATTGCGGTCGCCGAGCGCATTGCAGGTCAATCTGGCCACGTCAATTATGGGAATATCCCGTGGGTGATCTACACTTGGCCGGAGATCGCCTGGGTCGGCCAAAACGAGCGGCAGTTGCAACAGGCGGGTGTCGATTACCGCTCAGGCGTGTTTCCGTTCATGGCCAGCGGACGCGCACGCGGCATGGGTGAGACGATAGGTCGTGCGAAGATCTTAGGTGACGCCCGATCGGATCGAATACTGGGCGTGCACATCTTCGGACCGCAGGCTTCCGAGCTCATCGCTGAAGCGGTGGTCGCAATGGAATTCGGCGCCAGTACAGAGGATTTAGCGCGCACCGTCCACGCGCACCCCACTTTGTCGGAAGTCATGCATGAGGCTGCATTGGGCGTGGATAACCGTGCGATCCATATCTGAATAATGCCAACCTTAGTCCAAACATCTTCCTCGGCAGCGGCTGAGATTTCATCTCATTAGCATCGTTTATACAAACTAACGACTGCGCCGCGGCACAAGGGGGCGTTTTTTAGACCGTCAGCATCCTCGGCAAAGTTCTAGCTTGGCTATCACAAGGTTGCACAGCATCAGTTTCGCCGATTGAGAATTGTCACGCAGCGTTGATACCAATGCTCCGGATAAGGCTCGAACACTTCTTTTAGTATTGCAAGTTTAGGCTCATATATTCTCGCGAGTTCGTATTCGTATTCCGGCGCTATGTCCGCCTTCTCCGCCGCATTGATTGTCTGTCTCGCGGTAGGCGCGACAAATTTCCTAGACTTTTCTACCCCTAAGAATGCAAACAGACGCAGCAGCAAATCTTCGGGCTGAGTGACGATCTCTTCGAAGAAGCCAAAGAAGAATTGACTACGTGGAAAATGAGCAAGCCAAGTCCTTAAGGATCGGATGTAGTCAGAACGCGATGCACACCATTCCTGGTTAAACCAGGCGATGATGCGCTCTCTGGGTATTTGACTCATGGAGGTCTTAAAGACGCGCGGCAGATCCTTGCAGGCCTGGGACCAGGCGCGATCTATAGGATCGCGCATCAAGAAAATTATCTTTAATTCCGGATTGACGCGCTTAATCTCGGCAACCACCGAGGCGGGAAGTATGGAATAAGCGGGCGTCACCTCGCCGGCCGCAAGCTTTCTTCCGTGCGCAAACAGTGAGGAATACCAGCGATCCGATCTCGGCAGTCCGAAGAATTTTAAGTCCCACAGAAAGTCTCCTAACGACCAGCCGCCATTGCGCCAAGCAGTCTTATTCGCGCCTATTCTGCGTCGAAGATGGTGCTTGTATCGCTCACACAAGAAGGGCTTTGCTCGCAGTTCATCGAAGTAATGAAGTTCTTTGACCGGAGGCAGCCAAATCTCCTTATGCATCTTGAGATTTTGATATAACCACGTTGAGCCCGCCCTTTGCGCCCCAATGCACATAAACTTTGGCAGCTTGTCCATGGGTTATGTTTATTGCGGCTGTATAGCCTGTGCAGGCGTTGAGCCGAGGCGCAGTGTACTGCGGTAATGAAGCGGCCCTCCGCGAAATGGGGCAAAACCTGCACCGAAGACGACGCCAGCGTCCACGAGATCAGCATCCCTAACCACGCCATCGCGCAGACAGGCAAGCGCCTCATTGATGAGTCTTTGAATCAGGCGACTCTGCAATGCCTGGGAGTTGCTTGCGTAGCTCACCTTTTTGTCGCGCACTGGAGCGCCGTCTTTATAGGCGTAAAATCCCTGCCCCGACTTGCGTCCCAATCGACCCTCAGCAACCATAGCGCGCAGTTTTTCCGGTACGACATAACCGTATTCGCGGCTTAAGATCTCACCGACTGAAAGCGCGATATCCAGACCCACAATATCCGCCATCTCAAGCGGGCCCATCAGCATACCGAAGTCTTTGATGGCCTGATCAATGACGGATATCGGTATGCCGTCATCGACCATCTTTATCGCCTCTAACAGATAAGGTGCCAGCACGCGGTTCACCAAAAAGCCGGGAGAGCTTTTGGTTTCCAGGGGAAGCTTATCGATGCGGCGCACGAAGCCGAGTGCCGCAGCTACCATCGCATCGTGACTATGCGTACTACGTACGACTTCGATCAATGGCATCTGCGCGACCGGATTGAAGAAATGCAGTCCCACCAGCCTTCCTGGATCGTTCAAACCTGCGGCGAGTCTTTCGATTGGCAAACTAGAGGTATTGGTCGCGAGCAAGGCGTCAGATTTCATGTGCGGTTCTATTGCGCGAAAGAGCGCCTGCTTGGCTTCGAGGTTCTCGAAGATTGCCTCGATGATCACATTGGCGTGTCTAAGGCCCAAACCTTTTTGGTCAGGGATTAGCCGGTCCATGGCAGATGCGATCTGCCGTTCAGACCGCAACCGGCTCACAAACAGCTTAGCCGCATGCTGCACCGTCTCGGCCAGGCTCTCGATGCGTTCGTCTTGCACTGTCACGCGCAACCCCTGCAAGACTATCCAGGCTGCAATGTCACGGCCCATTGTGCCGGCGCCGATGATGTGCACGTGGCGAGATTGAAAATTACCTTTATCGCCACAGGCCTTGAGCCGGTTTTGCAGCATAAACATCCGCACCAAGTTGCGCGCCGTGTCGGTAAGGCTCAAATTGGCAACCGACTCTGCCTCTTGCTTGAGCATGATGCGTTCATCATCCGCATAACGCCGCCATAAGTCGATCAGCGCATACGGGGCGGGGTAGTGCTGCGGCTTCGCCTTGGTGGCGACCCGTCTGCGCATCTGGCGAGCCAACAACGGGCGCGCCGGTTTACTGTTTAATGCTCGCGCGAACCTACCCGGTGCGTGCCGCGTCAGTCTCGTCGTGATCCTCTGGCGCGCGGCATCAAGCAAGTAGCGCGCGGGTACGACTTGGTCGATCAAACCTATCTTTTGCGCCTGCCGCGCATCCAGTGTTTTGCCCGTCAACATTAGTTCCATTGCGGCCAGCGGACCTAGCAGACGAATGGTGCGTACCGAGCCGCCGAAACCTGGATGGATGCCGAGCTTGATCTCCGGCAGGCCCAAACGGACTTTGGGATCGTCCAGTGCGATCCTATAATCGCAGGCGAGCGCAAGTTCCAACCCGCCGCCCAGACAGTAGCCGTTGATCACGGCCACAGTAGGGCAGGGCAATGCTTCAACGCGGTTGATTACTTCCTGGCCCCGCTGCACGATGGCGAGTGCATCTTCTCGTGTGCGAATGGTTTGGAATTCTTTAACATCGGCGCCGGCAATAAAGCCGGCTTTATCGGAGACGAAAGCTACACTCTTGGGCACGGCGGTGGCAATCTCCGCCAACAGTTCATCCAACTCGTCGAATACAGCGGACGACAGCACGTTGGGACCCGCGCCCGCGACATCTAGGTGCAACCATGTAACGCCTTCCGCGTCGGCTTCGCGGTGCCAATGCGTGCCCAAGATTTTAGCTCGCCATATTCTCGATGAGCATGGCTCCACCCTGACCGCCGCCGATGCAAAGCGTAGCCACACCGCGCCTGGCATGCTCGCGCTGAAGGACTTTGATCAGATGCAGCACGATGCGCGCGCCGCTAGCGGCGACCGGATGGCCCAGGCTGATGCCACCACCATCAATATTCAAGTGCGCGTGCGGGATCTGTCCGAATGCCTTGTCTAAACCCAACTCCTGCTGACAATAGCGGCTGTCCATCCATGCTGCCAAGCAAGCCAGAACCTGCGCGGCGAAGGCCTCGTTTAACTCCCAATAATCAATGCGGTCTGGCGCCAAGTCATGTCGTGCAAGCAGCGGTGCCACGGCGTGTACCGGTCCTAGTCCCATTGCGGCTGGATCCACGCCAGCCCACTCGCAATCGACGATACGCGCCAGCACGCTCAGATCATGCGCCTTAGTTGCGTCCTCACTGGCCAAGATCAGCCACGCCGCGCCGTCGGAGATCTGTGCGCTGTTGCCGGCGGTGATGCTGCCGAATGGCTGATCGAAGGCGGGTTTGAGGGTTGCCAACTTGTCCATCGATGCGTCGTGTCGTACGCCGTCGTCGCGTTCGTACCAACCGCCTTTGGCATCATACACAACCTCTATCTCATCCAAGTAACCGGCCTCTTGTGCACGCCTCAGCCGTCGATGACTCTCGCAGGCGTAAGCATCCATCTGTTCACGATCGATTTTGAATCGATGCGCTAGATTTTCGGCGGTTTGTCCCATAGACAACCCTGTGATCGGGTCAGTCAAGCCCTTCAGCAGGCTGATAATGGGCGAAAGATGTGCTGGCCGCAGCCTGCCGAGTAACTTGAGCCGTTTCGATTTGCTTGCCGTACGCCAGGTGGCCAACCACGCCACCATTGTGTCGCTCCACAGCACGGGAGCACGACTCATCACCTCCACGCCGCCTGCGAGAATGAGTTCCGCTCGACGACTTGCGATATCGTGATACGCCGAGGCGAGCGCCTGCATGCCGGAGCCGCAATTGCGCTGCACCGTCCAGGCCGGCATGTGATGGCCGCACCCTATGCGTAGCGCGACCACGCGAGCGATGTTGGTTTCATCCGCGCCAGGTGCAACACAGCCGACGATTACCTCGTCGAGGGCAGTAGCCTCAAATGGCTGGCGCAGCAACAAAGGCCGGGCCGCTTGTACCGCCAGCTCCGCGGCCTTAAAGGGGCCCGGCCGATTACGTGCCTTCAAAAAAGGTGAGCGGCGGCCATCGATCACAAATACGGGACGCTGCGGCGAGGGTGGTTTTTGCACCGCCGTGACCAAGATTGCTAACGTTAGACTTTCATGTTGAGCGTGTCCTTGGCGCTCGCTTTAGGCTCAAGGGGTTTGTTGATCTCCGATGTATTATGGCTTCAACATCTGTAATCCGAGCCAGCTGACGATAAATTGCCAGTTCATCGAAGTCAAACATAGGGTATTTGATGATCTCAAAACATGGCGAGTAATCGAAGTCTCGCGGCGTAAACAACTTCGAATTGCGCTACTGCAGGCTCGCTTGCGAGCGCTTGTCATCCACCAACGATGGCAAGATCGGAAATTTTACGCTGCGGAAGGCCTCGGCAATCATCGTGAAGCATACAGTGCGCGTTGGAACGCCCGCGGTGTGTTCGAACAAGCTTGAGTGCCAACGTCGCGAGAGCAGTCCATAAGGAACTAAGAATCACGCCAGATCAAGCAGATGGCGCACATCGTAGTCTAGCCCAATACAGCCGATACAGTGTCGATAGATTCTAAAGTCGATTCCTAAATGCCTTGGCAATGGAAACAATAACTTAATAGATGGTAACACACACATTATCCATTTTTTCCATCAATGGGTAACAGTATGGGTAACACTTGGCG
>DATACK010000360.1:0-2840 GCA_036259115.1 Gammaproteobacteria bacterium | reverse complement strand
GCCCTTCCGCTGGACCAAAACTGCCGACGAGATCCTCGCCAGCGTGGCACGCTTTTGTATGCGGACTTCAGGGACAGGACACTAGCAGGATGCGGAAAAACGCTCATTTCCGGTGAAACTCGCCGCTTTTAGTATGCCGGGTTCAACGCGGGCCGCCTTTGAAGTAATTGCCAGGAACATAGCTGTTTGTAACCGCATTCGGATATGCCCACTTTGCTCGTGTGTGGGCACACATCTCCCCGGAATCATGCGGCACCAACCGGGCTGGTCATCAGGTTTCTCATCCGCACCAGATTGTACGCTGCCGCCGCGAACGTGAACAGCCAGCCGACCTTGTGAATCCCTCGATGCCGTACTTTTCGCATCAGCGCGATCGTCTTCATCCATCCGAAGCTTTCTTCGATTCGCTTCCGCTTCTTCTGGCTGACCGCGTACCCGGCGTAGCGCGTCGTGCGCGCATCGATCGCGCTGCCGCCACTTCGTTTCGTGTTCTGCGCCACATGCGGCGTCACCCGCATGTTCCGGCATTCCTTGACGAAGTCCCGCGTATCGTACGCCTTGTCCGCTCCCACCGTCACGCGATGGTCGCCTGGGATCTGTTCCAACATCACCAAACCAGCATCGCGCTCGGCGGTGCCGTTGGCTTGGAACAACTCCGTGTACACGATGAACCCGTTGCGGTTCTCCACCAGCAGGTTGCCGTTGTAGCTCAATTTCGCTTCTTTGCCGTTGCCTTTGCGCGCCAGCAGCGCATCGGGATCCGTCGTCGACTCGTGTGTGTCGTTGGACCGCTTCTCGCCGTGGAAGTCTATGTTGGGATTGCCAGGATCTTCGGGCGGAGGCGCGGCCTTCTGGTCCTTGCGTTGGAAGCTCTTCAGGCTGGCCCAGGCTTCAATCAACGTGCCGTCCACTGTGAAGTGCTCATCGCTGGTCAGGTTCTTCTCCCGAGCCTGCTTCACCACTTCGCACAGGAACTCCCGGGCCACGTCGCCGTCCAGCAGCCGGTCGCGATTCTTCGTAAATACCGTCACGTCCCAGACCGCCTCGTCCAGGTTCATGCCTACAAACCAGCGAAACAATACGCTGTAGTCGATCTCTTCCATCAACAGCCGCTCACTTCGCACCGAATACAGCATTTGGATCAGCTGTGCTCGCAGCAGCTTCTCCGGCGGAACCGATGGGCGCCCTGTCTTGGCGTACATCGCATCGAACCGTTCCGACATGCTGGCCAGCGCCTGATCCGCCAGCTTTCGGATCGCCCGTAGCGGGTGATCCTGACGCACTCGCTGTTCGGGGGACAAATAGCTGAACATGTCGGACTGTTGATGGTCATGGCCGCGCATATCTAATAAGACGTGAGGAACATTTCAGTGGTAACTTGTTTCAGTTGTTTTTCCGCATCCTGCTAGTGTCCTGTCCCTGAAGTCCGCATACAAAAGCGTGCCACGCTGGCGAGGATCTCGTCGGCAGTTTTGGTCCAGCGGAAGGGCTTGGGTTGTTGGTTGTGCTGATCGATGTAGTCGCGGATGGCGGATTCCAGTTCGCGAGTGCTGCGGAATGCGGAGCGCCGGAGGCGTTTGTCGGTGAGCAGCGCAAACCACCGTTCCACTTGGTTGATCCAGGAAGTGCCTGTAGGTGTGAAGTGCAGATGGAATCGTGGGCGCTTCACAAGCCAGCGATGAAGGAGCGGGGTCTTATGCGTGCCATAGTTGTCGAGAACCAGATGCACATCAAAATGTTCTGGCACCGCAGCCTCGATGGTATCGAGGAACTGGCGGAATTCCATCGAGCGATGGCGGCGATGGCACTCTCCGATGAGCCGCCCGGTCTTCACATCCAGCGCTGCAAACAAGGAAGTGGTTCCATGACGCCTGTAATCGTGAGAACGCCGCTCGGCTTGACCGGGCCGCATCGGCAACAGGGGCTGCGTGCGGTCCAGTGCTTGAATCTGGCTCTTTTGGTCCACGCATAACACCAGCGCGCGATCGGGAGGGTTCAGATACAAGCCGACAATATCCCGCACCTTGTCAATGAAGAGAGGATCTTTCGATAGTTTGAACGTCTCGGTCCGGTGTGGCTGCAAGGCAAAGGCTCGCCAGATGCGATGCACGCTACTGCGGCTCAGTCGGCACGCCTTGGCCAGCGATCGTGTGGACCAGTGGGTGGCATCGGTGGGCAGCGTTTCCAGCGTCCGCGTGAGCACTCGCTCCACCTCGGCATCGCTGAGCTTGCGCGGCGTGCCAGGCCGCGGCTCATCCAGCAGACCGTCCAACCTTTTGTGGAGAAAACGCTGCCGCCACTTGCCGACTGTTTGCTTGGTAACGTGCAGTTCTGCCGCTACTTCAGTATTGGTCTTGTCTGCCGCGCAGAGCAAAATCATGCGTGCCCGCAGAGCCACCGCTTGCGCCGACTTCGGGCGCCGCGACCAGCTCTCCAGCGTCTGTTGTTCGTGTGCCGCCAACTTCAGTTCCGCCGTGGGTCGTCCCGTTCGCATCTATTGATCCTCTGATCGTAGAGGCGAAATCGCACCTCGTGTTGTTACATGGACTTCAGAGACACGACACTTGGTACTGTTCGTTAATCGCTTCTTCGAGCAGCCGGACGTCCGCTGGATTGTCCTCAGTTACCAGGATCTGAATCTTCGTAGGCATCACAGGTCCGGGAAGCGCCACGTTTATGCCGCCGCCGCGAGACATGGCGACGAATGTTCCGGGTGCGAGCACCGGCCGCGCTTACACTTTTCGAAGATAGCAGGTTGTTGTCACGGTTGCATATTGCCGGGCACTTCGGGCCGCATATCGCTAGACGGCAGGCAACGCCGCAGCCAGCGACTGCGGCCC
>DATACK010000359.1:0-4516 GCA_036259115.1 Gammaproteobacteria bacterium | reverse complement strand
CGTCCAATGTGGTTCGATGCTGCAGTACCTGCATGAATTGTGGTGCTTCCATGGTGAGTATCCCCATTGATTACGGTGGATGGTTATCTAAAGCTCTTGTGTCTGGAGCTCATCCGAACCGGCCGACCTAAGGCTTGAGCTGTCGGTAATGCTTCAGTGAACCGTGGCAGCTGTTTTGGCTCTGGCTGTAATTACTGTTCCTTTGGCTGATATTGTGTGTTGGCTTAAGCGCACCTTGCCAGGTGTACACAGCATGGCTTGATCAAACGTGCAGCTGGGTTCTTGGCTCATCGTATTGCCCCCAAATGGTGGTAGCCCTGTTGCGGTTATGGCTTCATAAAGCTTTGCGATTTGCCGCTTAAGATAGGATATAGCTCATACGAAGTTAAAGCCACCATTGATCCCCTTGAACCCAGAATGGCTAGACGGCCGGGTAGTGAGCGATGCTGCCTCTCACTGCGCCACTATCGATGATCGCTGACTGATAAACATGCTTAACTGTAAGAAGACGAGGTCACGGAGCCGTAAAGCTGTTGCTATACGTACTGGGTTAATACGCGCGCTTGTTGTTGTATAGTAAATTAAATCAATGGCTTGGCAGCCCTAACGATGCCATTTAGGAAAGGCCAAAGCAATAATCCGCCACGGCGCTCAATGTGACCAAGCAAAAGCACTCGGTGGGATCTAAGGGCCGTGAAGGTACAGGCCGAGGTATCGTACCGTCCGGATCTTTGCCAACTACAACGCGGCCTAGTTTGAGCAATCCTTACGGGAGCGAGAGATCGCTTGGAAGTACTCAGCCTGCTAAGAACAACTTCAAGACAGCCGTATGACACGTCGTACAGACGCGTAAGTAAAAAGAGGGCAAATTCATCCGGCTGGTGACTTATAGGTGACTCTGCAGAGGAAGTTAAATTATACAGATCAACTAACATATTAATCGATAAGGATATATTGCAGGAATCTGGCCTACAACGTACTGAATGAAGATCACTACCCGGAAACGATCTTAATCTTCGTTGAGCGGTAGATCTATAGAATTGATGTAGACCCGACTACTGCCGAATATCACCGCCAGAGCGATGCACAGCATCTTGCTTAGTAAGACCTCTCGCATTATTTCACGCAGGCGAAAATCAGGCGAACACCTTCATCAAGAGGGATGTTTGGTCAATTTCTGCGAGGGCCTACCCTTGCTTCGCTCAGGGGCGCAAGTAGCGACGTTCCTGTTGTAGTTTCAACCTTACTTCAGTAGCGCCTTCATCTTCGCGCCCATCTCGGCCGGTGAACGCACGACCGCCACCTGCGCCGCTTCTAGCGCGCGGTACTTCTGCTCGGCCGTGCCTTTGCCGCCGCTGATGATGGCACCCGCGTGCCCCATACGCTTGCCAGGCGGCGCGGTAACGCCCGCGATGTAGGCCACGACCGGCTTGCTCACGTGCGCCTTGATGTAGTCTGCAGCCTGCTCTTCTTCCGTACCACCAATTTCACCGACCATGATAATGCCCTCGGTCTGCGCATCCTGCTCAAATAAGGCGAGGCAATCGACAAAGTTCATGCCGTGTATAGGATCGCCGCCGATGCCGATACAAGTGCTCTGACCCAAGCCGTTCTGGGTCGTCTGATAAACCGCTTCATAGGTCAGGGTGCCGGAACGGGAAATGATGCCGATCCGGCCGGGCTTGTGAATGCTGCCAGGCATGATTCCGAGCTTGCAGGCGCCCGGCGTGATGACGCCGGGGCAGTTTGGGCCAATCAGGTATACGTCCACGTTCGTCAGTGCGGCCCTAACGCGCAGCATATCCAATACCGGAATGCCCTCCGTGATGCACACAATTACGCTTAAGCCCGCATCCGCCGCCTCTAGGATTGCGTCGGCCGCAAACGCAGCCGGCACATAAATCATCGTAGCTTGCGCGTGAGTCTCAGCCTTAGCCTCGATAACGGTATCGAAGACCCGCAATCCCAAATGCTGCCGCATACGTTTGCCTGGTGTCACACCACCGACCAGGCGTGTGCCGTACTCCAGCGCTTGCTGCGAATGAAAAGTGGCCTGCTTACCCGTAAACCCTTGGCAAATCACCTTCGTATTTTCGTCGACGAGAATGCTCACGACTGCCCACCGTCCGATCCGCTAGGGCAGGAAGCCCTCCCCCCTCGCCCGTACGCGGCTCGGCCGAAATAATGAAGGAACTTTTCATTTCGAGCACAGCGCGAAATCTTAGAAATCAGCACTGAGATCTCTCCATTCCGGATTGACCTTATTGACGAGCGCGTTCTACTTCTCCCTGGGCATTTCTTGATTTCCTTCTCGCGCTCAATGGCAGCGGTCACATCCACCGTTTCCTCGAAGTATACCAACTTATCGAGTTGTACTTTTCAGTGAAACCTTTCACTGCTTTAATCTTGTATTCGTAGATCCTTCGTGCAAGGTCGTTGATCCCCCCACATACATGATGCTGTTATTCCAATTCGTCACTAGATAAACATAGTAAGTTCTTTCGTGTATTACAGTTTTCTCGCTGCGCTCAGAATGACAGCTAAATTTGTCACTTCGAGCGCAGCGTTATCGATCCGCACATTATTGTCGTTGCCGGGCGCAGCGAGAGATCTTTCTACAACGCCGCGGATTTGACCGCCTTGTCGGCCGCATCGCTCAATCCCTCGGCGGCGATGATGTTGAGCCCGCTTTCGGCCAACAGTTGTCGCCCGCGATCGACGTTGGTGCCCGCTAGTCTCACCACCACCGGGACAGTCACGTGCACGTCACGCACCGCGTCGATGATGCCCTCGGCGATTAAATCACAGCGCACAATGCCGCCGAAGATATTAACCAGCATGGCTTTGACATGTGGATCCGAAAGAATCAGTGTAAAGGCCGCAGTAACCCGCTCGGCGGTGGCGTTGCCACCCACGTCTAGGAAGTTAGCGGGCCGGCCACCATGCAGTTTAATGACGTCCATGGTGGCCATCGCTAAGCCGGCGCCGTTGACCATGCAGCCAATGTTACCGTCGAGCTTGATGTAGTTGAGATCGAGCTGCTTGGCCCGGGCCTCGCGCTCGTTCTCCTGCGAGGCGTCGCGCAATTCAATAAGGTCGGCGTGACGAAATAGGGCATTATCATCGAGGTTAATCTTGGCATCTAACGCAAGCAACTGGCCGCATTTGGTAACGACCAACGGATTGATCTCTACCAGACTAGCGTCGTTTTGCACGAATAACTCATACAGGCCCTGCAATATTTCACCGACTTGACGCACCTGCACATTCGTCAAACCGAGCGCAAAACCGAGCCGGCGCCCCTGGTAGGGCATCAGACCGATGGCGGGATGAATGGTGATCGTAAATATTCTCTCCGGCGTGGTAGCGGCGACCGCTTCGATATTCATGCCGCCTGCGGCCGAGGCCATCACCGTAATCCGGCGGCGCGTACGATCTATCAGCAGGCCGAGATAGTACTCGCGCTCGATGTCTGTGAGCGTCTCGACCAACAACGCATTCACCGGCAGGCCTTCGGTATCGGTTTGAGGCGTGACTAAACGGCTACCCAACAACGTGGAAACCGCGGCAGCAAGTTCTCTTCGACCGTGAACGATCTTTATACCGCCGCCCTTGCCGCGTCCTCCCGCATGCACCTGCGCCTTCACTGCCCATGCGTTGTCGTCCAGTCGCGCGTATACCTCGCGAAGATCGCCCAATTGGCGCACGACCACACTTGCCGGCACGGGAATGCCGTAATGGCTGAATAGCGCCTTGGCTTGATATTCGTGGAGGTTCATTGACCTTTAATTGGCCGTTACTTCACGGCCTTCTATTCGATTATCGCGGTGCCGTGTCTCGTTCGTCGTGCATACACCATCGCCGTCACTTAAGCGCTTGGCGGCTTTGAGGCGCAGTCTGTCGATCCCACATTGGCAACGCGGCACATCCGTTACTTATTCTTCTCACCGGTTTGCTCATTAGATTGCTTGCACAAGGCCTACATAAGAACAACATAGGCCAGAACGAGAAAACCCGCGATCCTCACGTATGATCTGCTGGGATACTCGCGGATCGCCCGTGCCGAATATTAACAACACTGCGGCGTCAGTGCCGGCGCTAGGGTTCAGAGGAACACACGCGCATCGATAATAATCGTTAAAGCCCACCGAATCCACCCATGTCCGATCCATCAGGCGATAGCGCCGTCTTTAATGCTTCGCTCTGGAGGCCACTGCGGCTGCTCAACTATTGCCGTATGGTCATCGCCGGACTTTTGCTGGTGATTATTCGGAGCAGTGGGCTTGAATGGTTAGGCAAACACAATCTGCGGTTGTTCACCCTGGCGAGTGCCTCGTGCGTCTTTTCTTCACTGACGCTCGGCGTGCCCAGTCACTAGCCCTGGCCAGGCTTGCGCACGCACAAGCGAAGCTGCAACGCGCACAGAGTGTAAGTCCTCGTCACGCGGACTTTGTTTCCGGAGCGTGTGGCAGTCCTGCGGAAATTAAAGAGCAGGTGATGAAGATTGGAGACTTAC
>DATACK010000358.1:0-17281 GCA_036259115.1 Gammaproteobacteria bacterium | reverse complement strand
ATGTCCAAGGCCAAGTATGAGCGCACCAAGCCGCATGTCAATGTAGGCACGATAGGTCATGTGGATCATGGCAAGACCACGTTGACGGCGGCGTTGACCAAGGTGATGGGCGAGACCTATGGCGGGGATTTTATTTCCTTTGACAAGATTGACAATGCGCCAGAGGAGCGTGCGCGGGGCATCACCATTGCCACCGCGCATGTGGAATATCAAAGTGCCAAGCGCCACTATGCGCATGTGGACTGTCCGGGGCATGCTGACTATGTGAAGAACATGATCACCGGGGCAGCCCAAATGGATGGGGCGATTCTGGTGGTGTCTGCGGCCGATGGGCCGATGCCGCAGACCAGAGAGCATATTCTGTTGGCGCGCCAGGTGGGGGTGCCGCACATTGTGGTGTATATGAACAAGGCCGATCAGGTGGATGATCCGGAGCTGTTGGAGCTAGTGGAGCTGGAGGTCAGGGATTTATTGTCGAGTTATGAATTTCCGGGGGATGACACGCCGATTATTGTGGGATCGGCGCTAAAGGCCCTAGAGGGGGATGCCTCGGAGTTGGGGATGCCGTCGGTGGTCAAGTTAGTGGAGGCCATGGATACTTATATTCCAGAGCCGGTGCGGGCCATTGATGGGGATTTCTTAATGCCGGTCGAAGATGTATTTTCCATCTCAGGGCGCGGAACGGTAGTCACCGGGCGGGTGGAGCGTGGGGTGATCAAGGTGGGCCAGGAGGTGGAGATTGTGGGCATTCGGCCCACGGCCAAGACCACCTGTACGGGGGTGGAGATGTTTCGCAAGTTGCTCGATCAGGGGCAGGCGGGTGACAACATTGGGGTGTTATTGCGCGGCACCAAGCGTGATGAGGTCGAGCGGGGTCAGGTATTAGCCAAGCCGGGATCGATCACGCCGCACACCAAGTTTGAGGCGGAGGTATATGTCTTGTCCAAAGACGAAGGGGGGCGGCACACGCCGTTTTTTGAGGGTTATCGGCCGCAGTTTTACTTTCGCACGACGGATGTGACTGGCAGTGTGGGCTTACCGCAAGGGGTGGAGATGGTCATGCCGGGGGACAACATCCGCATGCAGGTGAGCTTAATTGCGCCCATTGCCATGGAAGAGGGACTGCGCTTTGCCATCCGCGAAGGGGGCCGAACCGTCGGGGCCGGGGTAGTGTCGAAGATCATCGAGTGAAGACGAATAGGGATAAAGGGTCAGAGATATTTAGATGGCAACTAGTCAAAGAATACGCATTCGCTTAAAGGCGTTCGATCATCGTCTGATTGATCGCTCGGCGAGTGAAATCGTAGAGACGGCCAAGCGCACAGGCGCCCGAGTAAAGGGTCCAATCCCGCTACCGACCAAAAAAGAACGCTTCACGATCTTAATTTCTCCGCACGTGAACAAAGATGCTCGCGATCAGTACGAAATCCGCACGCATAAGCGCATCATGGATATCGTCGATCCTACCGAAAAGACAGTAGATGCGTTGATGAAGCTGGACTTGGCGGCGGGCGTAGATGTGCAGATAAAATTGAACTAAGGAAAGCTTGAAGATTGAGATGTGAGGCGACAATTGCCCTCATATCTCAATCTTTACGCTTCGCTACTAATAACCGCCTCGGCCACTTTAAGGCTTGAGGCCTCATAAAAGTTTCTTCATAATACTCAGCTTTCCGTAATGCGGCTGGACGTGCTGTAAATTGCGCCTAAGCGTGGCCGCAAGCCTTTTCGTTTGTACTTCATTGGCGCGGAGTGACTCAATGACAATCGGGTTGATCGGTCGCAAGGTAGGCATGACTCGCGTCTTCACCGAGGATGGCGTCGCGGTGCCGGTTACCGTAATACACGTCGATGCTAATCGTATAACGCAGATCAAGAAACCCGAAGTCGATGGCTATGGTGCGGTGCAGGTGACCTGCGGGACACGTAGGCCCTCGCGGGTTACTAAGCCGATAGCAGGCCATTACGCTAAGGCGGGTGTCGCGGCCGGTCGCGCCCTGTGGGAACTGCGTTTTAATGGCGACGACAGGAATGGCCTACAGGTCGGCGGCGAGTTGAAAGTGGATGTGTTTGATGTCGGTCAGAAGGTGGATGTAACAGGTACCAGCAAGGGCAAAGGCTTTGCAGGCGCCGTGAAGCGACATAATTTCAGCACCCAGGATGCGACTCACGGCAATTCGCTTGCGCATCGCGCTCCAGGATCGATCGGCCAGCGGCAGACGCCCGGGCGAGTTCCAAAAGGCAAGCGTATGGCAGGGCATTTGGGCGTGAAGCGTTGTGTAAGTCAGAATCTGGAGATCGTGCGGATTGATAACGAGCGGAATCTGTTGTTGATCAAAGGCGCAGTGCCTGGTGCGACAGGCGGAGACGTCATCGTGCGGCTATCGGTTAAGAGTGCATCGGCGCGTAAGCGCACCGAACCGCAGGCATAAGGCAAGCTAAGTGATGGAACTGAAGACTGCTGACGCCACTGCTACTGTGGAAGTCTCCGAACAGGCCTTTGGGCATGAGTTCAATGAGGCCTTAGTGCATCAGGTGGTAACTGCTTATCTGGCCGCTGGCCGCAGCGGCACCAAGGCGCAGAAAACGCGCGCGCAGGTCGCTGGCGGCAGCGCTAAACCCTGGCGACAGAAAGGTACGGGTCGCGCCCGTGCCGGCACGATACGCAGTCCACTGTGGCGTGGTGGCGGCATTACCTTCGCCGCACGCCCGCGTGATTTTCGGCAGAAGCTGAATAAAAAAATGTATCGTGCGGCCATGCGTTCGATTCTATCTGAACTGGCGCGCCAGGAGCGGCTGATCGCGGTAGAGGATCTTACGCTGGATGCGCCCAAGACACGCATGCTGCTCGATAAGCTGAAAGGGATGAAACTTAATTCGGCGCTGATCGTGACCGATCAGTTGGACGAGAATTTATATTTGGCTTCGCGCAACCTGGCCAAGGTCCAGGTGGCCGCGGTCCGCAGTCTCGACCCGGTTAGCTTAGTCGGTTCCGAGCAAGTGGTCATGACTAAAGCAGCAATCAAGCGTATTGAGACCTGGTTGGCATGAATCAAGAGAGATTGATGAAGGTGCTGCTGGCGCCACACGTATCGGAGAAGTCGACAATGGCGGCCGATAATGTTCATCAGCATGTTTTTAAGGTATTGCCAGACGCGAGCAAGCCCGAGATAAAACAGGCGGTTGAGCTGATGTTTAACGTGCAAGTAACCCAGGTGCGGGTGATGAATCAAAAGGGCAAGCTGAAGCGCCACGGTTTCCATCGGGGTCGTCGCTCAGATTGGAAAAAGGCCTATGTCAAGCTCGCGCCGGAGCATGATATTAACCTTGCCAATATCGATTAAGCGCTGTTTGTGAATTAGGCACAGAGATGGCTATCGTCAAGACCAAACCGACCTCTCCGGGGCGGCGTTTCGTCACTCGAATCGTGGGCCAAGAGCTGCACCAGGGCGAGCCTTACCGGCCGCTGTTAGACAGCAAAAAACGCTCGGGTGGTCGCAACAATCAGGGCCGTATCACTACCCGGCACATCGGCGGTGGGCATAAGCAGCGCTATCGCGTCATCGATTTTAAGCGCGACAAGGATCAGATTCCCGGCAAGGTCGAGCGCATTGAATATGATCCAAATCGCAGCGCTCATATTGCGCTGGTGCTTTATTCCGATGGTGAGCGCCGCTACATGATCGCGCCTAAGGGAATACAGGCTGGCGCGCAGGTTATAGCGGGCGAGCGTGCGCCGATCAGGCCGGGTAATGCATTGCCGTTGCGCAATATCCCGATCGGCAGTGTGGTTCATTGCGTGGAAATGAAGCCCGCAAAGGGAGCTCAGCTCGCGCGCAGCGCTGGCGCCTCGGCTCAATTGATGGCGCGCGAAGGCAATATGGTGACTTTGCGGCTGCGTTCCGGTGGGATGCGTAGAGTGCAGGCCGACTGCCGGGCAACCATCGGCGAAGTCAGCAACGCTGAGCATAATCTGGTTAAGCTTGGCAAGGCGGGTGCTAAGCGCTGGCGCGGTGTGCGGCCGACGGTGCGCGGTGTGGTCATGAATCCTGTCGATCATCCGCACGGGGGTGGTGAGGGCAAGGCTGGCCAGGGTAACCCGCACCCGGTATCTCCGTGGGGACAGCCTACCAAAGGACATAAGACGCGCAACAACAAGCGCACCGATCGTTGGATTGTGCGTGCGCGCCGGGCGCAATAAATAACAGGTGGAGGAGAACAAGTGCCGCGTTCTGTTAAAAAAGGGCCGTTTGTTGACGATCATTTGATGGCCAAGGTGGAGCGCGCGGTTGCGAACAATGACCGGCGTCCCATCAGAACCTGGTCACGTCGTTCGCTGGTAGTGCCCGACATGGTCGGTCTGACCATTGCCGTACATAATGGTCGCCAGCATATTCCGGTGTTGATAACAGAGAACATGGTGGGCCATAAATTGGGTGAGTTCGCTGCCACGCGCACCTTCAAAGGCCATTCTGGCGATCGAAGGGCCCGCTAGGCGAATTACCCGGAGCGTTATGATGGAAGAAGTCGCCGCCAAACTTAAAAATGCGCGCATATCCGCCCAGAAGTGCCGGTTGGTAGCCGACCAGGTTCGAGGTGCGCCGGTAGATCGCGCCTTGCAACTGCTTACCTTCAGTCCTAAGAAGGCCGCGCGCCTTATCAAGAAGGTGCTTGAATCCGCGATCGCTAATGCCGAACACAACGCGGGCGCGGATATCGATGAGCTGAAGGTGGCGCGTGTATTCGTCGACGAGGGGCCAAGCTTCAAACGGTTTCACGCGCGCGCGAAGGGGCGCGGCAACCGGGTTATAAAGCGCACCAGCCATATCACCGTGATGGTAGGCGAAAAATAAGTGAGGGGAGGGGTGAGACGCAATCTCACCCCTTACTCTTAATCTCCTCAATGGGCGATTGAAACGAGCGAAATATGGGTCAAAAAGTACATCCAACTGGGTTTCGTCTAGGTATAGCGTCGGACTGGACGTCCAAGTGGTATGCCGACGGCGATCAATATGCAAGGTTGCTGAACAAAGATCTCGAGGTGCGCGAATTTTTAAAGCGCAGACTTTCGCAGGCCTCTGTAAGCCGTATTCAGATCGAGCGTCCTGCGCGCTCCGCGCTCATTACCATTCATACGGCGCGTCCGGGTATTGTGATCGGTAAAAAAGGTGAGGACGTTGAGGCCTTGCGCCGCGAGGTCACCAAGCGAATGGGCCTGGCGCTCAACAATGTAAAGATCAACATCGAGGAGATCCGCAAACCCGAGATCGATGCGCAATTGGTAGCTGAAGGGATTGCCCAACAGCTGGAGCGCCGCATCATGTTTCGTCGAGCAATGAAACGTGCGGTGGGCAACGCGATGCGCTTAGGTGCGCTGGGCGTGAAAGTAAACGTCAGCGGCCGCTTGAACGGTGCTGAGATCGCGCGCTCCGAATGGTATCGGGAAGGGCGCGTGCCGCTCCACACCTTGCGCGCGGACATCGATTACGGCTTCGCGGAAGGGCGCACCACCTATGGTATTATCGGCGTGAAGGTGTGGATATTCAAGGGCGAGGTTTTCGACCTGGAAACCAAGGCTCCCGAGCAGGCAGCTGACACCCGACGTGCGGCGACGTAAAAGTTTATCAATATGCTACAACCAAAGCGCACCAAGTTTCGTAAGCAGCAGAAGGGCCGCAATCGGGGCTTAGCCTTGGTCGGCAGCCGGGTCAGTTTCGGTGAATATGGCCTTAAGGCGACCACACGCGGGAGAGTCACCGCGCGACAAATTGAAGCGGCACGGCGCGCCATGACGCGGCACGTCAAACGTGGCGGCAAGATCTGGATTCGTATCTTTCCTGATAAGCCAGTAACGAAAAAGCCTCTGGAGGTACGTCAGGGCAAGGGTAAAGGTAACGTGGAATATTGGGTCGCGCAAGTGCAGCCGGGGCGCGTGCTATACGAGATGGAAGGAGTCGAGGAGGACGTGGCGCGCGAGGCTTTAAGGCTGGCAGCCGCCAAACTTCCGGTCAGAACCGTATTCGTCGCTCGCACTGTGATGTGAGTTATAGGTGACCGCAGATATGAGAGCGAGCGAGTTACGACAGAAATCGACGCCAGATCTGAATAAAGAACTGATAGATCTGTTGCGTGCGCAGTTCAATCTGCGCATGCAGCGCGGTATGGGTCAGATGCCACGGCACGATCAGTTCGCCAAGCTGCGTCGCGATGTCGCACGCATTAAGACGATTCTTAATGAAAGGTCATCGGCGGACAAGACGACATGAGCGAACAATCAAGTCATCAGCACACGCTTACCGGTCGCGTAGTCGGCGACAAGCGCGATAAAACTATCACTGTGTTAATCGAGCGCCAGGTCAAGCATCCAGTGTACGGAAAATACATGCGTCGCTCGAGCAAGCTGCATGTACACGACGAACATAACCAGTGCAAAGCGGGCGATACGGTATCGATAAGACAGTGCCGGCCGCTGTCTAAGACTAAGGCTTGGACCTTGGTGCAAGTGCTGGATAAGCAGCCCGAATACACGGAAGATTAAGGATTGCGCCATGATTCAGGCGGAGACAGTGCTAGAGGCGGCCGATAATAGCGGTGCGCGCAAGCTCCAGTGTATCAAGGTATTCGGTGGTTCAAAGCGACGCTACGCCGGGATCGGTGATCTCATCAAGGTCAGCGTTAAGGACGCGATACCGCGCGGCAGAGTCAAGAAGGGCGAAGTCTATAACGCATTGGTTGTGCGTACCGCTAAGGGTGTGCGTCGCGCGGACGGCTCGATCGTGCGCTTTGACCGCAACGCCGCGGTGCTGCTCAATAATCAGTTGCAGCCGATTGGCACGCGCATTTTCGGGCCCGTGACGCGCGAGCTGCGCAGTGAACGGTTCATGCGGATCGTCTCGCTGGCACCCGAGGTGTTGTAGGAGCAATGTCTAAGACGATTATGAACAGAATTCGAAAAGGCGACAACGTGATCGTCGTCACCGGCAAAGACAAAGGTCGGCGTGGCACGGTGCTGCGCGTGTTGGCCAATGGCAAACTAGTGGTAGAAAACGTCAACGTAGCCAAAAAGCACGTCAAACCTAATCCGCAACTTGGTATAAGCGGCGGCATTATAGAGCGGGAAATGCCCGTTGATAATTCGAATGTGATGTTGTTCAACCCGGCCACCGGCAAGGGAGGACGTATTGGATATCGGCGTCTGGAAGACGGTCGTAAGGTGCGCTACTTTAAATCTAACAACGAAGTCATCGACGCTTAAAAATGGCAAGGCTTGCGGAACGCTATCGGGATTCGGTGCGACAGCAGCTTACTGAGCGCTTCGATTATCAAAACGTCATGCAGGTGCCGCGTTTGGTTAAGATTACGCTGAACATGGGCCTAGGCAAGGCCGTAGGCGATAAGAAGGTCATTGATCACGCCATGGAAGACATGGCTCGCATTTCGGGACAGAAGCCGATTGTGACGACGGCACGCAAATCTATCGCGGGGTTTAGCATCCGCGAGAGCTGGCCGATCGGGTGCAAAGTGACCTTGCGCAGAGAGCGCATGTTCGAATTTCTCGACCGGCTAATCAATATCGCCATACCTCGTATTCGAGACTTTAGGGGCTTGAGCCCCAGGGCGTTCGATGGCCGCGGTAACTACAATATGGGCGTGCGCGAACAAATCATCTTTCCCGAAATCGACTATGACAAGATTGATGCTCTGCGCGGCATGGATATCGCAATCAGCACCACAGCCAACACCGATGAAGAAGCCCGCGCCTTGCTTGAAGCGTTTAATTTTCCGTTCAGGCGGTAATACTCAGGTTAAGAAATGGCTAAGATCTCCATGATAGAGCGCGAGCGCAAGCGCGCGCGCATCGTAAAGCGCTTTGCCGCAACACGCGCGGAACTCAAGGCCCTTATAGATGATACCGAGCTTTCTATGGAGGATCGGCGCGCGGCGCGCTTGAGGCTACAGAAATTGCCGCGCAATGCGAGTCCGATACGCCTACGCAATCGCTGCCATATCACGGGGCGACCACATGGTTACTACCGTAAGTTCGGCCTAGCGAGAAACAAACTGCGCGAGGCGGCGATGCGCGGCGATGTTCCCGGCCTGATCAAGTCGAGCTGGTAAGTGGCTTATGAGCATGAGTGATCCTATCTCCGACATGCTAACCTGCATCCGTAACGGGCAAAGGTCCGCCAAAGCCAAGGTTGTCATGCCCGCATCGAGGCTCAAGCTTGCGATTGCCGAGGTTTTGAAAGACGAAGGCTATATTGAGGATTTCTCGGTTGAGAACCGCAACGCCAAGCCTGAGCTTTCGATAATGCTTAAGTATCACCTAGGCAAACCAGTTATAGACACCATTAAGCGCGTCAGTCGCCCGAGCCTGCGGGTATATCGCGGTGTGCATGAACTCCCACGGGTAAGCGGCGGTTTCGGCATCGCCATCGTGTCTACGCCACAAGGGGTCATGAGTGATCGCGCGGCGCGTGCGGCCGGTCATGGTGGCGAAGTGCTCTGCATCGTGGCTTAAAAGGTGGACTTAGCATATGTCTCGCGTAGCAAAAAAGCCCATTACCGTACCTTCCGGTGTAGAAGTGAGCGTCGACGGACGCACAGTAGCCGTGAAGGGCCCTAAGGGCACAGTTGAATTCAAAGTGCATAGACACGTTAGCATTACGCAGGAAAACGGCGCATTGATCATGGATTCAAAGCCTGAAGTCGATACGGATATGATGATGGCTGGCACCATGCGCGCGTTGCTCAGCAACGTAATCGCTGGTGTCAGCCGTGGGTTTGAGCGCAGATTGGAAGTTGTCGGTGTAGGCTATCGTGCGCAAGTGCGGGGTCGGACGCTCAATCTTGCGATTGGATTTTCGCATCCCATCGACTATGCAATACCCGAAGATGTAAGCATCGAGACCCCCAGCCAGACGGAGATAGTGGTTCGGGGCGTGGACAAGCAGCGCGTGGGGCAGGTCGCCGCGCAGATCCGCGTCTTGCGCCCACCCGAGCCTTACAAGGGTAAGGGGGTGAAATATGCTGGTGAACGGATTGTCCGAAAAGAGGCCAAAAAGAAATGACGGGCTGCAGTTCGGTAGATTCGTTTGTGATGTCCCCGCACGCCAGCGCCATATGGCGTGCTGAACGAATGCTATGAATTTCAGCTTGGCCGGACACATGCGATCCGCGTTGACCTTTCGCGTTTAGGAGGAGGCATGCTGAATAAAAAGGTTGCAAGGGCCCGGCGCGCCGCGCGGGCGCGGAACCGTATTCACGTGCTGAAGGCGCATCGATTGTGTGTGCATCGTACGCCGCGACACATCTACGCACAGCTTATCGCGCCGACCGGCGCCGAGGTGCTGGCTTGTGCATCCACTCTTGAGAGCGAAGTCAGACAAGGCGTGCGCAATACCGGCAACATCGAGGCGGCAACTCAGGTGGGAAAATTAATCGCCGAGCGTGCCAAGGCCAAGGGAATCACACAAGTGGCCTTCGATCGCGCAGGGTTCAAATATCATGGACGCATTAAGGCGTTGGCTGATGCGGCTCGTGAGGGCGGCCTCAAATTCTAGCGGCATATGGCGCGCTGCGTCGTCAATAGCAGTTACGAATGAGCTTTTTATCTAGATAGGATTACATCATGGCTCAAGTAGAAGGCGCCAGAGTCGCCGATGGAATGCAGGAAAAGCTGGTAGCGGTAAACCGTGTGGCGAAGGTAGTAAAAGGCGGTCGTCAGTTCGGTTTTACTGCCCTTACAGTGGTAGGTGATGGCCAGGGGAAAGTCGGCTTTGGCTATTGCAAGGCCCGTGAAGTGCCACTTGCGATCCAAAAGGCAATGGAAAGAGCGCGCAAGAATCTCATGCAGGTGCCGCTTAAAGACGGCACCCTGTATTACCCAGTTACTGCCCGGCACGGCGCCGCCAAGGTGTATATGCAGCCCGCCTCCGACGGCACGGGAATTATCGCGGGTGGCGCGATGCGTGCCGTACTGGAGGTGTTAGGAGTGCACAATGTATTGGCCAAGGCATTAGGGTCGCGCAATCCTATTAACGTCGTGCGCGCTACTATGAAGGGCCTGGCGAGCATAAAATCGCCACAGACAATGGCGGCCAAGCGCGGCAAAACAGTGGAAGAACTCATAGGAATTCGCGCAGATGGACAAGCGGTTTAGACTTACTCTAACGCGTAGCCTCTATGGTCGTCTCAAGAATCATCAGGCCTGCGCCCGCGGCTTGGGCTTAAGGCGCATGCATAATCCGGTGACCGTCGCTAATACGCCGGAAATCCGGGGCATGATCGCCCAGATCAGATATATGCTGAAGGTGGAAGAAATCTAGTGCACTCGTTAAAAGCAAGATGCATTTCTGACGAGCCTTACGCTGAGCTTGGAAGGATCATGAATGCGCTATGGTTCGATGTTTCGCGCGTATCGTAATCGAGGCTGTACGCTATAGATTTCTCCTCAAGCTCTGAGGGTAGCATTGTGAGACTCAATTTACTTCAACCGGCCAAAGACAGTCGCCCCACACCCAAACGTGTCGGCCGCGGCAAGGGCTCTGGTCTAGGCAAGACCTGCGGTCGCGGCCATAAGGGTCAACGGGCGCGGGCAGGGGGCTATCATAAAGTGGGCTTTGAGGGCGGACAGATGCCCTTGCAGCGTCGCGTGCCTAAATTCGGCTTCACTTCGCTTAAGGCGCGGGATCGCGCCGAGTTGCGTCTCGACAAGCTGGCGCACATCGAAGCCCAGGTCATCGATCTCGCCACACTGAAGTCGGCCGGATTGGTGCCGGCGAAGACCAGGCGCGTTAAGATCATCGCCTCTGGCATCATCGACAAACCCATCTCCGTCAAGGGTATTGCGGTCACCAAAGGCGCGCGTGCCGCGATCGAGGCGGTCGGCGGCACTATCGAGTCGCCTGAACCCCGCCAGACGAGCACTGAGGTGAAATAATATGGCTGCGTCCAATTCGACAATGGCTGCCTCTCTGAGCGGTTTGGGCAAGATCACTGAGCTGCGCAAACGGCTGCTGTTCGTGGTGATGGCTCTGGTCGTGTATCGAATTGGAAGTTTTATTCCCGTCCCCGGCATTAATCCAGATGTGATGGCGCAATTCTTTCAGCAGCACAGCGGTACCATCCTGGATATGTTCAACATGTTCTCGGGTGGTGCATTGGGTCGTCTTTCGATTTTTGCTCTGGGCGTGATGCCATATATCTCCGCCTCCATCATCGTGCAGTTGTTAACCGCGGTGATGCCCGCATTGAAAGAGCTTAAGAAAGAGGGCGAATCCGGGCGTCGAAAGATTATTAAATACACCCGTTATGGTACTCTTGGACTGGCGCTGTTTCAGGCGATAGGCGTCTCTATCGCGCTGGAGGGCCAGAATGCGGCGATTCACCCGGGATATGGGTTCCTCTTCACTTCGGTCATCACCTTAGTGACCGGCACCATGTTCCTGATGTGGCTCGGAGAGCAAATTACCGAACGGGGCATTGGCAACGGCATATCGATTCTCATCTTCGCCGGCATCGTTGCGGGCCTGCCGAGTGCGATCGGAGGCACTTTGGAGCTGGCTAGCACCGGGGAATTGTCCGCTGCGCTGGTGATCCTGCTATTCGTCGTGGCGATCGCAGTCACGGGGTTTGTGGTATTCGTAGAACGGGGCCAGCGCCGCATCACCGTCAACTACGCCAAACGCCAGCAGGGGCGCAGGCTATACGCGGCGCAGTCCAGTCACCTGCCGCTTAAGCTGAACATGTCCGGCGTCATCCCACCGATCTTCGCGTCCAGCATCATTCTGTTTCCATCGACGCTTGCCCAGTGGTTTGGGCGCGCTGATGGTATGAGTTGGCTGCAGAACCTCTCTACTACGCTGGCGCCGGGACAACCATTGTATGTAGGTCTTTTTTCGGTGGCGATTATTTTCTTCTGCTTTTTCTACACTGCGATTGTGTTCGATTCGCGGGAGACGGCCGAAAATCTAAAGAAATCTGGTGCCTTTATTCCCGGCATCCGTCCGGGCGAGCAAACCGCGCGCTATATCGATGGTGTGATGACGCGCCTGACCGCGGTCGGCGCTATCTACATTACAGCGGTATGTCTACTGCCGGAGTTTCTAATTCTGACCTGGAACGTGCCATTCTACTTCGGTGGGACCTCGCTGCTGATTCTCGTGGTCGTGATCATGGATTTCATGGCTCAGGTGCAGGCACATTTGATGTCGCATCAGTACGAGGGCCTCATGAAGAAAGCAAACCTCAAGAGTTACGGCAGATCCTCGCTGGTGCGCTGAGTACAAAAACTTAGTGAAGACAGGTAACTATCATGAAAGTACAGGCTTCGGTTAAAAGGATCTGTCGCAATTGCAAGGTGATACGGCGCAACCGAGTAGTACGCGTCATCTGCACAAATCCGCGCCACAAGCAACGACAGGGGTGAGGTTGATTGCGAATGTTCAGTGAACATTCGCAATCAACCGGACGCCAGGACATGGATGTCTTGGCTGGGATCTAGCAAAGCCAACTTTGTCTCAGCAAGGATGGCTGCGTGGGCGACACAAAGGCAGTTACGCAATAGCGATCGAGTGAATCGATTTTTTAATCCGATACCGGATTACGACGTAAGCGTGTAGGTGCGGTACAGTTACATTGATTGGTTAGTGTTATCTAAGTACAATTTCATATCTTTCTACGCATACAGCGTTTATAGGAATGGCTTAAATGGCTCGTATCGCAGGTATTAACATTCCTGTTCAAAAACACGCTGAAATCGCGTTGACATCTATATACGGTATCGGTCGTGCGCGCGCCCGCGAGATATGTACCAGCGCTGGCGTGCGACCGGATGTTAAGGTAAGGGACTTGAGCGAGGCGGAAGTTGACAAGCTTCGCGCTGAGGTGGGTCGGTATGCGCTGGAAGGCGATCTGCGTCGGGAAATCACCATGAACATCAAGCGTCTGATGGATCTGAGTTCTTACCGTGGGCTCCGGCATCGGCGTGGTTTACCGGTACGCGGTCAACGCACGCGCACCAACGCACGTACCCGCAAGGGTCCACGGCGCCCCATTCGTAAGTAATTGAAGGTTATTTCATGGCCAAAGCACCCATACGCTCGCGAAAAAAGGTCAAGAAGACGGTCTCAGACGGGGTGGCGCACGTCAACGCCTCATTCAACAATACCATCATCACGATCACCGATCGCCAGGGTAATACCTTGTGTTGGGCAACCTCGGGCGGCTCGGGGTTTCGGGGATCACGCAAGAGCACGCCATTTGCGGCTCAAGTGGCGGCCGAGCGCGCGGGCAACGCGGCGCTGGAGTTCGGCTTGAAAAATCTTGAAGTCATGGTAAAGGGCCCGGGGCCTGGGCGCGAATCCGCGGTGCGGGCGTTGAACAATGTCGGGTTCAAAATCGTCAATATCAGCGATGTAACGCCTATTCCGCATAACGGCTGCCGTCCCCCGAAGCGGCGTCGCGTGTAGAGAACCTAAGATCAGGAAGAAGGATTTCTGAAGCAGTAACGTTCAGCTATTCTCTGATCGCCGACTTGGTATTCAAGCATTGAAATCTCGATAAATGGCACGATATTTAGGACCTAAATGTAAATTGAGTCGCCGCGAAGGCGCCGATCTTCTACTTAAAAGCCGAGCACGCTCACTTGATTCCAAGTGCAAGCTGGAAAAAGTCCCCGGCCAGCATGGGGACCGGCGTTCACGATTGTCGGACTATGGCGTTCAGTTGCGCGAGAAACAAAAGCTGCGCCGCATTTACGGTCTATTGGAGCGCCAGTTTCGTAACTATTACATGAAGGCATCACGCGCCAAGGGCTCGACAGGTGAGCGGCTGTTGCAGTTGCTTGAGTGCCGGCTCGACAATGTCGCATATCGAATGGGATTCGGCGCCACGCGCGCCGAGGCGCGACAACTGGTTAACCATAAGGCCATTACCGTTAACGGGCGTGTAGTGAATATTCCATCCTATTCGGTCAGTGCCGGCGATGTGGTTGCAGTACGGGAAAAGGCAAAGCGACAGCTTCGTATTCAGGACGCCCTCAACGTAGCGGACCAGTATGGTATGCCGGAGTGGGTCGACGTGGATACGAAGAAGATGGAAGGGATATTCAAATCAATTCCTGACCGATCCGACCTGCCGCCCGACATCAATGAGTCACTGGTTGTGGAGTTATATTCCAAGTAAACGCGAGGTCGTTTTTATAGATTATGGCAGCAAGAGTTGATGAATTACTAAGGCCCAGGTTTGTCAATGTGCAGGCGCAGGGCTCAAGAAATGCCAGGATCGTGCTGGAACCGTTAGAGCGAGGCTTCGGGCACACGCTTGGTAATGCATTGCGGCGCATCTTATTGTCCTCCATACCAGGTTGGGCTGTGGTGGAAGCCAGAATTGACGGCGTGCTACATGAATACACCACGATCGAGGGTGTGCAAGAGGATGTCATCGATATTCTATTAAATCTCAAGAGTCTGGCAATTCGTGTACATAGCAATAAAGATGAGGTCAATTTGAGCTTGCGTAAGCAAGGACCTGGCGTGGTAACGGCGGGAGACATTGTGCTCGGTCACGACGTCGAGATCATTAATCCCCACCACGTCATCGCGCATTTGACCAAAGGTGCTGAACTCAGCATGACACTCAAGGTCGCCAAAGGCCGTGGCTATCAACCGGCGGCATTGCGACGCTCCGAGCAGGAGCGTCCGGTTGGCAGTCTGTTACTGGACGCAAGCTTCAGTCCAGTACAAAGGGTCGCGTACACGGTCGAAAGCGCCCGCGTAGAGCAGCGCACTGATTTGGACAAGCTTATCATTGAGCTCGAAACCAACGGCACGGTCGATCCTGAAGATACTATCCGCCATGCTGCTAATATCCTGCAGGCGCAATTGGCAGTGTTCGTCGATCTTAAAGGTGACGAGCAGAGTGTGCAGGCGCGTGGAGAGTCTGAGCTCGACCCCATATTGCTGCGGCCGGTCGATGATCTGGAGCTTACTGTGCGCTCCGCAAATTGTTTAAAGGCCGAGAACATCCACTATATCGGCGACTTGATTCAGCGCACCGAGGTGGAATTATTGAAGACACCTAACCTGGGCAAGAAGTCGTTGACCGAAATCAAGGATGTACTGGGGTCGCATGGCCTGAGCCTGGGTATGCGTCTTGAGAACTGGCCGCCGCCGAGTCTACGCGGCGAAAGGGATAAGAAAACCAGCGTGGCCTAGAGCGGCATTTATTAGATTTAAGGAATCACGCCGTGCGTCATCGTAATTCAGGACGACAATTAAGCCGCAACAGCAGCCATCGCAAGGCCATGACATCGAACATGGTGTCGTCGCTGTTCCGGCACGAAGCCGTCGTCACGACTTTACCCAAGGCCAAGGAGCTGCGAAGAGTCGCGGAGCCGTTGATCACGCTGGCTAAACAAGACAATGTCGCCAGGCGCAGGCGGGCCTTCGCGCGGCTGCGCGATAAGGAAGCAGTAGGTAAGCTGTTCTCTGAACTCGGCCCGCGTTATCAAGCTCGTCCTGGTGGCTACCTGCGTATCCTGAAGTACGGATTTCGCCAGGGCGACAACGCGCTGATGGCATTTGTGGAGTTGGTAGATAGGCCCGCTAGAGAATAACGATCCGCAACGATTACAATTCCGGACCTGGAATCCCCTTAGATTTCAATTTGCGTACCGAGTTCGACCACGCGCTTGGCTGGGATATTGTAGTATTGCTCCTTACTGCCTGCATTGCGTGCCGTTACCGCGAACAGGCGTTCGCGCCAGTGCGACATGCCGCTTTCTTTGCTCATTACTGGGACGACCGTTTCGCGGCTTAGGAAGAACGAAGTCTGCATCATATTGAACTCCAGGCCTTGTTCCTTGCACAGCTCAGCAAGCGCGTGCGATACATCAGGCTGGTTCATAAAGCCGAAATACAGTGTAAGCCGCAAACAACCGTGTCCTAGCGGCTCAATCGATACGCGTTCTTCGAACGGTACCCACGCTACGTCCTTGATCTTCACCGTGAGAAACACAACGCGCTCGTGCAACACATTGTTATGGTAAGGATTGTGCATCAGCGCATGCGGTACCGCGTTGGGGACTCGGGTGAGAAAGACCGCCGTACCTGGCACGCGCGGCGGTGGATTGCGGAACAGTGAGTCCAGGAATTGATCAAGTGGCACACCGGAAGTCCTCAATTCCCGAGACAGGACTTCACGGCCGCGCCACCACGTTAGCATCACGGTGAGAATCCCGCTGCCGAGCACGAGCGGGAACCACAACCTCCATCATCAACCTTCAACAAGCTTGAGAAAAAAATGCGGTATCGATGCAGAGGAAAAATCCGGCCGCAAGAATACATAACAGCAAGTTGTAACCGCAGCCGTACCGGGTCACGAAGAAGGTGAGGAAGGCCGTCACCAGCATTGTGCCGGTGACGGCCCCGCCGTAGGCAGAGGCGAGGTTTGACGAGGAACCGAAGCCGAGCACCGTGCCCAATACGGCCACGAGCAGCGTCCAATTGACGGTTGGTAGATAGATCTGGCCAATTTTTTGCACCGAGGTCTGTATGACATTCATGCGCGGCAAAAAGCCTCACTGAATCGCTTGCTTAGTCAACGAATAAGTGCCCGAGATCACAGCCTGTGAAACAAACACTGTCGCTGCGGTTGCGAGTGTGACCATTGGAAAAAGGGCCAGTGCGGGAAAAGTAGATAGAACGGGTTCTCAAGCGCCGGCAGATCAGCGGCGACTAGCGCGCGTTGTCCCAGGTAATTGAGCGCAAGCGCCGGAAACACCAAGCCAAACCACGCGATACGGATTGAGCCCTTGCCAAAGTATCCCATATCAGCGTATAGCGCCTCGCCACCAGTGAATGCGAGCAATACCGCACCTAATACTGCGAGAACGAGGCGAAGCCGTGCTCAGTAAGGAACGTGAGCGCGTATAGCGGGGAGAGGGCGCCCAGAATTTCAGGATGCTGAACGATGCCGTAGAAGCCTGCCGCAGCTAATGCGAAAAACCGCAGGATCATGATCGGCCCAAACAGCGCACCAACTTTGGCAGTTCCATAGCGCTGTAGATGCAACAGCGCGATCAATATGCCAGCCGATATCGGGATGACGTATGGATCAAACGCAGCGGAGCGTACCCCAAGGCCTTCAACCGCCGAGAGCACTGAACTCGCGGTGTCAGCTCCGCGTCGCCACAGAAGAGCGCCGCACCGATCAGGCCCGCGAGTACGATGAGTCTCTGCAATGCACTTGATCCTTCACGGACGCTGAAGCCACCGCC
>DATACK010000357.1:0-1831 GCA_036259115.1 Gammaproteobacteria bacterium | reverse complement strand
GGAAATCAGGCATCGCAGCAGCAGTATAGCGCTGGAGTGGTCAAGGCAACAAAACCTCGGAACAACAAATCGCTGGCCCACAGCGTCAGGTAGGACGGTGGGCGCAAAAGCACCATTGGGTCGAACGTGCTGCTGCCTGGGACAGTTACATCGATGCCCGGAACCGAGAGGCACAGGTTCATGAGATCAACAAGATGGCGCTCTGGTACGTCGAGGTGTATCGACCTCCCCCCGAAGGACCAGAACGGATCTTTCGTTCCCGCTAGGCGCCGGGGTCGGGAATGGGAAGGCGACACGGCCGAAGGCGAAGATGACGCGGACTGAAGACGGTTGGGTCGTACTGCATCGGTCCGAGCGGTACCGAGCGCATGTCGAACACAACGTCGACCGACGCGAGACAAGTCACTGACGACAGGGACCGTTCGGACATTCGGAATGAGAAATCGATGAACTGCTCGGAGCTGCGCTCGAGTCCATCCGCAGTATCCAGAGGCTGCAGGATGCCGAGAGACTAACTCGCGGAGTGCGGGTCAACTCCGATTTGAGGCAAAGGCGTGATCGATCCTGACGGTTATTGCGCAGTCCGGGGCGTGCGACGCGGACAGCCGAGAAGTTTGATAGTACTTCCTAGTGTAGTGTCCAGCAAATAGCTGGACAGATTTGGCAGACTGCCATACACTCGGGTATGCCTCGTTCGACGTCGACGCTGACCGTATCGGCAGAAGAGCAAAGGCAGATTGAGCAATGGCTGGCAGCATTGGGAACGCCCCAGCAGGTCGCAATGCGATGTCGCGTTCTATTGGCTCTGGCACAGGGTGAGAGTGAATCGGCCGTTGCCTGGAAACTGGGCATCAACCGGAAAACGGTGCGGCTCTGGCGGAAGCGTTTCCTCGACCAGGGTCTGAACAGCTTATGGGAGATCGCAGCCGGCCGCGGACGCAAGCCGACCTATGGGCCGGAGCACATCAAGGCAGTCATCGACGCAACTTTACAGTCAAAACCGAAGGGCAACACGCATTGGAGTTGCCGGCTTATGGCTGCCAGTCAGGGGATGAGCAAGTCGACCGTGAACAACCTCTGGCGGACCCATAACATTAAGCCGCATCAGACCAAAACGTTCAAACTTTCACGCGATCCGAAGTTCCTTGAGAAGCTGACTGATGTTGTTGGGCTGTACCTGAATCCACCTGACAAGGCGATCGTCCTCTGCGTCGATGAAAAGAGCCAGATTCAGGCCTTAAATCGGACTCAGCCGGGCCTGCCCCTGAAGAAGGGTCGATGCGGAACGATGACACATGATTACAAACGGAACGGAACAACGACGTTGTTCGCCGCGCTCGATCTGCTTGCGGGCAAGGTCATCGGCGATTTTCAAAAACGTCATCGTCACCAGGAGTTCCTAAAGTTTCTTCGCCGCATCCAGCGCGAGTTTCCGGGTGACACCGCTCTGCACCTTGTGATGGACAACTACGGCAGTCATGGCCATGCCGAGGTGAAAGCATGGCTCGACAAGCACCCCCGCTTTACTATTCATTACATACCTACCAGCTGCAGCTGGCTGAACCTCATCGAGCGCTGGTTCGCCGAACTGACCAACAAGCGCATTCGCCGTGATTCATTTTTCAGCGTGAAGGATCTCGAACTCGCCATTCGAGAGTTTCTCGCCGCCTGGAACGAGAATCCGAGACCCTTTGTCTGGACGGCTACGGTGGAATCCATCGTTGCCAAACTCGCTCGGTGCCGTCAGACTCTGGAACAGATCAAGCCCGGCTGCACTGAGCCTAAAAGCCGTAAACGTTTGTCCAGCTAAATCGTGGACACTACACTAGCT
>DATACK010000356.1:0-2170 GCA_036259115.1 Gammaproteobacteria bacterium | reverse complement strand
CCGCTAACGATGTCGGGAACTTTCGACCACACCAAGGACAATGAGGTATTGTGCAAGTAGAAATTGATCCCCGAATATCTACCGAGTATTCTCTAGATCGAGGGGAGTAATTTTAGGCCGTCCAAGAACGGCCAAAAAGGCTCGATTTTCTTGCCCAGAATTTGGGCCTCGCCACCAGGTGCTCATGTCGGCCTCGGTCCCCATTCACTTTCATGGTGCATGGCCACCTGAGCTTCGCTATCCTGGTCAGCCGGATTCCAGAGCGTCCAACGCCCGGGGTGACGGGTCTTGACCAGGGGGTGCCGCATGAGCCAGCAATCCAAACTCAAACAGAGCCGCCAGCAGTGGCAACAAAAGGCTACAGAACGAGCCGAGCAAAATCGCTACCTGCGAAAAGAACTCGCGCGCCTTCGCCAGGAGCGCGACGGTGCCAAACGGGCCCTCAAAGAGGCCAAAAAGCACCTGCACCAAAAAGAAGTCCAACCTGCCAACCTCAAGGTGCAGCGGGTGTGGCTGGCGCTGACCCTGTTTGCAGGCGCTCGCATCAGCTTTCGCGCCGTCTCACGCGTGCTGCACGTGTTGGCCCTCCGGCGGGGTATTGGCAAGGCCCCGTGCCCCCAAACCGTCATCAATTGGGTGACACGCCTGTCGATGGTGCGCATGCAGTCGGTGCGGCTGCTTCAAGGCGCGGCCAGGCCCTTGCTGCCGTTTACCAACGGCTTGATCTGGATGATTGACACCAGCATCACGCTCGGCACGGGCAAGCTGCTCAGTGTGCTGGCGCTCGATGCCTACCACGACCCACTCGCCGGTTGTGCCCCGGGCTTTCAACACGTGCACGGTGTCGCGGTCGCCGTATCGCCCTCCTGGACCGGTGAATGCTTGGCAGACCTGCTCGAGCGTGTCATCTCAGTGGTGGGCCGCCCCGCGGCCTACCTCAAAGACGGTGGCAGCGAGCTCAAAAGAGCCGTCGACGTGTTGAGCGAGCGGGGACGGGGCAGCCCGGTGATCGACGACATCTCGCACGCCGTGGCCAATATGCTCAAGCGGCGCTATGAGACGCACCCGCAGTTTTCGACCTTTCTATCGGCGTGCGGCCGGGTGTCGAGTCGCCTCAAGCACACCGTTTTGGCCTGTCTGGCACCGCCCAAAGTCCAAACCAAGGCGCGCTTCATGCATGTGCACCGCTTGGTGCGCTGGGCCGATTGGGTGTTGGGTCTGTTGCCAGCGGGCCGGGCCAAGACCGGCTCGGTAGTGGCGAAGTTGCGCACGTGCCTGGATGAGTTGCCCGCCTGTCGCACCTTGCTCCGCCAGTTTCGAGACGATGCCGTGGCGCTTCTGGCGTGCCAAAAGATGCTCAAAACCCGGGGGCTCACCCACGACACCCTGACCCAGTGCGACCCCCTGCTGGATACCATGGCATCGGTCCGTGTGCGCCAGGCGTTTGCCCGCTATCTCCACCATCAGCTCGAGACAGCCAAAGAGCTTGGCCTCGAAGAAGTGGGCTTGCCCATCAGCTCCGACCCCATCGAATCGCTCTTTGGCCTGAGCAAGCAGCACGGGGTGGGCCCGCTCAAGGATGCCAATCGCATGGTGCTGCGCATCCCGGCGCTTTGTGGTGTGCCCACGCTGGAGGAAGCCCAAAAGGTGCTGGCGATCACCGTGGCACAGCAACAGGCCCTCAGCGATGGGGTTTTTTCCTTGACCAAGCAGAGGCGCCAGATGCGGGCGGAGCCGCATCACCTCGAACAGCTTGGCAGCGGAGGAGACCAGGGCAACGTCGAACTCATCCCGCCTGGCAAAGACTGCTCCGATCGATCAACGATCATCTACCTCCCGAACGGCTACAAGGAGGTCGAGGGACCTTTCTCTCAACGCTATGAGGTACCAACCAACCAGGCAACAGTGGTAGTCCAACAGGTCCAAAATCCGGTCAAGGGTCGGACGCCAATTTAGACGGCCTAGAGTTGGGCTGCCACCAACGCTCGGTATGGTCTTTGTCTATCTTGGGTAGACTTTTTTCTCTCTCTGCAGGGACAATATGTTCAGATGCGATCAAATACTTTTGAGTCAGATAAGCTGTTGATCCAAAGATCAGCACCGCTAATAAAATCAAAATTCTCATGCACTGGAAATCCGGAATTGATCATAAAGGATTCTGCTGGTCTTG
>DATACK010000355.1:0-12551 GCA_036259115.1 Gammaproteobacteria bacterium | reverse complement strand
ACCGATGGATTGCGTATGGCAAGTTCCATGGAGGCCTTGACGTGAGCGTCAGTCAGCACCTTCGAATGCGCTTAAGCAGTGCTTCTCCGCCAGCACGATCACACTCGACGCTAAGCACGCCAAATTCATCGCTGCCTAAGCCGGCCACGATGTTGGATGAGCGAACAGCTTGGCGCAACACAGAGCCTGCACGTACGATAAGCGCATCGCCCGCGGCATGCCCTTGTGTATCATTTACAAGCTTCAGATGATCGAGATCGACAGTTAAGATTGCTATTGGATGACCATGCCAGCGGCAGAGATCCCCCTCGGTGGCCAAAAGGCGATTCCAGCCCGGCCGGTTGTACAGGTGGGTCAATGCATCCGTCAGTGCTTCCGCTTGAAGTCTCTCGGAACGGCAAACCTCCTCTGCAGCGCTAAGCTTAGCCTGAAGAATGGTGCTCAACATAGCTGCAAACAAGTCCACGCGTTCTTGCTCGTCCACGATGGATTCCGATTGGGGCGAGGGATGAATGGCGCACAGGGTGCTAAACAGCCCTCCATCCGCGCCGATAAGAGGTTGGCCAATATACGCTTTGGTCTGGCCTGACGGCCGGTCCGCGCCGTGGCATATGTAGAGACGACTTCCGAACGCGGTTTGATACGAGGTCCATTGCCCTTCACCATCTCTGAGCAGAAGGAATCGGCCCATTGAAAAACCGCACCCGGAGCGATGTCGTAACCATAATCCTCGCTGTGAGGCACGATCCAATCATCGCCCTCTGTCCGAGTAATCATCCAAAGAGCGAAACCCAATCGCCGATGATGGAATGCAAGCACCGCACGTCCGGCTGCTTGGAAGTCGCTAAGCAGAGCGCATCCGTAGTTGCATCTCTCTACAAAGCCGCACAACGCTGCTTTGATGCAATCCAATTCGTAGGCAAAGGTATTAAATATGTATGGTGATTGATCAGTAGAGTAAAATACATGAGCGCGAGCCATCGTCAGCTCGCGCTTCCGTGAGAACGCTCGGATTGACGCGCCGATCCGGCCGATGCGCACCCGCTTGAACTTTAAGCCTTGTTGCGCTGACTCGCCTTAAAGGCCGCCTGTTGAGTCGGTGAGGCCTCCTTCTGGTATTTCTGCTTATATTCGGCATAGGGCATACCATATACGATCTCCCGTGCCTGCTCGTAATCGATGGTGATGCCACGCTCCTCCGCAGCTGCCCGATACCACTTGGACAGGCAGTTGCGACAGAAATCCGCCAGGTTCATAAGGTCGATATTCTGCACCTCGGGATGTGCGCGTAAGTGCTCGATGAGTCGGCGATAGACCGCCGCCTCAATTTCGGTGCGGTCGTGGGCATTTATGTTCACGTTCGCCTGCATGTCAGCCTCCTGAGCACGGCTCAGTACTTTAAGAACACAATTATAAATTTTGTGGACTGCAACATGCCACGTATAATCCGTAGGTTTTATTAACTTGAGACCATATATTGCGATAATGATGTCCGATCCCCATCACATCGTCATCCTGGGCGGCGGCGCCGGTGGCCTTGAACTCGCCACCAAGCTTGGCGATAAGCTCGGTAAGCACAATAAAGCGGCGATCACGTTGGTTGATGTCGCACCCACGCATTTATGGAAGCCTCTGCTACACGAGGTCGCCGCGGGCACTTTGAATTCGGAAGTGGATGAATTGAATTATTTGTCTCATGCTCGTGCGCATCATTTTCGTTTCCGGCTGGGCACTGTCGACGGCTTGAACAGGGCACAACAAGAAATTTGCTTGGCTCCGATTCTTGATGAACAGGGCGACGAGATCGTGCCCGCGCGCACCTTGAAATACGACACCTTGATCTTCGCCGTCGGTAGCACCACGAATGATTTCGGCATCCCGGGCGTACGTGAGCATTGCTTTTTCCTGGACACACGCGAGCAGGCGGATCGCTTTCACCGGCGACTGCTAAACCGCTACTTCCGCGTCAGTAGCCGCCAAGATGTCTCGCGCGAAGAGCGGATCAATATCGCCATTGCGGGTGCAGGCGCAACCGGAGTGGAATTAACCGCAGAGTTGCGGCGGGCGCTGGAGATCATGGGCACACATGGCCTCGAGCGGCCGCCCACCGAGGAAGAAATCCGGATTACCTTGATTGAGGCCGCCGATCGCGTATTGCCCATGCTGCCGGAGAAGATCTCGGTCAGCGTCGTCGAGACATTGGATAAGATCGGAGTTGAGGTACTGGTCAACGAACGCATCGAGCGGGTGGATGCCGGCGGCTTTTTTACCGCCAGCGGCAAATACGTGCCGGCGGAAGTTAAAGTATGGGCGGCCGGTATCCGCGCACCGGAATTCTTACGTCATCTGGATGGACTGGAAACCAACAACATCAATCAACTGAAGGTCAGGCTAACTTTGCAAACTACCCGCGACAATTCTATTTTCGCCTTTGGTGACTGCGCCAGTTGCCCTCGCAAGGGAACTGATGAGACCGTGCCACCGCGAGCGCAGGCCGCGCATCAGCAAGCGTCGATGCTAGTGACATCCATGCGCCGTCGGCTCAAAGGCCAATCTCTACCGGAATACGTGTATAAGGATTATGGCTCGCTGGTAAGTCTGAGCCGCTTCGATACGGTCGGCAATCTTATGGGTAATCTAATGGGCAGGCAGGCAGGCGCGATTATGATACAGGGCTGGCTGGCGCGTATGGCCTATCTAATGCTGTACAAGATGCACCAGCAGGCGTTGCACGGACCGATCTGGGTGATGCTATCGACCTTGGCTAATTGGCTCACCAGTCCAGGCAAAGCGCGCGTGAAATTGCATTGATCATGCAGCTCGAGTAACTCCCATCGTGCATCTTTGATGATCGCTTACCCCCGCAACGATATCACGGGCGTCATCCTGGCCGGCGGACGCGCGCGGCGTATGGGCGGGCAGGACAAGGGATTGGTCGAGCTCAATGGCAGGCCGATGATCGAATATGCGCTCGAAATCGTGAGGGCCCAGACCGGCACGCTCGTGATCAACGCCAACCGTAACCTGGACGACTACGCACGCTACGGGTATCCGGTCGTATCCGACAACTTGAGCGACTTTCAGGGGCCGCTGGCCGGAATCGCGAGCTGCATGATGAGGATCAAAACCCCTTATCTTCTGACTGCGCCTTGTGACAGTCCGCTGCTGCCTGGCGATCTAGGCCCACGTCTGCACCAAGCGCTCGTGCGCGAACAGGCTGATATCGCCGTCGCTCACAGTGGCGAACGCATGCAGCCTGTTTTTTCATTGCTCAGGCAGGAGCTCATCGCCAGCCTACTGGACTTTCTTAAGGCAGGCGAACGCAAGATGGATCGCTGGTATGCGCGCCATCGGACGACATTGGCGGATTTCGCCGACTGCCCGGACACATTTCTCAACGTCAACACCCCACAGGAATGCGCCACGCTCGCCGAACGATTAAGGAGAGAGCCTTGATTTTCATACAGAGATACACTGAGGCGACCCAGCCGGCAGGCGGTACACTTGCCTTGACCGGCGTTTGTAGTGATAGACTACGCCATCCGCTAAGGCAGGCCCGCAGCCTGCCACAATCCCGCTAATGCATGGAACACCCGCTGCAAACCACAGCGCGGGGCATTTGGAATCGCAAGATCGTTTCCATCCTTATTGCCTTAAATACTGGACACGTACCACCGGGGGGTGAGCATGGCTGATGAAAAGACCATTACGGTAATCGACGACGCTACGGGCAAACAGGTAAAATTGCCGGTGCTAAAAAGCACCGCTGGGCCAAACGCCATCGATATCAGAAAGCTGTACAAGGAGTTGGGTTACTTCACCTTCGATCCTGGTTTCATGTCCACGGCTAGTTGCGAGAGCCGGATCACCTTCATCGATGGCAACAAGGGTATCTTGCTATATCGTGGCTATCCCATCGAGCAATTAGCCGAGCACAGCACCTATCCAGAGGTATGTTATTTATTGCTGTATGGCGAGCTACCAACGCCGGAGCAGCTACTGCAATACAACGAGAGCATCACCAGTCATAGTCTGCTAGATGAGGCCATACGCGGATTTTTCAGCGGCTTTCGCCATGACGCCCATCCGATGGCGATTATGGTAGGTACGGTTGGCGCGCTCTCCGCTTTCTACCACAGCACCATGGACGTGCATAATCCACAGGTGCGCGAGCAGTCCGCACATCGGCTCATCGCAAAGATGCCCACGATTGCTGCCTGGTGCTACAAGTACGCGATCGGCCATCCATTCATGTATCCAAGGAACGATCTGGACTACACGCATAACTTCCTGCACATGATGTTCGGGTTGCCAACCCGATCGTATACGCTTAGCGAGACTGTAGTGCGCGCGCTGGACTTGATCTTGATCTTACATGCAGACCATGAACAGAATGCCTCCACCTCGACCGTACGCCTGGCCGGCAGCTCCGAGGCCAGTCCTTATGCCGCGGTAACCGCAGGCATCGGTTCACTGTGGGGTCCTGCACATGGCGGTGCCAATGAGGCTGTGATATGCATGTTGGAGCGCATCGTCAAATCCGATCATGACGTCAAGCACTATGTTACGCGCGCCAAAAACAAAAATGACCGCTTTCGGCTAATGGGCTTTGGACATCGCGTGTATAAGAACTACGATCCGCGCGCTAAGATCATCCGCAAGAGTTGCCATGACATCTTAGCGGAGTTGGGCGATAACAATCCGAATGAAAAGCTGTTTGAGGTCGCCATGGAACTAGAGCGCATCGCTTTAGAGGACGACTACTTCATTGAGCGCAAGCTTTATCCCAATGTAGATTTCTACTCCGGCATCATCCTGCGGGCGATGGGCATCCCGATGAACATGTTCACCGTGATCTTCGCGCTCGCGCGTACGGTGGGCTGGCTCTCGCACTGGATGGAGATGATGGGCGACCCCCAAGCCCGCATCGGTCGTCCGCGCCAACTGTATACGGGCTATTGTCCACGCGACTACGTACCGATAGGCGAGCGCGAACAGCGTTAATGCTCGGCAAAAAATGCCTTCATCACAGGCGCGAAACGTTCACGGTCGATCAGAAACGAGTCATGGCCATTGATCGATGCAAGCTGCAAAAACCGCACCTCACGCTCAACCTGGCGTAGCGCGTCTGCCAGTTCCTGTTGCTGATACAGAGGAAACAGAACATCGGATTCCACACCGATAATCAGCGTGCGCTCCACGGCGGCTCTGGCCATTGCCGCCTCAAGCGTGCCTCCATGCGCGGCCGCATCAAACAGATCCATGGTGCGCGACAGATATAAATAGCAGTTGGCATCGAAACCGCCACTGAATTTGCGCGCGTTGTAATCAAGGTAAGATTCGATCTCGTACAGAATACCGAACAGGTCCCTGTTTCGTCTGGCGACCTCGAGATGGCCGAAACGCTGCTGCCACTCCTGCGCGGAGCGATACGAGATCAATCCAAGCTTGCGTGCCAGACACATGCCAGTCATGGGCTGTTGATCAGGTGGATAGTTACCGCCCTGCCAAAGGGGATCAGAGCGTATAATTTCGCGCTGCAGCGAGCGCATCGCGATGGCAAACGCGCTCGCTCGCGCTGCCGTTGAAATCAGCACTAGGCTGGCAACCTCGCGCGGGAACTGCATCACATAGGCCATTGCTGTCATGCCGCCTAAGGAGGCGCCAACTGCCGCTCGCAGGCGTTCGATACCCAGCATACGCTGAACTTCATGGCCAGCGGCGGCGATGTCTTCGACTGTCAGTACCGGGAAGTCGAGCCGATAGGGTTTGCCGGTCGCAGGATTGATCGAGGCGGGGCCTGTCGAGCCAAAACAACTGCCAAGCGAGTTGACACATATCACAAAGAAACGCTCGGTATCGATCGGCTTGCCAGCTCCGACCATGTACTCCCACCAGCCTGGTGAGGGGTCTTCGGCGGATGAACAGGCGTGCGCACTGGGCGAAAGCCCGGTGAATAGCAGCACGGCGTTGTCGCGGTCGGCGTTCAGACTGCCCCAGGTCTCATACGCCACGCGCAGCTCGGGCAGCACACCGCCGCGGCGCATCTTAAACGGCTGAGAAAAATCGAGGAATTGCGTCGCAGGAGGTACACGAGGCGATGCGTTAGAGGATACGTCCATGGGTTACCTGCTTGTGGAAGCTGGAGCAACGGTTAGGGCCGCGTCCGGAAGCAAGCGTCCTATTGTCTCAGACGAGATCGGGAAAGTGTAGCGGCTGACCGCAGCGGGATAATGCCTTGTTGGCGATGGCTATCCTGCCATACCTGCAAAGCCCGACTCGCACTTCCATGTGTGGGCGCCAGGCATCTTACGCCTCGCTCCACGCGATGGGTTCCTTTCTTGTGCACTCAAGCAACGTAAGCTGGGGTGAGCTTGCAAATTCCAGCTAATAGCGACCTCCCATGCTGGGTTATGCTCTGCCAAACCCGCCTACGTCCAATTGTCTAAGAATCCCTATGCCACATGCCCTAGCCAGAACAAAAACAAGATCGCGCCGAGGGTGTCGCTCCCCTTCAAACTTGTAGGAGCCATCCCGATGGGAGGATGCCACTCCTAGCTTCTCCCAAACGATAGCTTGCAGTTATTCAAGGCTTTTATTATTTATTCGCCCGATTTTCGATCAAGTCATCCACTACGGAAGGATCAGCCAAGGTGGAGGTATCACCCAGGTCTTCCAATTCGTTGGCGGCCACCTTGCGCAAGATTCTGCGCATAATCTTGCCGGAGCGCGTCTTCGGCAGGCTCGGTGTCCAGTGGATCACGTCGGGTTTGGCTATTGCGCCGATCTCGTCTCGCACCATTTGCACCAGCTCTTTTCTCAGTTCTTCCGAACCCTCTTTGCCTTGTTTCAAAGTAACGTAGCAGTAAATGCCCTGCCCTTTTGTCTCGTGCGGGAAGCCGACTACCGCGGCCTCGGCGACCGATTCGTGCTGTACTAGCGCGCTTTCTATTTCGGCTGTGCCCATGCGATGACCGGAGACATTGATCACGTCATCGACCCGACCGGTGATCCAATAATAACCATCCTCATCTCGCCGCGCACCGTCGCCGCTAGTGTAGACGCCTGGGTAAAGCTTGAAATAGGTGTCGACGAAGCGCTGGTGATCACCATACACAGTGCGCATCTGACCGGGCCAGGGTTGTTTGATGACCAGGCTACCGGTCGCGGGTCCCTCAAGCGCCTTGCCCTGGTCGTCCATCAGCGCCGGCACTACGCCGAAGAATGGCTTTGCTGCCGACCCTGGCTTCAACGCCGTGGCTCCCGGCAGGGGCGTGATCATGATCCCGCCGGTCTCGGTCTGCCACCAAGTATCCACAATCGGGCAGCGACCCTCGCCTACTACGCGGTGGAACCACTCCCAAGACTCAGGATTGATGGGCTCGCCGACCGTTCCGAGAATCCGCAGGCTCTTGCGCGAGCTTTGCTTAACAAAGTCATCGCCCTGTCCAAGCAGCGCGCGGATGGCGGTAGGCGCGGTGTAATAGATATTAACCTTATGCTTATCCACCACCTGCCAGTGACGACTGGCGTCCGGGTAGGTCGGCAGACCTTCGAACATTAGGGTGGTCGCGCCGTTTGCCAATGGCCCATAAAGAATATACGAGTGTCCGGTCACCCAGCCGACATCGGCGGTGCACCAATAGACGTCTCCGTCGTGGTAATCGAATACATATTTATGCGTGGCTGCGGCGTAGAGCAGATAACCCCCCGTGGTATGCAGCACACCCTTGGGACTGCCCGTGGAGCCTGAGGTATAGAGAATAAAGAGTGGATCCTCGGCGTCCATCTTTTCTGCCGCACAGTCGGTCGAGGCATCATTCATTAGCTCCTGATACCAGCGGTCGCGTCCTTCTGTCCACTCGATATCACCCCCGGTGCGCTTGACCACGATCACAGTATGCACGTTAGGGCACGCTTTCAGTGCCTTGTCGGTGTTTTTTTTCAGTGGAATCTTCTTGCCACCGCGTACACCCTCGTCGGCCGTTATCACGATTCGGCAATCCGAGTCCTGGATGCGGTCCTTCAAGGCCTCTGGTGAAAAGCCACCGAATACCACGGAGTGGATCGCGCCGATACGCGCGCAGGCCAGCATGGCAACGGCCACTTGCGGGATCATAGGCATGTAGATGCACACCCGATCGCCCTTCTTGACCTCGCAGTCTCTCAGCACATTAGCAAATTTACAGACCTGCTGATGTAACTCGCGATAAGTGAGAGTTTGACTATCTTTGGGGTCATCGCTCTCCCAGATGATGGCGGCCTGATCCCCGCGGGTATCGAGATGTCGATCCAGACAGTTATGTGTGGCGTTGAGTTTGCCGCCTTCAAACCAGCGGATATGTCCCTTTTCGAAATCCCAATCCAGTACCTTGTCCCAAGATTCAAACCAGTCGAGAAAGGTTTCGGCCTGCTCGGCCCAGAACCCTTCCGGATCGTCCACCGAGCGCTTATACATCTGCTCATATTTTGCATGATCGATATGCGCCCGCTTAGCGATCGCGGAGGGAACTTCGTAGATTTTGCCTTCTGGCATGACACGCCTCCTGTCGCGAATAGTTTTTGTCTTGCTTAAGTTTTGGCGCATTCATGAAGATTGTCAAAGGCTGCGCACCAAATCATCCGCGACAATCATCGTCAAGCTTATTAATTTCACCGGCGCCCATGGTCCGCATCCTATTCCCTGGGAATGCCAGGTCTCAATCCTTTGGGCGATAGATAGCGCTCCGCAAGCTCAAATAGACCTTGTACCACTAGCGCCAGCAGAGCGGCCGGCACCGCACCTTGCAAGATAAGGCCCATATCGTCCAGCCGAATACCGGTCAAGATAGGCTGGCCGTAACCTCCCGCCCCAATCAGCGCCCCTAAGGTCGCGGTGCCGATATTGATGATCGCCGAGGTCTTTATGCCAGCCAGAATAGTCGGTATGGCGATCGGCAGTTCCACAAGTCGCAGTCGACTGCCGGCGGGCAGGCCCAGCGCCTCGGCAGACTCTCTAATTTCAGGCGAAATCTCGCGTAGCCCCGTATACGTGTTGCGCACGATCGGCAAAAGGCTGTAAAGAAACAGAGCCACGATGGCGGGCGGGCCGCCGATACCAAGCCACGGGATCATGAACACCAATAGCGCGAGCGCGGGGATGGTCTGGATGATGCCGGTGACGCTTAAGATCACCTGCCCTAAACGCCGCATTCGCGCCGCCGCGATGCCTAATGGGATGGCGATGATTACCGCTGCGGTCAAAGAGACCAGCACCAACACCAGGTGCTCGCGCGTGTGCCGCATGATGTCGGCCCACATGCTTGGACGCCTGACATCCGCTTCAATACCGAACTCGTGCATGAGAAACTCCGCGGCGATCTCTGAGGGCGGCATACCGTCGAGCTTGACCCGTGCGTTCATGTCCGTCATCTCAGCACGCGAGATGCGCCCTTCCACCCGGCGCAGGGCGCGTGGCGCACTGGGCGCCTGTCGCGCCAAGCCGGCGCGATAAAGCCACACGGCTTCGTATCTTGGGAAATAGGCATGGTCATCTTTGAGCACGATCAGATCGTAATAACGGATCTCGGCGTCCGTGCTATAGAGGTCGGTGGCATCGATATCACCGCTCGCCAGCGCGCGATAGGCCAAATCGTGATCCAATCCGCGCACATCTGTCTGCGGCAGATCATAACATGCGCGCAAGCCCGGCCAGCCGTCAGCGCGATCCATAAACTCGTTGCTGAAACCGAACTTCAAATTAGGATGGGAGGCGAGATCCGAGATCGTGTGTACGCCGAGTTGTCTGGCGCGCTCACGGAGCATACCGATGGCATAGGTGTCGTTGAAACCCAAAGACCGGCTTATAAGAACACCTTGTTGCCGCAAAGTGGTCCGCAGTCGACGTGATCCTTTGACTTCGCCGGAAAAAATCTCCTGCGCGAGGGTGCTCGTATACTCCGGATACGCGTCGATGTCGCCGCTCAGCAGCGCACTCCACAGCATGCGTGTACCACCCAAGCCAGCACTATGGCTGGCGCGCACATCCGCCTGACGAATGAGCTGCGTTGCGATCTCACCCAAGATCACGGACTCAGTAAATTGCTTGGAGCCTACGTGCACCTCAGGTATGGCTTTGGCCGGCGCAAACAACGCTCTCATAAGCAACGCCGCATATACAAGCCACCTTACGCCTGCCCTGCTGCGGGATCTTGGATTTGTCATTCTGAGCAAATAAAACCGACCCTCATGTTTTACTCAGGACAGGCTCTAAGCCAGGGAATTCCTGCATATTTAATTGCCCTGCCTAGGCACAGAATCTGCCTACATGCACGGTGGGTAGAGATCCTTCGGTCTACGCCTTTGGCATAGCCGGATTGCTGCTCGCGGAGTTTACCCTGAGAGCGAGGGCAAATGGACTCGGTCAGATGAAACCTGATGTCGTCCAAGGCTATCTGTCGAGCGGCAAAATCGAACCGCGTTGCGCGCGGATGAACTTTTGCACGAACTCGTTCGCGGGTGCCTGCAGGAGCTGCGCAAGCATGCCTTGCTGCACGATCTGGCCATCGCGCATGAGCAAGATGGTATCGGCAAAAAACCCCGCCTCGCTCAAGTCGTGCGTGACGATAACCACGGTCTTGTTAAGCAGGCGAAAGATAGATTTGAGCTCGTCTTGTAGTTCAAAGCGAATCATGGGGTCCAGCGCACCGAGCGGCTCATCCATCAATAACACATCCGGATCCAGCATGAGTGCGCGCATTAGGCTGACCCGCTGACGTTGTCCACCGGAGAGTTGCGCTGGGAAACGCGTTAGTGCATCAATAGGGAAATGCGTAAGTTCGGCAAGCTCACTGATCCGCGCGCTGATGCGCGCCTTGCGCCAGCCGAGATAGCGCGCCATGAGGGCCATATTGTCTTGCGCGGACAAGTGCGGAAATAAGCCACCCTCCTGTACCACAAAGCCCATGCGCCGGCGCAGGAGACCGGCGTTATCATCGGTCAGGATTTGTCCTGCGAAACGTACGATGCCAGTATCAGGCGGAATAAGCCGCACCAGAAGGCGCAGCACCGTCGATTTGCCCGACCCGCTAGGCCCGATGAGTACGGTGGTACGGCCAGACTCAAAAATCAAATCAGTCCGCGCCAGCGCCGTCAAGTCGCCATAGCGCTTGGACACGCCGGTCAGTTCAAACATAGGCTCCTTACTCACGTGCCGCCGCTTGGGAGCCCGGCGTCGACCGATGCTGATTGACTTGATGTCTTAGTTGGCGCGATTCGGAATGCTGCCTTCCTTATCCGAGATGATGACCTCCACGCGCCGATTTTGCTGCCGGCCGTCGGAGGTCGCATTACTCGCAACTGGAAACTGCTCGCCATAACCGATGGTGCGCATGCGATCGGGACTGATGGCATCCGCGAGCAGCGCATCGCGCACTGCATTGGCGCGCCGTTCGGATAATTGCTGGTTAAACGCCGCATCGCCCGTGCTGTCGGTGTAGCCCTCGATCAGAATATTGCGCTCGGGGTACTGCTTCAAGAACTCCGCCAGCTTGTCGATCGCCTGCGTGCCGGCTGGCTTGAGTTGGGCCTCGCCGGCATCGAACAAGAGATCGCCCAAGGTTACCACCAGGCCGCGTTCGGTCTCTTGGGCCTTAAGATCTCTCACTCGTTCCGTCAGTTGTTGTGCCTTGGCCGCCATTTCTTGTGCCCTCTCCTGCGCCCGCGCCGCTTGCTGGCGCGCCATCTCAGCCTCCCGCGCACGCGCTTGGGCCAACGCCTGCGCCTGATTGGCCTCTTGGGCACGCTGTTCAGCTAAATCCCATGCCCGTCTGGCCTCTTGGGTTTGAGCCTCCAGCAGAATCTGCTGACGCTCGGCCTCCGCCTGTCTAATCTCCTCCTCAGCCGCGCCCTGCTGGGCGAGTTCGCGGGCAATCGCGATATGCTGCTTGGTCAAGTATGCGTGGTGCACAATAGCGCCTTGATCCGCGTCAGCATTGACCAAGCGTTGCGTCTCGTTCAGCGCGTCCTGCGCGTCGCGCAGCGTAAGCGATGCATATTCCACGATCTGCGGATCGTTAGCGGCCTGCACGTAGGCCATGCGCGCTTCATTCAGGGCCTCATTTTCCTTGGGCATGATGACGCAGCCTGCGGTGACAAACATAGAAACTACCAACAAAGAAAACAGACTGCCGAGGGTGGCTGTGGTCATTGTTGCCCCCCGAGCTATTGCCGCTCGTCAGTCGCAGGATACGGCAAAATCACGTTATATTTTGGCGTGGCGGTGTCGATGGCGCTGTCACTAGCGAGCTGCTCGCGCAACACGCGAATGCTCTCACGCACCTGCTGTAAGGATTGTTGTGCCGCGGCGGATTGCGATTTAGCCTGCGCGAGCTGCGCCTCCACCTCTGCCTGTTCGGCAAGCCGCCGTGCCGTAATGTAATCTTTCGCGGCCATCGCTGCGCGAGCGTGTTTTAACTTCTGCTGCGCACTGCCAAGTTCCAGCGGCGCGTAGGCCGTGGCATTGGCCTGCTGGGCCGCGAAAGATTACATTACGGCACGGCGGCTTGCCGAAC
>DATACK010000354.1:0-4284 GCA_036259115.1 Gammaproteobacteria bacterium | reverse complement strand
ACGGTCCAGCGCCTCGCCCAGTTGCGAGCGCAGCCAATTGACGTTGACATCGGCCTGAGTCAAGAGATGCCGCACGCTACCGCCGTCCTGATCGAGTAGCGCGATCATCAGGTGAACAGGTTCTATAAACTGATGGTCGCGCCCGATCGCCAGCGACTGCGCATCTTGTAATGCCAACTGAAACTTGCTGGTGAGTTTGTCCATTCGCATAATGATGACCCTCAGAAAATCTTTATCTGCAAATCTAAGGTATGGGTTTTAGGGCCGTATTCAAGCATTGGGACACGTTTTAAATACATTACAGTAGCCGAAACAAAGCAGCCGGAACACAGATTGAGCTGATATGTAAGCGCGCTTTGCTAAATACTCAATAGCACGTTCCCGCCCGTGGCGCCCGCCAGCAACAGCACACGAGGCGATACAACAAAGAAAGAACATATCAAAGCGCTCAACCACCTCTGAGTTGACGTTTATTGTGTCTAACGGCTTTACCCAAGCATGCTCGCAAGTGTTTTCTGCAGCCCGGGCATGTTCAAAAAAACCAATGTCCCAGGGAAACGTGCCCAAAGATCACTCATGCGGCTTGAAGCGAGCACCATACACTACTATAGCGGGCGACCCCTAATAATCAGGCTGAAATCTAATGCGAGCGCGTGGTTCCAATAACGGCATAGGATTGGGAAAATAATGCTTATTGGTACTCAGCAGGAGTCCCTTTTTATGAATGGATGCAGCGCGCCAACGCCGCGGCTGAAGCGCCTTAATCATGATAATCGTCGTCTCGTTCTGGGCCTATATAGTATCGGTATGCTGCTGATGATAGGAGCCTTTGGGGGCACGTTTGCGCAGGCCGCGCCTGCCGAGGCCGTTTCTCAGGTCGTCAATCCAGCTGCAAAGAAGTCAGCGCCCGACCGCGAGTCCGATATACAGGCACTCGATCAAGTATTGAACTTGCTTAAGGATGATAAGGCGCGTGCGCACCTGATAAGCGATCTGGAAAAGCTGCGCTCCAGCATGGCCGCGCACACCAGTACCGCCAAGAACCCGTCGGGAAAAGGTAGAAAAGAGGATGCTGGACTTGTCACCGCGGTAACCAAGGCAGTCAAGACCGTGGGGGAAAAGGCGCCTGAAGCGCTGGCCGCGCCGCTTGATAAAAAGGTCGATGAAGCCGCAGAAGATGTCCAGATTCAGCTAGGGGCAGGTCTTGAACAAGGTTATATTCAACGCTTTCTGTTGACGGCGGCTCCAGGCTGGTTTTTAGCTCTCGTCATCGCCTTTGCCCTGCATGTTATGCCTTGGGTTCGGCGAAGCCGAGAGAGGCTCACCGAACGCGTGCGACTCAGCGTGGATACTGCCGAAGTTTTGCGCGCGATCCTCGCCGGTGCATTGTGGAGGCTTATACCGCTACTTTGCGGCGCGGTGGTGATCGGCATCTGGCCAATCCTTATCGACATGAGCGACACCTGGACACGCGCCTTTCTGACGTTCGGTATTCCTGCGCTCGCTGCGGGTGCGATCTGGCAACTCACAAGTGGGCTATTGGCCTTGCTGGGCCCGAGCAGAGGCTGGCGGCGAATCGGTTATGCACAACGGCGGCTGGTGCCTTGGATCAGCGGCCTTAGCGCGATCGCAGTCGCCAGCGCAATATTACGCAGCCCCTTCATTTGGGACACGCTGAGCGCCAATGTGGCAGATCTTACAGCGCTGGCGCTTGATCTTACCGCCGGATGCCTAACCATTGTGTTTATCGTCAAATACCGCCTGGTGGTGCGCTCGCTGATGATCAGAAGCCGTAAGGCGTCCGCCGAACCCAAAGACATTAGCCCGCTGTGGCGGGTGGCACGCATGCTGGCGAAGCGGTGGCACGTCCTCGGCATCCTATTTGTGCTCGCGCATATGGTAGCGCGACTCTTAGGTGGTACTGGGGACTTCATCACCTCCACCCTGTTGTCACTGCTCGTCATTATCGTCGGGCTGGTAATCGCGCTGTCGATAGACACGCGGCTTGCGAATCGCGCAAAAAGGCGGCGTCGATATCGCACTGACGTCATCAGCCGCATCGGCACCCGCTATCTGCAGATCGCGCGTGTGTACGTGCAAGGCGTGCTCATACTGCTCGTAGGCTTCGTATGTCTGCACATTTGGGGACTAGACTTCAGTGCTGTGCTCAAATCACAGCCCGGTTGGGCCATCGTGCGGCCGGTGCTATCGATCATTGCAGCGCTTACTGTCGGTTGGATGCTATGGGTCGCGCTCGACAGTTTCATTGCGAATACCTTATCGTCGGTCGACCACCACGGCCGGGCTAGGGCGCAGAGCAGTCGCACCAAAACGCTTTTGCCGCTGATGCGAAACGTCATCTTCATTACGCTATGCGCGATTATTCTCGTCTCGGTGCTCGCTAACCTTGGGATCAACGTCGCGCCGCTGCTTGCGGGTGCCGGTATCATTGGGCTCGCAATCGGTTTTGGATCGCAGCAACTGGTGCAAGACCTGATTACAGGACTTTTTATCCTATTCGAGGGCACCATTGCAGTCGGTGATGTGATCGATACCGGCGACCGTGCAGGCGTGGTCGAGGCGCTGACCATCCGCACAGTCAGGATTCGGGATGGGGATGGTGCGTTACACACCATTCCATTCAGCGAGATCAAGGCCCTGAAGAACCGCTCAAGAGACTATGGTGTTTATACCGTGAAGGTGGCGGTGGGATACGAAAGCAACCTTGACCAGGCCATGGAAATTATGCGTGAGGTCGGGCAAGAGCTGCAGGCTGACCCCAATTTCATATGGGATATCTTAGCGCCGCTCGAGATCTGGGGCGTGGATCAGTTCGCGCCCGAAGGCGTGGTCATCATGGGGGCCATCAAGACACGCCCGCTGCAGCAATGGCGTGTCGGTCGCGAGTTTAATCTGCGGCTGAAGAAGCGTTTCGATAAGGCCGGCATCGCGATGGCCGTACCGACGTTGTCGCTCGTCACACCGCCCGCGCAAGATATGGGCGATGGTAAGGCGCCTTTAATCAAGCCTGCGACTTCGGCAAAGAGTACCGCACCCGGTCGAGCAAATCCTGCATAAGCCCAACCAGCCTTGCGTAATCCTAGCTTGCGTTGGCCGCTGTGAAGTTGCTTCGCAGAATACCCGTATCGGACACAAGGTAGCAGATCAGCCAGCGGAACATCCAAGCATTCGTCAGCGGCCAAGCGCAGGCGGAGGACGGCTAGGTGTTCGCCGGGGAAACAATATATTATAGCTATTCACAAATATAACCATCTTATGTAAGCTGTGGTTATGAGCTACAGTGAAGACTTACGCCGGCGGGTCGTAGATTATGTTCGGCGAGGTGAGAGCAAGGCCGAAGCGGCGCGGCGGTTTGATATTAGTCTTTGGTGCGTGAAGGACTGGGTAAAGCGGGGAGATGATCTGACCGCGGGCAAGCCCGGGCCTAAGGGCAGCCACAAACTGGACTGGCAGGCATTGCAGGCCGCGCTGGAAAAGCGGGATGACGCGACCCTTGAGGAGCTGGCCAAGCAGTTTAATGTTTCTCACAATGCGGTGTGGTATGCGCTCAAACGGTTGCGGATCAGTCGTAAAAAAAGACCTGGCGTTACGCACAAGCGGCGCGCTATAAACAGCGACGCAAGCGCTATTTGAAGGTGTGGGCCAAGCGCAGGCTGGCAGGCGACACACTGGTTTATCTTGATGAGACCGGTTTTGAACTAAGCAGCCAAAGAGACTATGGCCGCGCCTTGAAGGGACACAAGGTCTATGGGGCGCGCAGCGGCCATCAGCGACCCCGAACGGGATTGCTCGGCGCCTTGATCGCAGGCCGCTTGGCAGCACCGATGCTGTTTGAGGGCACCTGTAACACACAGACCTTCAATACTTGGCTGGCAACCTTTCTGGCGCCGCGGCTGCATAGCGGCATGACCCTCATCATGGACAATGCGACTTTCCACCGCTCGGCTAAGACCCAACAAATCATTGCCGCAGCGGGCTGTCATCTTTTGTTCTTACCACCTTACTCTCCGGAGCTTAATCCCATTGAGAAAACCTGGGCCAACCTCAAGCGCCAACGCAAATACCGCGCACATCTCTCCCTTGATCAACTCGTCGCCTCAGTCGCCTAATTTTATGAATGACTATAATACATGGGCGGCTGGAAGTCCGATCAAGTAGCCGAAGTGGGAGACCAGACTGTTGATCTCTGGACGATGCGAAACGAGGACGAGCAGGCGACAAGGAGATGGATTTGATGCGCTTATCATCGGCGCAGGGCACAAT
>DATACK010000353.1:0-1926 GCA_036259115.1 Gammaproteobacteria bacterium | reverse complement strand
CTTGGAGTTTAGGCACGTAAGCCTGAAGCGCAAGGGTGCTCGGGTGCCGCTGGCTGCTTGTCAGCGTGTGCTTTGTTCTTGCACGTTCATTTTGATTCCAGCACATGCACCGTGGGGAGTTGTCAGCAGCGATGACCTGCAACGTTCGCTCAAGATCCCGCCGCTCGCGCTTCGGGCTTGTGCCGGCGCCGTAACCGTTCACGGCCCGATGAACGAAAAGTGAAAATTGGTCTGGACTTGGGCGGGTGGTTTTTGGCTCAATGCTCTTATGAGCAAGCCCAACCCGCGTATCGAACTGCCGCCTGAAGCCGAACCGGCTCGTGACTTCATTGAAACGCTCGTCGCGCGATACGAAAAGCGAATTCGCGAACTCGAACAACAAGTGCAGTCGCTCACCGAACAGCTTCAAAAGCTCACGCCACGCAACTCCTCGCTGCCCCCAAGCACAGAGCATCCTCACGCTAAGCCGGCTAGGCCCAAGCTTAAGAAGCAGCCGGGAAAGAAACGCAAGCAGGGCGGTCAGAAGGGGCACAAGCGGCATCAGCGGGACTTGGTGCCGGTGGAGGATTGCACGACCGTTACCACCTATTATCCCAGCGCATGCCGGCGCTGCGGCGGCGAACTTCAGGCCGACCCCTCGCCGCCGGTGCGGCATCAAGTGTGGGAACTGCCCGAGATCAAGCCGATTATCGATGAGCACCAACTTCATCGCGGCCACTGCGCGTGCTGCGGCATCACCACGCAAGCGAGTTTGCCCGAGGGCGTGCCGAGCGGACAATGCGGCCCGCGACTGGCCGCCTTCACCGGTCTGCTCATGGGCCACTTCCGCCAAAGCAAGCGGCGGGCGGCGGCCTTTCTGGGCGACCTGCTGAACATTCCTTGCAGCGCGGCCTGGACCGTCAAGATTCAGAATCACGTGAGTGCGGCGGTCGCGACTCCTTATGAGCAACTTCGCGGTGAACTTACCGAGCAAAAACAACTGTTCGTCGATGAATCGCCCACCAAAGAGAACAAGCAGAAAGCCTGGCTGTGGGTGGCCGTGGCCCGGAAATTCGCGGTGTTTGGCATCTTCGGCGATCGTAGTCGTGAGTCGCTGGTCGCTCTGGTTGGCAACTATCAGGGAATCATTTTGAACTGCGATCGAGCCAAGATGTACCTCGACGGCAAGCGGTTGCAATGGTGTTGGGCTCATTTGAAACGCGACTTTCAAAAGCTGATCGACTCGCCCAATGGCCAAGAACGGCGAATGGGTCACGATCTGATGCGGCAGGAGCGCGAGTTGTTTGAGTATTGGCGAGAATACAAAGCGGGCAAGATAAAATGGAGCACGTTTCAACGCCGTGTCGCACCGATCCGCGAAGAGGTTCGGCACCTTCTGCTGCGCGGCATCTACAGCGGCAACGCAAAGCTGCGCGGGTTTTGCAACGAGTTGTATAAAGGCCGCGAGCATTTGTGGACGTTCACTTGGTTGGAAGGCATCGAACCGACTAATAACACGGCCGAGCGGGCTCTTCGTCCGGCGGTAATCTACCGCAAGCTGAGCTTTGGAACTCAAAGTGCGTCGGGTAGCCGCTTCCTGGAGCGCATGTTGACAGTATCGGAAACGTGTCGCCTGCAAAGCCGCAACGCGTATCAGTACCTGATCGACGCGATGGAAGCCCACTTCGCCGGCCATCCGGCCCCTTCCCTGCTGCCGCCACTCCCTGCGCTCGCTGCCGCAGCAGCGTAAATAATCGCACCGGGCCGTGAACGGTTACCCCGGTCGGGAGCACTCGATACGAGCCGTGGCCGTTTCAGCTTGTGCTCTACGATCGCAACAAGCAGTGCGTGTGTGGCGACCTCCTTCAAGCTACGGCTGCCACTTCATTCGGGTACCAACAGGAGCCGCGACTACTACCGTCGGATTGGAGGCTCTTGCAAGCGGAC
>DATACK010000352.1:0-3404 GCA_036259115.1 Gammaproteobacteria bacterium | reverse complement strand
TGCGTGCGCTGGCGGTACTTGGCCGTTATACCGGTGCAAACCTCCCGCAAGATGTAACCAAGCGTCAACCAGCTAAAAGGGCGAAAGTACGCCGTTCTACGCTTATTACTGGCGGCGCGGGTTTTATCGGCATCAATCTGGCGGCGCGCCTGCTGGCTGATAAACGTGACGTGTTGATTTTCGACAATCTCTGCCGTCCCGGCGTGGAGCAGAACCTGCGCTGGCTGTGCGATACGTACGGCAATGGATTGCAGGTTGAGATCGCGGATATTCGCGATCCATGCCTCCTGCGCAAAGCGGTTCAAAACGCCACACAGGTGTTTCATTTGGCCGCGCAGGTGGCTGTGACTACGAGTCTCGAGACGCCGCTCGAGGACTTTGATATCAACGTGCGCGGCACGCTCAACGTGCTGGAGGCGATGCGTGGGATGGACGATCCACCGGCGCTGGTGTTCACCTCATCTAATAAGGTTTACGGCGCGCTAGAGGATGTGCTGCTGCAAGACACTCGACTGCGCTACGAGCCGAGCGATTTACAGGTCAGACGCACCGGCATTGACGAGACCCGCCCGCTGGACTTTCACAGCCCCTACGGGTGCTCAAAGGGCGCGGCCGATCAGTATGTGCTGGATTATGCGCGCTCCTTTGGACTGCCGGCGGCGGTATTTCGGATGAGTTGCATCTATGGTCCACATCAGTTCGGTAACGAGGACCAAGGCTGGGTCGCGCATTTCTTAATACGGGCGATGGAAGGAGAGCCTATCACGATCTATGGAGACGGACGTCAGGTGCGGGATGTGTTATATGTTGATGATTTGATCGACGCGCTGCTCGTCGCTCAACGCAACATTGCACAGCTGTCCGGCAAGGCCTTCAATATCGGCGGCGGTACTAGTAATACTTTGAGCCTACTGGAATTTATCGAGCACATCGCCGAGCTGGAGGGTGTGCGCCCCAAACTGCGCTTCGGCGAGTGGCGTAGCGGCGATCAAAAGCACTTTGTCTCCGATATTACTCGTTTTCGTCGCGCCACCGGCTGGAGCCCGAAGGTGAGCGTGCGTGATGGCATCGCGATGCTGGCAAGCTGGATACATGCGACGCGTGATGCCGCATCGCGCATGGCCAGACCCGCGGCCGCGCAATAGCTATGGACGGCGAAAGGATTTCTGCAAGCGCCGCCGTACTAAAGGGTCAAGGATACATCGACCTCGCCAAAGTGGATGTACCTGAACCGCAATCTGATCAGGTGCGGGTGCGGCTACAAGGCTGCGGCGTATGCGCCTCCAACCTGCCGGTATGGGAAGGTAGACCCTGGTTTGAATATCCATTAGCGCCCGGCGCGCCCGGACATGAAGGCTGGGGTATCGTCGATGCTCTTGGTCCTACGATCACTGATTTCGCCGTTGGCGAGCGGGTCGCGTTGCTCAGCTATAACGCCTACGCGCAGTACGACCTGGTTCGCGCCGACGCATTGGTGCGCCTGCCAAGCGCGCTTGATAGTCAACCGTTTCCTGGCGAACCGCTGGGCTGCATCATGAATATCTTCGCGCGCAGCCATATCGAGGCGGGACAGACAGTCGCAATTATCGGCATCGGGTTCATGGGCGCGTTGCTTACGGAGCTTTGCACGCGCGCTGGTGCGCGAGTAATCGCGGTTTCCCGTCGGACCTTCGCACTGGAGATAGCGCGCGAGTACGGGGCTGTCTCAGCGGTGCGGCTTGATGATCCAGCGCATGCCGCGCAGCAGGTTCAAGCGCTGACCCAAGGAGCCGGCTGCGAGCGTGTGATTGAGGTAACTGGTCACCAGTCCGCGCTAGATCTTGCGACTGACATTAGTGGCGTGCGCGGTCGGTTGATGATCGCGGGCTACCACCAGGATGGCATACGACAGATTGATATGCAGAAGTGGAATTGGAAGGGGTTGGATATCATCAATGCCCACGAGCGCGATCCGCAAACATACCTCGAAGGGATGTATCTGGCGGTAGAGGCCGTCACAGATGGTCGGCTGCATCCGCGACCGCTTTACACGCATACCTTTGCGCTAGGGGAACTCTCACAGGCGTTCGAGGCGCTGCGTGAGCGCCGCGATGGATTTTTGAAGGCGCTAGTGATGACATGAGCCAGTCTGCGCAAGCTACAGCACCCCACGCCAAGCAGCCGCGGCTCGGTTTCTTAGGCGTTGGCTGGATCGGCCGCCACCGGTTACAGGCCGTTGTCCAAGCCGGTTGCGCGCAAATTGTCGCCATTGGCGATGCTGTCGCCGACACGGCAGCCAGAGCCACCGAGTTATTGCCTCGGACGCAGATAGTTGATTCGCTGGAGGCGCTGCTCGAGCTAGAGCCGGATGGCGTAGTCATCGCCACGCCCAGCGGCCTGCACGCACAGCAGGCGATTACGGCCTTGAACCATGGCACGGCGGTGTTCTGCCAAAAGCCACTGGCGCGCACGCATATAGAGACGCAAACAGTTATCAAAGCCGCGCGCCAGGCGGATCGGCTGCTCGCGGTGGATTTCTGCTATCGCATGGTGGCTGGTGTGCCACGGCTGCGTGAGTTGATCCGTTCAGGCGAACTCGGCCAGATTTACGCCATCGACCTCGTCTTTCATAACGCGTACGGTCCAGATAAGCCCTGGTTTTACGACCTGGCGCAATCCGGCGGTGGCTGCGTCATGGATCTCGGCATCCATCTGATAGATCTGGCCTTATGGGCGCTGGATTTTCCACACGTGCGCGAGGTAACCAGTCGCCTGTACGCGCAAGGAGCGATGCTATCTAAACCGATAACCCAGCTAGAAGACTATGCGGTCGCGCAGCTTGAGCTAGAGAATAGTGCCACCGCACGCCTCGCCTGCTCGTGGCGATTACCAGCAGGTCGCGACGCGATCATCGAGGCAGCTTTCTACGGCACCCAAGGCGGCGCTGCTCTGCGCAACATCAACGGCTCCTTCTACGATTTTGAAGTGCAGCACTTCCGCGGCACCGCGCGCGAGACCTTGGGTAGCTTCCCCGACGATTGGGGCGGACGCGCAGTGCTGGATTGGACACAAAAGCTAAGCCACGACCCGCGCTTCGACGTAGCTGCTGAACGTTTGGCTGAAGTTTCACAAATCGTGGATGCAATCTACGGACGTTAATAATCAGGCCATGAAGGTATTGATGACAACGGATGCGGTGGGCGGTGTGTGGTCGTATGCGTTGGAACTCGCGCGTGCGCTCGAGCCCTTTGACATTGAAGTCGCTCTCGCCACGATGGGCGCCGTGCTGAATCGTGCGCAGCGCGCGCAGATCAAATCGCGCCCGAACGTGACTGTCTTCGAGAGCAGTTATCGGCTGGAGTGGATGCCGGACGCATGGAAAGACGTGCAACAAGCCGGTGCATGGCTGCTGGAAATCGCCGCCG
>DATACK010000351.1:0-1911 GCA_036259115.1 Gammaproteobacteria bacterium | reverse complement strand
AGGCGGCGCAAACGCTGCCGAATGTTCAGTACGCAAAGAAGCCCAAGCAACCGGATTGCTGCCGGAGGACGCACTATTTGCACCGATGCTGCCCGATCCGAAACAGCTGCAACTGGCAATTCATTACTAGGCCCACGAGACCCGGTGTCGAATTTCAATGCCGCCCTGGCCGCGATCGGCACCTATCTGCCCCTGGTGAGGGGCAACGCCGCGGCGAGCGAGGTGGAGCTTGCGCCGCAGGCGAGCATCTTCGTTCGTCTGGATTCCAGTTCGTTCGATTTTTCAATCAACACGGATTTCATCGTTGATTTCCCCGTAAGTTATCGACTGGGTTCCTTCTCAGCCTGTGCCCAGATATACCATCAGAATTCGCATCTGAGTGATGAGTTTCTGATTGGTCATCCCGGGTTGATCACATCAACCTAAGCTATGAGGATTCTGAGGCGGTACTGGCTTATGAATTCTTTGGTTTCCGACTATACGGTGGCGGCGGGTATATCTTGCGTTCTGAGCCTGATCTAGCCTCAACGCACGGACAGGTCGGCCCGGAGTTTCGTTGGCCACGGTTATTTGCCGATCTTCCCTTATTGGCGGTCGGCGACTTCCAGGCCTATGAAGAGCTGGATTGGGCGGTGGATAGTTCTTCGCATGCATTTGGTTTTGTCCGGCGTAATGCGCAAGGTGCGAGATCCGCTTGAAGCCGGAGTATTTCGACGGCTTCTCGCCCACTGACCTGTTTTATCATTAGTGGTTGTAATATACAGGTGTCGGTCTGTTCATAAGATCTCTAGCGATACAATCGGGCGTCTATTCAGCACGCTAATGACCGCCGGATCATGCCCTGCGGCTCGCCGCGGCCAAAAGGGGCGATGATGAGCGTTTATGAAACCACGCGCGAGAGTTGGACCGGCGTCCATACGGCACTTGCCCAACGTAGTGGCGTTGGGATGACCATATCAGAGGTGTTCGAGCACCCTCTGAAACTGATGAAATCTTATGCTTGTGTAAAAAACGCTATACCGTGGCCGCAGAGCGTCAGTGGGTGGCGTTTTGCATCTTTTGGCCAGCCCGCTCAGTCGCCTCCTCCATCTTATGGCCAGCCCGCTTTGCGGCCTGACCCGTCTTATTTACGGTTTGCTCAATCTTGTTGTCGGCGTTATGGGCGGCTTTATCCACTTTTTCGCCGGCATTTTCCATAGTACCTTCTTGATCATTGTTATTGCAGCTTACTGCGCCTAGGGTGACCAACAATGCTAAGGTGGCTGATGTCAGTATGTTACGCATGTATAACCTCCACTTCTCTGCTACGGTTGAAAAAGCAATGTGCGCTCCAATGTGATGCCGATCTGGGCCGACCAGCGACTTTCATGGGCTGAAGGCACGTAGGCGATTGGTGCACGGTAAATCTTACAAGCGCCTTCTTATAAACCTGCCTCCCTCAGCGCGCGGCACAGCCAATGCTCAGCGCGTTTCAAACGTGTCGAAGGAGTGCATGGCTACCGGTTCGCACTCCACGGTGCTTACGCCTGCCCCCGGTGGCCCTTGCCACAGCCATGCCTCCAGCGCATCGAGTTGCGATTGCAGACCACAGGCATAGACTTCGACCCGGCCATCGGGGAGATTCCGAGCATAGCCAGTCAGCCCCAGTTGGTGTGCCTTTTCCTGCGTACTGGCGCGGAAGAATACGCCTTGCACGCGCCCGCTTATATAGCAGCGCAGGCCTCTACGCGCCTCATTCATCGGGCGCGGCTTGCCCGGGTGAGCGCGCGCTCGTGTGCCTCCAGAGCGTGCGTCTTCGCCCATGTGGCGTGCTCACGAGCATCCTCGTAATCGCCACTTTTGAGGGACCATACCGCATAGTTCATGTGGGCGGTAGCCGTGTTGTATACGTTGGGTGCCTTGTAGGACGCA
>DATACK010000350.1:0-4706 GCA_036259115.1 Gammaproteobacteria bacterium | reverse complement strand
CGGCCGCACCGAGGCATATTGCGCGAAGAAGTGGGTGAAGTCGGTCACCAGGTCCTTGATCACGTCCATGTGCGGCAGCGGGTAAATTTTCACATCACCACTCAGATCTTCCATCTTTTTGGTACAGGCGAGCGTATTACCACCGTTGATGTTCATCGAGCAAGATCCACAAATTGCCTCTCGGCATGAGCGCCGGAAGGTCAAGGTTGGATCGATCTCGTTTTTTATCTTGAACAGCGCATCCAACACCATTGGTCCGCACTCGTCGAGATCCAGTTCGAAGGTATCGACCCGTGGATTGGCACCACTGTCAGGATCGTAGCGGTAGATGACAAGTTTCTTGATGCGCTTTGTGCCCTGCGGGGCGCGGTAAGTCTTGCCAGGCTTGACAACCGAATTCACCGGCAGCCGAAACTGAGCCATTTAGATTCTCCTCAATTGCTATTCCAGTGTAGAAGCAGCCCCTAATGCCGCAATCGCCGCTCATTCTTTCGTTACGAGCTCAGGCCGAGTACGATCCGGACATCATTCCTACTAAACCCTCAATAAGTTCGCGTTTTAAGCGGCACGGTTTCGACCTCATCGGTCAAGGTGTTGAGGTGTACCGGGCGATAATCCAGTCTCACCTTATTGCCTGCCTCGATCCACGACATCGTATGCTTTAGCCAATTCTGGTCGTCGCGTTCGGGATAATCCTCCCGCGCGTGTCCGCCGCGACTCTCTGTACGCGCTCCAGCGGACGCGATAGTAACCAGGGCCTGCAAGAGCAGATTAGACAGCTCAAAAGTCTCCACTAGATCAGTATTCCAGATCATCGACCGGTCAGTTACATGGACATCGCTGTTGAATCCATCGATCAGCTTGCGGATCTTCTCCGCGCCCTCTTCTAACGAATCCTTGGCGCGAAATACGGCCGCGTAGTTCTGCATGGTCTTTTGCATCTGGTCGCGCAACTTCGCAGTGGGCGAGCCGCCATTGGCATGTCGCAGCTTATCAAATCGCGCGATGATTGGTTCGGAAAGATGCGCGGGCAACGGCGCGGGCAACCTGCCGCGCTCGATGATCTGAGCGCAGCGGTTGGCCGCGGCACGGCCGAAAACGATTAAGTCTAGCAGTGAATTAGAGCCCAGTCGATTGGCGCCGTGCACGGACACACAAGCCGCCTCGCCGATGGCCATCAGGCCTGGCACCACCGTCTCTGGGTTACCATTCTTAGACGTGACGACCTCCGCATGGATGTTGGTCGGAATACCGCCCATGTTGTAGTGCACGGTTGGGATCACCGGGATGGGTTCCTTGGTGACATCGACGTTGGCGAAGGTCTTGGCTGTATCCGTGATACCCGGTAGTCGCTCGTGGATGATCTTAGGATCCAGATGCTCTAGGTGTAGATATACGTGATCCTTCTGAGGACCTACGCCGCGGCCTTCGCGGATCTCCATGGTGATCGCCCGCGAGACCACATCGCGCGAGGCCAAGTCTTTGGTGTTGGGCGCATAGCGCATCATGAAGCGCTCGCCTTCGGAATTCTTGAGATATCCCCCCTCGCCACGCGCACCTTCGCTTATTAAGCATCCCGAACCGTAAATCCCCGTGGGATGGAACTGTACAAATTCCATATCCTGTAACGGCAGCTCCGCGCGCAACACCATACCGTTGCCATCTCCCGTGCAGGTGTGCGCGGAAGTGCAGGAGAAATAGGCGCGCCCATAGCCGCCGGTGGCCAACAGCACCACGTGCGCGCGGAAACGATGCAGCTCACCTTGTGCGAGATCCCAGGCGAGCACACCGCGACATCTGCTCTCATTGTCCATGATCAGATCGATGGCGAAATACTCGATGTAGAATTCCGCCTGCGCGCGCAGCGACTGCTGATACAAGGTATGTAAGATGGAATGCCCCGTGCGGTCGGCCGCCGCGCAGGTGCGATGAGCGGTGCCTTCACCGTATTGCGTGGTCATACCACCAAACGGACGCTGATAGATAAGCCCATACTCGGTGCGCGAGAACGGCACTCCAAAGTGTTCTAATTCGATGACCGCCTGCATGGCGTTCTTGCACATGTACTCGATAGCGTCCTGATCGCCCAGCCAGTCCGATCCCTTGATCGTATCGTACATGTGCCAGCGCCAGTCATCCTCGCCCATATTGCCGAGTGCGGCCGATATACCACCTTGCGCGGCGACCGTGTGACTGCGGGTCGGAAATAACTTGGTAATACAAGCCGTCGCCAGTCCTTCAGCGGCAAGCCCTAAGGTCGCGCGCAGGCCCGCGCCGCCTGCGCCTATCACCACGACGTCATAGGCATGGTCGATAATCTTATAGGCGTCGTTCATGGGCCGACACTCAAGAAGATTCTCAATAGAGCCACCAGCCCGATGGTCAGCAGCAGCACGCTCAAGAAGTTCATCACGATGATGCTCGCCACCTTCAGTCCTTCTGGGTGCACGTAATCCTCAATGATCACGCGCAGCCCCAACATCATGTGATAGACGGTGACCACGAGCGTGATAATCAGCAAAGCTGTCACGACCGGAGATCGCACCCAAGCAACGAACGTGGCGTAGTTCATGTTACCCAAGCTTGCAATCGCAAACACGAACCAAAGAATCAAAGGCACAAGCGCGAGCGATGTAACGCGCGCCAGCCACCAGTGATTAAACCCTGCCTTCGCAGCGCCTAGACCGCGCGCACCGGCTAAGGGCGTGCGTAGGTGCGTCATTGCTCACCCCCCGCAGCAAAGGCCACGATCCACACCAATAGCGTCAAGACGACGGTTGCGCCAAGAGCAATGTAAGCAGTGATGTTCACCGTCGGATACTCGTACCCATAACCCGCATCCCAGGCCAGATGCCGAATGCCATTACAGAAATGAAAGAACAGCGCGAACGTAGACAAAAATAGAATTAGTTGTCCGTACCAAGACGCAATATGACGATGCACTGCCTCAAACGCCTGCGGGCTGGCCGCCGCGCTCACCAGTAATGCCACGAACAGCAGCACACCCAAAACCAGAAACGCGCCAGTAATGCGATGCGAGATCGAAAGCACCACTGTCAGTGGCAATCGATAAATTTGCAGATGCGGAGATAAAGGACGCGATCGTGACGCCATGCAAACGCTCCTCCGGTATTTTTATATAAAGTTTGTACAGCGCTTAAAGTGCCTAGCCGCGAACCTATGCCAATCAGGCGTTCACTCGTACTATGACGGCTCCGGCAAAAGCGCGAAATTACGTGAAAACCGCTTCAGGTACAATAGGTATATGCATGTACATGGTATGCGATTCGCGCTACGGGCAGGCGCCAGATTCTTCGACCGCACCACTGGCCTTCTCCTATCTGAACGCCATACAGAGTAACAGTGACCGCGGCATGACGACGGTGTGATCGCCCAGTGGAGCAAGCGGGTTTATTCTCGGACGTTCAACGGAGTCGTTCTGTGGCGGAGCAGATGTCCGCGCGCTCCAAGCCGCCAGGATAAATATGATAATGCCGAGGATTACGCTATTCCAGGCACCTCCGGCATTATTCGCATAACCGCACACCCAAGGGGAAATGATCAGCCATAGTCCCAGTATCGCGTTGGCCCAACTCAACCAGACTTGCCTATAGACGTCGGAGAGACGGATAGAGGTCAGCACCGCAACTATGATGTCTAGGATAACACAACAAATACTGTTCCATGCGCCATCGGCGTCAGCTCTATAGTCATACACGGCAGGTGAGATCAGCACCCAGATGCTGGCGATGGTGTTCAGTCTGCTGGCGATTCTAGCTTGATCTCGCCCGGCGGGGCATTATTCATCCGCCTGTTCATAATTGACCTCGGTTCGCTAAACCTACACGGGAAAATGCACGACACCACCCCGCGACCTTAATTTGTGGCCGTGGTAGTGAGCTTACTAACATCCAAGTCAGCGTGCCCGAACCACGTTTGGCATCCCCTTTGATGGCGCGTAGCTCGTGCTTTACGTCATCGCCATCACAAAGTGATTCGCTTTACAAAACTTCAAGCCTTACGCCAAGGTCTTGCTTGTCGATCTTGCAAACGCCGTACGAGAAGAAGAAACGAACCGGCGCACGAGCGCACTCATCCAAAGCTTTTATCTTCCCGACCTATAAACGGCCAATGCCGGTATATGTCTTGCCAGAAAATTCTGTGCGCCGTCGTTGAGTAGAGAGCAGCGTTCGGCAGCACCATGGCGCCATGGATCTGCATTACACAATGCCGGAACCTAAGAACCTGAGCAGACACAGTATGGCTGCGCCAACGTTAGTCGCAGCAATCTTTGTAACTCTAATTAACGGATGCCAGATTCTACCCGGTACCAAGACATAGCGGCCCAGTCGCCGTCGGTACGCTCGGCGCCATTGTCGGCAGCGTGCTAGCCGAAAACCATGTGTTCAGTGCATTGCTGGGCGGCGTCCTCGGCGCGGGCGGTTACCTCATTGTGCAATTACGAAGAGCTGCGCGGGGGCGATGAGGCTGATCGGCAGGATGCGCAGCAAGCGGTCGCCGAGGTGATCAGCGATCCCGCTACGCCCGAAGACGTGCACAATGCCTCGACTGCGGATTTGAATGGCGATGGCTTTGTGACCACGGACGAGGTCGTTGCCATGGGCAAAGCGGGCTTGAGCAACCAAGAAATGATCGATCGCCTGCAGGCGACCGGACAGGTATTCGCGCTCAATGCCAAGCAAAAG
>DATACK010000349.1:0-1983 GCA_036259115.1 Gammaproteobacteria bacterium | reverse complement strand
GCAAGACCCGGTAGTGTTCTTTATGTATGCCCTTTTCTGGGGCTTTGGTTACGGTGGCGTGGGGACACAGTACGGCATCGTCTCTCGGGAAGTCTTTGGTGCCCGTCTCTTTGGCCCGGGCTATGCTGGCCAGAATGCCTTTGCCATGGTGGGGATGGCTGTCGGTGGCTTTCTGGGTGGCTATCTCTATGATGTCTCTAACAGCTACGTGTCGGCCTGGCTGGTGAGTTTTATGTGTGGGCTGATCTCTTCGCTGATTGCGATGGATCTGATGGTGCAGGGCGAACGCGCCAAAGCTGCTCAGACGGCAGCTGTCCAGAGGTCGATTGAACCCGTGTCGAGCGAGTCGACGCCAGCCCAGGTATAGGCCGCTCATGCTACGATGCCGGCATGGCCGGTATTCCTACTGTCTCAAAAGTGGCGGGTCATTCCTGACCACTTATGCGGCCTCTTTGGTTTTATGCCACTTGCGCCGCCATTTTTGCTCAACTCGTTTCACGTGATCTCGCATCATGTCCTCGGTAAAGCACTGTTTGAGCCGAAACAGGCTCCCATTCTGACTGGATGCGTCTTTGACGCCCTCCTTGCCACTGTACAAGTGCACTAACAACAGGTAGGCACATACCGGCAATACCACCGAGCGGGTGACCCGTTCAGCGTCACGGGTTACCTGCATGCGACCCAAATGTAAGCCACTCTTGAGCTCCTTGATCGTGAGCTCCACGCCCCAACGCCGCGCGTAGATACTGAGAATGTCGCCAACCGGTGCCGCCCGGAGATGGGTCACGATGATCTTGACACGTTTGGGCCCTAAATTTCGCCGTTTTTTGGATAACACGATCGTGACATCGCCCAGCTGATGCAGCTTGGCTTGACGCATGAATACCCAGTAATCTTGTCGACGCCCATCGGGCTTGTAGGTGGCCCGACGGCGATAGTGGACTTTAGGGAGGTGCTGCACCATGTCGCGCACATGCTTGCCATTGGTAAACTTGCGCGTGCGCGGCATGGCAAAGACGTAGGTCCAGTGCAAATCATGGATGAGCTTGAGGGTGGGATTGGCGGCATAGCCCGCATCGGCCACCACGATGATCTCGCGCACCCACACCGGGGGGACAAAGGCTTTGAGCATCTGCCGCAATAGAATATTCTGGTGTCCTTTGCGCTTGGGATCAATCGGGGCGATCGCTACGGGGATGCGAAAGCTGTCCCAACTGGCGATTAACACCACCATGTCAAAGCCAAAGGTGTAAGGTGACGATTCACTTTGACGGGTCACATGCCCCAAGGGATGCTTGCCTCCTCGCTTAGTTTTGTGCGTGGTGTCGCCAATGAGGTAGAGCCGCCCATCGGCAGGTGGCGGTAAAGTCCGTACTACCTTCTGACTCATCCCGCTCAAGACGGCTTGGGCATCCCACTGACCCGATCGCACCATGCGCAGCAGCGCCCAATACGACAAGCCTGCTGGCACATAGGGCAGTACGCCTTTGAGCGTTCCCACGCCGGGGTCGCGGATGATGGCAACCAAGAGCCAGGCGAAGATCACGAAGTGCCGGCCTTGGCCACAGCGAAACAGGGGCTTGAAGGGATAGAGAACGTCGTATACGTTGCGGGGTAAGCATGTGAATGGCCACATGGGTGGGCTCCTGTGTGTATTGGGGTTTGGCGACCTTCCAAGATACACAGGAGTCCTTGTTGTTCAAGTACATGTTAGACCCTACCTCACTTCGGCAGACCTCTCACCCGCCACTTTTGAGAAACAACTGACAAAGCCTGAATCGTATGGTGTCATGAAGAGAATCAGAACAGGCCGGCAAAACATCTATGTGTTAGGGGAGTGGAACGACTACAGTGAAAGCAAAGATGGCTCAAAAAGGCTAGAGTGGTTCTACTTAGAGCAAAAGTTTGGGGTTAACCAATCAGACTTGGCTCAAAAAGCCAAATCAGAGTTGCATGCTCATGCAGGTCAGAGTTGGCCAAGAC
>DATACK010000348.1:0-4837 GCA_036259115.1 Gammaproteobacteria bacterium | reverse complement strand
CTGTTGTCGCTGGCACAGCATGAGCCAAACCTACCGGTATGGCTGCTGCAAAAATACTACAACCCGGCGTTTCCGTGAACATCCCCGCAACTCGTGCCGCAACAGCGCTTAGGCCAAAGGAGCTAAAGCAAATGCCGTGTCGAACCTGGCGTCACGACCATCCGCTTTGATTTAAGCGCTGTATCACGGCTTCGGCGTACTGCATGGTCGTAGCCTCGCCACCCAGATCGGGCGTGTGCACGCGATCCTCGTGCAAGATCTGCTTGATTGCGGCGCGCAGGCGTTCGGCATTCTGGTGCTGGTGAATATGGTCCAGCATCAACGCCGCAGCCAGCATCAGCGCAGTTGGGTTGGCGATTCCCTTGCCCGCGATGTCTGGCGCAGATCCGTGCACTGCCTCAAATATGGCCGCCTCCGCACCGATGTTGGCCCCCGGTGCCATACCTAAGCCGCCGATCAGGCCCGCGCATTCGTCCGAAAGAATATCACCGAACATATTCGTCGTCAGAATAATGTCGAACTGTGCGGGATTGATCACCAGTTGCATCGCGCAATTGTCAATAATGCGCTCCTCGATGGAAAGGCGATCCTGATATTGGCGCCCTACCTCCTGACAGGTCTCAAGAAATAGTCCGGTCAATGCCTTCAAGATGTTGGCTTTGTGCACGATGGTGATCTTCTTGCGCCCGGTCTTTAGCGCATACTGACAGGCGAATTCAGCGATACGCCGGCACCCGAAGCGCGTGATGATGCCAGAGGCCTCAGCGACCGCGCGCGGATCGTCGCCAATTGGAATATAGTGCTCTACGCCTACGTATAGTCCTTCTGTATTTTCCCGAATCAGCACCACATCTACGTCCTTGAACAAGCCATCTGGCAGAAAACTGCGGGACGGTCGGATGTTAGCAAACAGCTGAAATTCCTTGCGCAAAACAACGTTGATCGAGCGATAACCGCCGCCCACAGGCGTGGTGAGTGGACCCTTGAGCGCCAGTCGATTGCGGCCGATACTCTCCATCGTGTCTCTGGGCAACGGTTCGTTGTACAGCTTAACGGCGGCCATGCCCGCCTCGCGATACTCCCACTCGATTCCAGTGCCCAGCGCGTTGACGACCGCGATGGTGGCCTCGGCGATCTCGGGACCTATACCGTCCCCCATGATGAGCGTAACAGGAATACTTGGAGTCGGCGCTATTGAGTTCATGTTTATTTAAGTTATCCGTGTTGAGCGCGAATTTGACTTTTACGAATTAGACGCAATAAGCGGCGCTATTCTATAGGTCGGCGAGCTCGGTACCAAGCGCTTACTTTTCTGGAACCTTGCAGTGGTCGGATTCCGCCGCTGGAACGTAACGCTTGTCCGACACGTGAAATTTGCGTGTACAGGTCAAGCCTATGTTATCTTTGTCCTAAAACCTTGAACTATTCGGCAGCCGGTTCGTAGCGCTGCGTGAAATGCTATTCAATCACACGGCGACCGAGCTAACGGTTTAAGCCGGGTTGACTTGTCAACAGTAAGAAGCTGATGAGAACAGTTCAAAATAGCAAAGTTAAGAATGCAGGCCTTCGCGATCTAGCAGCAGGGCAAACCGCAATTGCGACCGTCGCGCATGACGGCATGGGACTCACTTATCGCGGCTACGATATTGCCGAACTTGCGGAGCAGGCGACATTCGAGGAGGTCGCCCATCTGCTGATCTATGAAAAGCTGCCCACGGCCGCACAACTGCGTGTCTATAAGGCGCGGCTGCAAAGTATGCGCGGGCTGCCAATGGCACTAAAGGAGATATTAGAGCGTATCCCCGCGAATACGGCTCCTATGGACGTGCTACGCACCGCTTGTTCGATGCTGGGCACCTTGGAACCGGAAGTTGATTTCAGCCGGCAGCGCGATATCGCCGACCGACTCCTAGCGGTGTTTCCATCGATTTTGCTCTATTGGCATCATTATGCGCGGCATGGCAGCCGCATCGAGGCTGAGGCTGGTGATGATACGGTCGGCGGCCACTTTTTGCATCTGCTACACGGTAAGGTGCCGAGTGCCTTACAGCACCGTGCCATGAATCTTTCATTGATTCTATACGCCGAGCACGAATTCAATGCCTCAACGTTCAACGCACGCACCTGTGCAGCCACTTTGTCAGATTTTTACTCCGCGGTGACCGGCGCCATCGGCACCTTGCGTGGTTCGTTGCACGGCGGGGCCAATGAAGCGGCTATGGCCCTGATCGAACGCTTCGATAATCCGGCGCAGGCCAAGCGCGGCATCCGAGAGATGCTTGCCCGCAAGGAGAAGATTATGGGCTTCGGTCACGCCGTATACCGCGAGTTCGACCCGCGCAATGCGGCGATCAAGGCGATTTCTAAGGAATTATCGGAGGCGATCGGGGACACACGTACGTTCGCGACATTTGAAGCCATCGAGCAGCAGATGTGGAAAGAGAAAAGGCTATTCCCCAACCTGGATTATTACAGCGCCTGCGCCTACCGCTTCATGGGCGTACCGACGCCGCTGTTTACGCCGATCTTCGTGCTTGCGCGCATAACGGGCTGGGCGGCGCATATCATCGAGCAGCGTGCCAACAACCGCCTGATCAGACCCCGGGCGGAGTACATAGGCCCGGCGCCCAGGCCGTACGTACCCATTGAGAAAAGAAATTAAGGCGTCAGGTGTAAGACCTGAGGAGCTAGTTTAAAGTCTGGAAAATGAAGGCTTAAATTGAGTAGAGATGTAGTACAGAATCTGTATTTTCTATGCCTCATGCCTTCTCACCGCAAAATCATGTGGATTGGAATCCGTGAAGCCCTGCGGCCAGCGCCGGATCAGGCAGTGGCCGAGATCGCTGATTACGTCCTGAATTTCAAGGCGAGTAGTCAGCTCGCGCGCGAGACCGCACGCTACTGTCTGCTCGATGCACTTGGATGCGCCATACTGGCGCTGTCGTATCCCGCCTGTACCAAGCTATTGGGCCCGATAGTTCCCGACGCTGAAATGCGCGGTGGCGCACGCGTGCCCGGCACGTCGTATGTGCTCGATCCGGTACGCGCGGCCTTCAACATCGGTGCCATGACCCGCTGGTTGGATTTCAACGACACATGGCTGGTAGCGGAGTGGGGTCATCCTTCCGATAATCTGGGCGGTATTCTGGCGTGTGCCGACTACTTGAGCCGTGTGCATGTTGCGCAGGACAAGGCGGCACTCACGATGAGTGACGTACTCACTGCTATGATCAAGGCTTACGAGATCCACGGCGTGATCGCGCTGGAAAACAGCTTCAATCGGGTGGGTCTGGATCATGTACTGCTCGTGCGGGTGGCGAGCGCCGCGGTTATTACCGCCATGCTGGGCGGCGGCCGAGAAGAGATCATCAATGCGGTATCAAACGCCTGGATTGACGGCGGGACATTGCGCATCTATCGCCATGCGCCGAACGCAGGCTCGCGCAAGAGTTGGGCCGGCGGCGACGCCACCAGCCGCGGGCTGTGGCTCGCACTGATGGCGCTACGTGGTGAGATGGGCTATCCCTCGGCGTTATCCACGAAGGTTTGGGGATTCTATGATGTGCTGTTTGAGGGTAAGCCTTTTATCTTCAATCAGGGGTATGGCTGCTATGTAATGGAAAACGTGCTATTCAAGGTTGCCTTTCCGGCCGAGTTTCACGCGCAAACTGCGGTAGAGGCGTCGCTCGCTTTGCACCCCCAGATCAGGCAGCGGCTTGATGATATCGATCGGATCGTGATTGAGACGCAAGAGGCAGGCTGCCGCGTCATCGATAAAACGGGTGTGCTCAATAATCCGGCTGACCGCGATCATTGTCTACAATACACAGTGGCCGTCGCCCTGATCTTCGGGCGCCTCGAGGCCTCCGACTATGAGGACGATATAGCCGCTGACCCACGTATCGACGCCCTACGCGCGAAGATGATAGTCACAGAGAACCCACGTTTCAGTAAGGATTATTTAAACCCGATGAAACGCGCGATCGGCAATGCGGTGCAGATATTCTTCAAGGACGGCTCGTGCTCCGGGCGGGTGGAGATCGAATACCCAATCGGCCATCGCCGGCGCCGTGCTGAAGGCATTCCGCTGTTAATGAACAAATTCAAACACAACATTTCCACGCGTTTGGCTCCAGACCGTTGCCGCGAAATTCTGCGGCTATGCGAAGATCAGCAGCGGCTGGAGGCAATGCCCGTCCATGAATTTGTGGATTTGTGGGTTGTTTAAGTCTCGCGAACGCGCCCGAAATACGCGCGCGGCCGCAGCTTATCATTCGACCAGAAAAGTTGCTTCTAAGCTAAAAGACCTGACCGCATTAGCGTGGGTCGTTTCATCCGAATTAAGAATCAACTGGCGATGAATTGTTTCTTGAAAAACTTTGGGTATGGCCCTAAATAGTAATTATTAGTGTGCAGATTTGGGCGGTCCATAGATCGTTTCTCCGGAAGAGATATTTGCTATTCGGAGGGCGCGTTCCTGCTTGGCCATTGGGGCTTGTAATCATTCATGTTGCTAGCAGGAGCATAAATTCCGTGCTTGCTTAAAGCCGGTAGCGCCTTATACGTGTAGTACACTTGGGCATAGGGTAAGCGTCTTGTTTTATGCGTTCGACTTGAAACACAAGTTGCTTTCTCACTATAATTCCTTTGTTCTGAAGAGTAGTCGGCCTCAGGCGGTATAGGATGATGCCCCTGGTAGGCAAGGTGAGTCTAAAGGGGCCCCAATTGGGGCTTTTTTGTTAGGTTCAAGGGAATATAGGCGAGACGTCCGCCATTTTCACTGCAAAGTGGTGACTCGCGTTAGCAAATGGGCGCAAGGCCCATTTGCTAACGCGAG
>DATACK010000347.1:0-14832 GCA_036259115.1 Gammaproteobacteria bacterium | reverse complement strand
TATTCAGCCCGTAATCGCTCCGCGCCTATCCGCTCCCGTATGTATCAAGTCCTAAGAAGTGATGCATTGAGGTGCGCTTTCGCGACTCGTGAGGCAATCCTTACTTTACGTTTGCTTGCATGATGATGGCGGGCTTAGACGGCTATCAGAACAAGATTCATCCCGGCGAGCGGTTGGATAAGAACCTATAGGATCTCCCTCCAGGGGGAAGAAAAAAGTGCCCATAGTGTGCTATGCCCTGGATCAGGCCTTAAACGTGCTAGAAGAATCGCGAGTTCTAAAGACTGGTGGCGTATTTACCGATGATACGATTGACGCCTATATCGAGCTCAAGATAGGCGAGGTTAACCGGCTGCGCATGATTACACATCCGATTGAGTTTGGTATGTATTACAGCATGTGAGGCTGTTTCTCTAGAACATAAATCTCACTCGCATTGCTTAGCCTTCGGAAGAAGATGAAGGAACCCGCCTACGTGTCCCTATAGTCGTCTTCCAGGCTCGCCTTCGTGCTCTCCCTGCGATGCTTTGGAAGCCTAGAGCGGGCTTTCCATGCCGGCCTGCTCACCGCTACGCAGTGAAGGGCGGTGAGTCGTTCATTGGGTGAGGCGGAAACGGACAAACCACTGCTCTTCGATGCTGCGCTATCCGTGCGCCGCTGGAAGTCCAGTGCACACATAACGGCTGCACGCTTCTGATTCGCCGTTTGATCCAGCCATGCGATTCTTTGAAGCAGTGCTCGTTGCCTGCAACTCGCCCTACGTGGGCTTTCTAGGCGCATGAGGCGCCACTTGCCCCTACCGAACACCGCGCCCCTGCTTATCGCAGGGATCCGGATGATGCGCACTCTGGAACCTTCTAAGCTCGACTATCCCGGTCTTGCTACAAAGGTCGGGCGCAGGTCTCCTGCTCTTGGCGTTCGCCGGAAAAATGACACATGTCAGGTGCCGTTTCTTTTTATATCTGGACCACCCGAGTAAGCTAGGGCGCAACAAATGACTCTTCGTAGCCATCCACGGCGAGACATCGATGAAGCACTAAACGCCAAGCCTGGACAGCCTGCTGGAGACGTTTTCATGATCGGCGGCCGATTTTCCGTCTGGATCGATTATTCAAAGAGAATGGGGCCGGTAAACTGAAACTATGATTAGACTCATGCTGATTGCACTGTTGTTATGGGCCTGCGCGACCGATGCGTATATCTACCGCTGGATCAACGATAACGGGGCCGTTACTTACTCGGATCAGCCATCGCCGCCCGGTGTGGATAGAGCCTAGATAAAGAAGGAGCTGCCGGAATTGCATCTCGTTCCGGCGTTAGCGCTTCCCGAAGAGGAGCCGAAGCCCGGGCACGATTAGGATAAGAAGAACACGGTAACTTACCAGCATTTTGTGATCCTGCACCCGCAGGCCAATGGCGTTGTACGCACCAACGACGCGACGTGAACGTTACGCTGGCTTTGCAGCCAAAATTACAGGACGTGGCTGGTCACGATGTTCATCTCTTTCTTGATGGCACGCAAATCGCGCAAGATTAACAGACCAGCTTCAAGCTTTAAAATATTGATCGAGGCACTCATACCCTCCGCGCCGAAGTTGAAGATAGCAACGGCAACGTCCTTATCTCAACCACCGCCGCCCGCTTTACCCTGCAGCGCTATTTCTGCCTCTTTTAGTCACATGCACCATTTTGGTGCATAATAGTGTACATTAGTGAACACACGGACTTGCCTGTTGTATCCGTATTTTTAAGTTATTGATAATGAAAATATTGGCTATGGGTATTAGTGCGTTCAAGCGCTTTTGCTGGTCTGCTTTTTGCTGATCATCCAGCCATGGAACACGCAGAGCAAATAAGGGCGCTGGAAAATCTGACTACCGCCGTAGCGATATTGAATACAGAGGCTCGCGTGCGCTATCTAAATCCGGCGGCTGAGACCCTGCTTGAAACCAGTGCCGAACGCGCGCAGGGTCTGGAGCTGCGTAGGTGGCTACCTCGCACTTCGAGCTTTGTTGAGAGCCTGCACGAGGCGATACGCACTGGGCGCTCTTATACGGAGCGGGAGATGCAAATCCTATTACCTGGCAATCGAGAGATGACTGCTAGTTGCACGGTCACCCCACTGCTGGAGACCGGACGCGTGCCGACCTTGTTGCTCGAGTTTATAGAACTGGAGCGCCAACTGCGCATGTCCCGCGAAGAGCATCTGCTCGCCCAACAGAGAACGACGCAAGCCATGCTGCGCGGCTTCGCACATGAAATCAAGAATCCACTGGGGGGTTTGCGTGGCGCCGCTCAGCTGCTGGATTTGGAGCTTGACGATCCTGCGTTGCGAGAATACACGCACATTATCATCAGCGAGGCAGATCGCCTCCGTAAGTTAATAGACCGAATGCTGGGCCCAAACGGCCGCCCTTGCATGGCGCTGTTGTGCATCCATGAAGTACTAGAAAGGGTGCACAGCTTGATTGCCGCCGAGGCGCCCGCTGGCGTACGTGTGGAACAGGACTATGATCCGAGCATCCCTTTCATGCGTGGTGATCGCGACCTACTGGTGCAAGCTATGCTAAACATCGCACGCAATGCCCTACAGGCCGTTGGCAGCCAGGGCGTCATTATGCTCAAGACACGCATCGTGCATCAGTGCACATTCGGTCACCGACGTCACAGGTTGGCGGTCAAGATCGACATCATCGATGATGGGCCAGGCATACCACCGGAACTGGCCGAGCAGATATTCTTTCCGATGATCAGTAGCCGTCCCCGAGGCACCGGTCTGGGACTTTCAATCGCCCAGAATCTGATTGCTCAGCACAACGGCGTAATCGAATGCGACTCGCGGCCGGGACACACGGAGTTCAGCGTGCTGCTGCCGCTCGAGAAACGTACCGCAGAGGCATACACGTGAGTAGCCGGAACCATGTGTGGGTGATTGACGACGACCGCTCCATTCGTTGGGTGCTCGAGCGCGCGCTGTCCAGGGCCGATATCGACGTGCGGTCATTCGGGTCTGTGACCGATGCATTAAGCGCTTTGCACCATGATGCGCCACAAGCCGTAATAACCGATATCCGCATGCCAGGCATAAATGGCATGGATTTCTTAAGCATCATTCGACGTGATTATCCGCACCTGCCGGTCATTATCATGACCGCGCATTCCGATCTGGACAGCACCGTCACGGCATATCGAGAGGGCGCATTCGACTATCTGCCCAAGCCGTTTGACATTGCCACGGCCGTGGCGCTCGTCGAACGGGCCTGCCAGGCGAGCACACAGAATGAGATTCATCAATCACCACAGCCGCATGAACCACCACCGGAGATCGTAGGCGAAGCGGCGGCAATGCAGGAGGTATTTCGCGCTATCGGACGCCTGTCGCGCTCCAATATTACGGTGCTGATCAGCGGCGAATCTGGCACCGGCAAGGAGCTGGTCGCATGTGCGTTATTTCGTCATAGTCCACGAGCCGACAAACCGTTCATAGCGCTAAATACCGCCGCCATACCACGAGAATTACTGGAATCCGAGCTGTTCGGACACGAAAAAGGCGCCTTTACCGGCGCGCTGATGCAGCGTCGTGGCCGTTTCGAGCAGGCACACGAAGGCACGCTGTTTCTAGACGAGATCGGCGATATGCCGTTGCAACTACAAACTAGGCTGCTGCGCGTGCTCTCCAATGGAGAATTCTATCGTGTCGGCGGGCACAGCCCGATCAAGGCCGACGTGCGTATCATCGCGGCCACCCACCAGAACCTGGAAGAAAGTGTGCGGCAAGGCCATTTTCGAGAGGATTTATTTCATCGCCTAAACGTCATCCGCATTCACGTGCCGGCGCTACGTGAACGCCGTGAAGACATCCCGCTATTGCTCACGCACTTCCTGCGTCAAGCAGCTACCGAGTTAAATGTCGAGGTTAAGCTGCTGCGCGCCGATGTAATGCAATATTTGAGTAACCTCGACTGGCCCGGCAACGTGCGTCAACTGGAAAACACCTGCCGCTGGCTCACAGTCATGGCCCCGGGCAGAGAAATCCACATGGACGATCTGCCGCGCGAATTGCGCGACGCCGAGCCCGCGGCCGAGAATGTAGCCTGGCAAGAGGCGCTGAACTTATGGGCCGAGCGCCAGTTGGCATCAGGCGCCGAGCAGTTGCTGGCCAATGCACTGCCGGAGTTTGAGGCGGTGATGATCGAGGCCGCCATGAGGCAGGCGGCCGGCAAGCGTCAGGAAGCGGCCCGCCTGCTCGGCTGGGGCCGCAATACGCTGACACGCAAGATCAAAGAACTGAGGCTTTATTCCGGCGCCAATGAAGCATGATGCCCGGCCAGAAAATGGTTAAATCAGTCATTCAGGATCAGGCCGCCAGTGAGTTCACGTACACTACCTAGACCGTGACGATTGAGATAGTCCATGATACCGGCGTTAATCTTGCTGCACACGAGCGGGTCGTAGAACAGCGCGGTGCCCACACCTACGGCGGTGGCGCCCACGAGCAGAAATTCAATCGCATCGGCGGCCGTGGTGATCCCGCCTTGCCCGATGATTGGAACATCATGCGGCCTGGCGACCTTATATACCGCGTGCACCTTGGCAAGTGCAATAGGTTTAATAGTAGGCCCCGACAGACCGCCCTTATCATTGCCAATCACGGTGCGGCGGGATTCGACGTCCACCGCCATACCAACCAAGGTATTGATTGCGGCGAATGCGTCGGTGCCCGCCTCGATGCATAGCCGCGCGTTCTCGACTATGTCCGTTTGATTCGGGGATAGCTTGGTGATCAGCGGCTTGTTCGTAACCGCCCGGCAAGCCTCCACCACCCGCGCGGACATGGCGGGCACGTTACCAAACTCAACGCCGCCCTGCTTGACGTTGGGACAAGAGATATTAATCTCGATGGCATCGACCGGAGAATTGTCGAATCGCTGCGTGACAGCCGCGTATTCCTCCACCGTCGAGCCCGACACGTTGGCGATAAAATGAGTTTCGCTGAAATCAAGCTTCGCCAAGATCTCCTCGACCACCTTGTCCACACCGGGATTCTGTAGTCCGATGGCATTCAACATACCCATAGCAGTCTCGCAGATGCGATGCGGTGCGGCGCCCAAGCGCGCCCTTAGCGTCGTGCCCTTCAAGCATACGGCGCCGACATCGCGGTTGGAGTAACCCTCAACCCGCGTGTATTCTTCGCCGAATCCCACACAGCCCGACAGCAAGACCAGCGGTGTTGCGAATTTGAGGCCGCAGAAATCAATGGCGAGCTTGTGAGCCTGATCGTTCTTCACTGCGCAAACCAATGTTTCATATCGTCTTGTATGAACCTGAGATACCGCCTAATACGGGCAATATTATGCGCCTGTGCACCAATTCAGGCAGCCATCTTCATCTGATCGAGCCCCTTGGATTTGAACTGGACGAGAAGAGACTCCGCCGCGCGGGGCTAGATTATCGCTATTGGGCCCGCGTGCAGACATATGGCAGTTTAAGCGCCTTTATCGAAAGCGTACGCCCGGCACGTTTGTTCGCCTGTTCCACGCGCGGCCGCAAGCGCTACGATCTGGAACTCTTCGCCATCGGTGACGCCATTCTGTTTGGGCCCGAAACGCGTGGTCTGCCTGGCGATGTGCTAGAGCAAATGGGTGCAGAGCGCTGTCTGCGCATTCCTATGGTGGCCGCGAGCCGGAGTATCAATCTCTCCAATGCGGTGGCTATTGTACTTTACGAAGCATGGCGGCAATGTGGATTTGCCTTGTCGGTGCCGCCAAAAGTTACCGACGACGGAAAGCCGCCTTAGTGAGACGCGAAGTTTCACGACCTATATGGCCTCCATCTTACGCTCTCGATGCAGAAGTTCGTTGACTGCCGCGCTTGGATCGAGTCCTTCAAACAGTACGCGGTAAACCTGCTCGCAAATGGGCATCTCTGCCTGGTGATCGCGTGCGACCTGCACAACCACGCTGGCGGTCGCAATACCCTCTACGGTCTGGCCTGCCTCACGCACGGCCGCCTTCACCGAGCGACCGCGGCCTAAAGCCAGGCCAAGCCGACGATTGCGGGATTGATCGTCGGTGCAGGTTAGCACCAGGTCACCAAGGCCGGACAGGCCCATCAATGTCTCGCGCTGCGCGCCGGCGCATTCGCTTAGGCGCATTATTTCGTATAGACCTCGCGTGACCAACGCGGCGCGCGCATTGGCACCGAAGCCCAGTCCGTCGGAGATTCCGGCAGCGATGGCCAGCACGTTTTTCAGGGCGCCACCAAGCTCGACACCGACGACATCGAGGCTGGTGTAGACGCGGAACGTGTCACCGTGAAACCAGGATGCCGCCTGACGCGCGAACGAGATATCGTGTGCTGCGATCGTCACGGCTGTTGGCAATCCCCGGGCGACTTCCGCGGCGAATGAAGGGCCCGATAGCAATCCGCGCGCCGTGCCTGCACCCAGTTCCTCATCCACGACCTGGTGTAACAATTTGCCAGAAGAGGTCTCGAGACCTTTGGTTGCCCATAGCAGGCATAGCTCTTCGTGAGCATTTACCGCCACCTCGCGCAAGATTGGACGAAAAGCTTGACTTGGCACGGCAAGCACGAGCATAGAAGTCTGAGCTAAAACGGCATTCAGGTCCCATTGCGGCTCAAGCCGCTCAGGAAATGTAACCGCTGGGAGGTAGTGGTCGTTGCGCCGGCGCAAGACCATATCCTCCAGCCATTTCCGCCGGCGACCCCAAAGAAGCGCGCGGCGTCCATTGCGGGCCAACTGCATCGCGAGCGCCGTGCCCCAGGCTCCCGCGCCCAATACTGCTATTGTTTGCGCGTGCGCCGAGGTCTCCATGATCGGTTAACTGCTAGTGTTTAGCGCCACTGTCTGCCGCTTGCTCGCTGCGCTGTTGCTGGGCATAAACGGCGTCAAAGTTGATCGGAGCAAGCAACAGTTGGGGAAAACCGCCCTTAGCGATCAGTTCCGCGATCGCCTCGCGGGCAAAAGGAAATAAAATGCTCGGGCAATACGCGCCCAGCAGTTGATTCATTTGGGCATCGGCAAACCCCTTGATGGAGAATATGCCCGCTTGCGTAACCTCCACCAAATAAGCGGTTTTCTCTCCTACGGTCGCGGTCACGGTGATGCTCAGCGCGACTTCATGTATGTCTTCATTTAAGCGGATTAGCGCGGTAGACAACTGAACCTTGGTTCCCGGCCTCCAAGCTTGAGTGAACATCTGCGGAGAATTGGGCGCCTCAAAGGAGACATCCTTGAGGTACACCTTTTGAATCTCGAATTGCGGTTGCGTGCTAGGTTGAGACGCCATTATCTTTTAACCAATGGAAGGTTAGCATTCCGCCAAGCCATGATGCCGCCCTTGAGAGTATAAAGCTGGTGAAAATCATTTTTGCGCAAAACCTCGCTTGCCTGCGGCGCGCGAGCACCGGTGCCGCAGGATATAATGACGGCTCGATCACGGTACTTAGCAAGCTCACCCACGCGCTGTTTTAGTACGCTAAAAGGGATATGCTTGGCGCCATTGATCTTGCCTGACTTAAGCTCGTTGTCTTCGCGTACGTCCAATACCAATGCGTCGGCGTGGTTGATGAGTTGCACCGCCTCAGCGGGGGAAACTTCCTTGTACGCGCGCGAGAATCGTCTCCATTCGGTCCAGCCGATGAGAGCCAGTATCACAACCAACATCACAAACAAAATAGGATTATGTCCTATAAACTCGATGTACTGATTCATATCAATCGATAACTGTACATACTGACGGCATAACTTATCATGCAAGAACAATCGCTAAGCGCTGTTCACCACAGCCCGTGTTATGGTAGCAAGGAATATCGCAAACATTAATGAGTTCAATGACGAATCGGCGCTTGCTCATCTGCCGCTAGCCATGGGAGCGCTGTAGGTGACGATGTCTGTTCACGTGCAGCTTTTAACTCGCATTTTTCTTGTAGTCTTGATCTTCACAGGCCCCGTCGCCGCGGCCGACGAGCAATCCGCTGCCGAAGTTCGGCAACGACTTGAGGCCGTGCAGGCGCATATCCGCGCCAAGCGCGCCAGATTCGCAGAGGAGCAAGAAAAGATTGGATCACTCAACACGGAACTCGCGCGGCTGGAGACCGAGATCGGAGACGTCGCGCGTCGGCTTCACGAGACGATGCAGCGCTTAGAGGCCGAACGCGCCAAGCTTAGAACATTACAACTGCGTAAAAGGCAACAATTCGAGGCCCTCGCACGCCACCGCGCCGCACTCGCAGATCAGTTGCGCGCCGCATATATGATGGGGCGGCAAGAGAAATTAAAGCTGTTGCTGAATCAGCAGGATCCCCAGATCGTCGGACGCATGCTGGTCTATTATGATTACTTCAACCGCGCGCGCGGCCGACTTGTCGACCAGGCCAATCAGAATCTGCTCACGCTGCGTGTGCTTGAGGATAAAATCAATGCTCAGCATCATCGGCTCAAAGCGACCGCGACCCACTTGCGGCGCCAGCAAGTCAAGCTTAAGGTCACGCGGGAACGCAGGGAACAGGTACTAGCGGCGCTTAGACAGGAAATCGTCGCCACGGGCCACAGCCTGGACGTGCTGATGCGCAACGAAGATAATCTAAAGCGTTTGCTGAAATCAATTCAGACAGCGCTTGCCGACATTCCAGATGTCACTCCGGATGACATAGTCTTTAGCAGCCTCAAGGGCAAACTTCCATGGCCATCACCAGGGCCCATTGAGGCGCATTTTGGAGATCATCGTGCCGAGGACTCCGATATAGTCTGGCAGGGTGTCGTAATAGGCGCTCACGCTGGCACAGCGGTGCGCGCCGTCTCGGGCGGCAGAGTTGCATTTGCAGACTGGATGCCGGGCTACGGGTTGCTTGCAATCATCGATCACGGCGATGGCTACATGAGCCTATACGGCCATAATCAAAGTTTATATAAATCGGTAGGCACCTGGGTAGAAGCCGGCGAACTTATCGCACGGGTCGGCGATGGCGGCGGCCAAGCGGCCAATGGGCTCTACTTCGAGATCCGTTATCGAGGCGATCCAGTGGATCCGGCGGCTTGGTGTAAGAGCAGAGATGCGCTTGCTAATAGGTGATTTCTGACTGATTGCAGCGATGTTCGATGCTAAAATAAATGAGATAGCAGCACATCTCGCGGTCATACCGAGATTGATATCGCTTCCAAATCCTTTCAATTTTGGTCCTGACGAGCATGCCTGGCTGGCAGACATGCCGGCCGCATTATCGGGATCGGGAGAATCAGCATGAAAATTTCACCGCGCATGGGCATGGGCCTATTAGCGGGTCTTGCGTTAGGCGTGTCTTTAAGCCTTGGCCACGGCGTGTTCGCCGACCGCGATCAAGGCCACTATTCGGTGCCCCTAAGCGAGCTTCGCACTTTTACCGACGTCTACACGCGCCTCAAGAAGGATTACGTGGTGAAAGTCAGCGATAAGAAACTTATGGAGAATGCGATCCGCGGTATGCTGGCCGGTCTTGATCCTCATTCTGCTTATTTAGATCCGGATGAGTTCCACGAACTGCAGATTGGCACCACCGGCGAGTTTGGCGGCTTAGGAATAGAGGTGGGTATGGAAGATGGCTTTGTCAAAGTCATCGCGCCTATAGACGATACGCCCGCCGACCGCGCCGGCATTAAGGCGGGCGATCTGATCGTACGTCTGAATAAAAAGCCGGTTAAGGGCATGTCGCTCGATGACGCGGTGAACATGATGCGTGGCAAGAAAGGCACTAACATCACGCTTACCATTGTAAGAGAGGGCGTCGAAAAGCCGCTGACGATCTCGATCACGCGAGACATTATTCGAGTTCAAAGCGTCAAAGCTCAGCTACTGGAGCCGGAATTTGGTTACGTGCGCATCACCAACTTTCAGGCTAAAACAACGCAGAGCCTGATCGATGCTATCGAGAAGCTTAAGCAAGAAAACGGCGGCGAGCTAAAGGGTCTAGTGCTGGATCTACGCAATAACCCCGGCGGCGTATTAAATGGCGCCGTAGGCGTATCCGATGCATTCCTGAATGACGGCTTGATCGTCTATACCGAGGGCCGCGACCAAAATTCCGAACTGCGCTACTCTGCCACCGAAGGTGACGTTTTAAATGGTGCGCCTATGGTGGTATTGATCAACGGTGGATCAGCGTCCGCGTCCGAGATCGTCGCCGGCGCGATGCAAGACGATAAGCGTGCGATCATCATGGGTAGCAAATCCTTCGGTAAAGGCTCGGTGCAGACTATACTGCCGTTAAGCAACGGCGCTGCCCTTAAGCTTACGACCGCGCGTTACTATACCCCCTCTGGACGTTCGATTCAGGCAGAAGGCATCGAGCCCGATATTCCGCTTGAAAACTTAACGGTAACTGGGGTCGGTGACAGCGGCGTAGCGCCGCTGACAGAAGCCGACCTCGCGGGCCACCTTACTAACGATACGACGAACGAGGGGACTGAAGGCCAAAACGAGACGAAAGAGGTTCCTTCTTCGCCCTTGGCCAAGCAAGACTATCAGCTCCAGGAAGCACTGAATCTACTGAAAGGAATTAGCATCGTGCGGCAGCAGCAGGATTGAGCGCTAATAGCTGCGCCCCCGCGTGGCTCATTCTACCGTCACGGACTTGGCCAAGTTGCGCGGTTGATCCACGTCTGTGCCTTTGAGCACAGCGGTGTGGTAAGCGAGCAACTGCAAAGGCACCGTGAAGATGATGGGTGCGACAGCTGCAGCTACAGGCGCGATCTCCAGCACGCGCACATCTTGGCTTGGCTTTATACGCGCATCGGCATCGGCGAATACATACAACTGTCCGCCGCGCGAACGCACCTCTTCAAGATTGGATACAAGTTTTTCCAGCAACTGGTTATTGGGCGCGACCGCGATAACCGGCATGCCTGCGTCCACCAAGGCCAAAGGCCCGTGTTTTAGCTCGCCGGCGGCGTAGGCTTCCGCATGGATATACGAGATCTCCTTAAGCTTCAGCGCACCCTCCATGGCAACGGGATAGTGCGAGCCGCGTCCCAAGAACAAGGCATGTTCCTTGCCAACATAGTCTTCGGCTAAACGGGAAATGTCGGCATCCAACTGCAGCACAGTCCGAATATCCGTAGGCAGGCGCTGCAGTTGTCCGACTACGGCGGCCTCCGTGGATATATCCAATCCATGGCGACGTCCGACCAGAATCGCTATCAGCATTAGCGCTGTTAATTGCGTCGTAAACGCCTTTGTGGAGGCCACGCCAATCTCCGTGCCGGCGCGCGTCATAAGCACCAGATCGGACTCACGAACCAGCGAACTTTCCGGCACGTTACATATCGCCAGCGTGCCCGTATAACATTGTTGTTTTTTAGCCAGGTCAAGCGCCGCAAGCGTATCGGCCGTCTCGCCCGACTGTGAGATGGCTATGAACAGTGATCCCGGCAGTACTACATGTCTGTGATAACGGAACTCGCTCGCAATCTCTACCTGACAGGGAACCCCAGCCAGCTCCTCAAACCAGAATTTGGCCACCAAGCCTGCATGATAGCTGGTGCCGCAAGCGACGATCTGGATGGCCTTAGTTTGCGCTAGAATGCGATCGGCCGCAGGCCCCAGGATCTCGTCTAAAACCCGGCCCTCTGCGATGCGTCCTTCTAATGTCTCGGCAATAGCCCGCGGCTGCTCAAAGATCTCCTTGAGCATAAAATGCCGGAATGCGCCGCGTTCCGCGCCGGTTGAAAGCAGCTCCGAGACTTTAATAGATCGTGCCGCCACTGCCCCTCTGCGATCATAGATCGTGGCGCTGTCCAAACGCAGCTCGGCGGTATCGCCGTTTTCTAGATAGATGAAGCGCTGAGTGACCGGCAGTAGTGCCTGGATATCGGAGGCAATAAAATGTTCGCCGATGCCAATTCCAACCACCAGCGGACTGCCCCTGCGTGCCGCGATCAGGCGGTCGGGCTCGCGGCAGTCGATTACACCGATCGCATAAGCGCCACGCAAATCGGTCACGGTATTTTGCACAGCGGCCAGTAAATCCTGACCGCGTTCCAAATAGTACGCGATCTGATGGACGATGACCTCGGTATCGGTATCCGAGGTAAACCGGAATCCCGCGCTCAGTTGCGCTTGCTTAAGCTGCGCATAATTCTCAATGATGCCGTTGTGCACCACCGCGACGTGTCCATTGCAGATGTGGGGATGAGCATTTTTCTCCGTTGGCACGCCATGGGTGGCCCAGCGCGTATGCGCGATCCCCAAACGCCCTTGTAGATCAGCGGCTTGCAACGCGTTTTCGAGCTGAGAGACCTTGCCAACCTTGCGGATGCGCTGGAAGCCACCCGCGTTAACGACAGCCATACCGGCTGAGTCATAACCGCGGTATTCCAGGCGCTTGAGTCCTTCAAGCAGGATGAGCGAAACATTACGTTGCGCGATTGCACCAACGATGCCGCACATTTCAGTAGAGCATGAGGAGTGAGGGAGAAAGAGTGACGAGTAAACCGCGCCGGATTGTGCATATGCCTTGCGTAAGCAATAAATTTTCGTCGGAAATCGTTGCCCGTCTTCCTTCCGATTTCATGGTCACACCTTTCTCTTAATGCCTTACGCCCCACGTTTCTTCACAGGCCGCTGCCAGTCAGGGATCGTCTTCTGCGCGCTGCGTGACAAAGTTAATTGCCCCGGCGGCGCATCCTTGGTGACCGTCGAGCCGGCGCCGATCGTCGCGCCATCGCCGACTGATACCGGCGCGATCAATTGCGTGTCGGAACCGATGAAGACATCATCTCCAATGTGTGTGCGATGCTTATTGACACCATCGTAGTTGCAAACGATGGTGCCCGCCCCGATGTTGGTGCGGCTGCCCATTTCCGTATCACCGATGTAGCTTAGGTGGTTCACCTTACTGCCATCATCTATCCGAGATGCCTTGACCTCAACGAAGTTGCCAAGGTGTACTGCCTCGCCGAGCGTCGTGCGCGGCCGGATGCGCGTGAATGGACCGACGCGGCAGTCTACACCGATATATGCGTCCTCGATTACGCAGTTGGATAACACTTCAGTCCGCGCACCGATAATCGTGTTGCGGATAACACAATTGGGGCCAATCGATACACCATCCGCAAGGTCGATATCGCCTTCTAAGACGACGTTTACATCAAGTATGACATCACGGCCGGTGGTCACCCGTCCGCGCACGTCAAGCCGGGTTGGATCGAGCACGGTTACGCCCTCTCGCATAAGCTCCCATGCCTGCCTGCGCTGATAGGCGCGCTCGACCTGTGCGAGTTGTAGCTTATCGTTGATGCCCAGCACTTCGTCCGGATCAGGACACACTTCAGCATGCACGATTTCTCCCTCCGCGACCGCCAAGCCAATGCAATCGGTCAGATAATACTCCTGCTGAGCGTTGTCGTTATGGATGCGTTCGAGCCAGCGCTTGAGACCGGCGGCGCCGGTGGCGAGGATGCCGGTATTGACCTCAGTGATTTCCCGCTGCGCGCGATTAGCGTCCTTCTCTTCGATTATACGCTCGATGCGCCCCTTGCTGTCGCGGATGATTCTGCCGTAACCGCTGGGCTCGGCCAGTACCACGCTGAGCAGCGAGAGTGCATGCCCCTCTAGGGCCGTCAATAATCCGCACAAGGTTTCTGGCCTGATTAAGGGCACATCGCCGTACAGGATCAGCACCCTAGCACTAGGGTCTATGCCTGGAAGCGCCTGCATCACGGCATGGCCGGTACCGAGTTGCTCGGCCTGTAAACACCAGCGGACATCCGCGCGCTCGAACTCCGCCTTGACGCCATCCCCGCCATGACCATAAACCACACTGATGAACTCCGGGGAGAGCGCCCCGGCAGTCTCCAAGACATGCGCCAACATCGGCTTGCCGCCTATGGTATGCAAGACCTTGGGCAGATCACTGCGCATGCGTTTGCCCTGGCCCGCGGCTAGTATGATTATGGCGAGGCTCACCTTAACGATTAAGCCTCTTTGCAAGCCTTCACTGACAGTCTCCCCTCCAAGAAGAACTCTGGATCGAGCTTAGTCTGCACAGATAACAAAAAGCAGGTATTGGCTATCTGTTGGTTTGTCGCACACCCGACCGGTGGATTACAGGCTGATAATTATGAATTATCTTTAAGCCAGTCTAATAGACATAGCAACTAGATTTATCGGCGCTTACGAAGTCTCTCCAGCATTCTCAGTTGCGCGACAGCCTCCGCCAATTCAGCCTGAACCTTGGCAAAGTCGATGTCAGCTTGCTTATCCGCCAACATCTCTTCGGCCCGCTGCTTGGCCTCATGCGCCTGCGCCTCATCCAGATCTTTGGCGCGCAGCGCGGTGTCGGAAAGCACCGTGACGACATGGGGTTGCACCTCCAGAATGCCGCCGGAGACAAAATAAAGTTGATCCTCCTGACCCGAGGTCTGCAACTTAACCTCGCCGGGCCGAAGACGCGTGATCAACGGCGTATGACGGGGCATGATTCCAACTTCCCCCATCTCCGCCGGAGCGACTACCATTTCAGCTTCGCCGGAGAAGATTTCTTCTTCCGCACTGACGATCTCGACCTGCATCGTTGCCATAATAAACTAACCTGCTTTAAGCCACCGCGGCGCTTGATCCTGACCCAACCCTTCTTTTGCTTCACTCTCCTGTTTTGCTCGAAAGCCCAGGGCATCCGTCCTTGGCCAGCTCGGCCGGATAACAGTTCAATGAACTGTTATCTAAATCCACCTCACCTACGATTCAACGCTCATGGGCGCGAAGCAGTGCTTTGTATATTGCATGCTCGCTGTTAGAGTCAAATATCAACCTGAACGGTGTTGTTTAAACCAGATCC
>DATACK010000346.1:0-6967 GCA_036259115.1 Gammaproteobacteria bacterium | reverse complement strand
ACCAGCCCGTGCCGCGTGTACCTGACAGGGCCTCATGGTGCACTTGCCGAGTACAGAATCCTGCAGCGGTTTATCAGCATTGTGATTCTGATCTTACCGCGGGTTTGAGGTGGCCGGCCAGGTTCTTTCTGGCAGCCATTTTTTAAAGGCTAAGTTCTTGATCTTGAGATGAATTAATAAGCTGACTTGTCCGCCGGAATCACACCCTAAGGGATACGGTCCTGCCCACGAAATCTTAATCGGTACCGAACCACCCTCCTTACCGCCCACCGTAATGCCCTTCTTAGGAGCGACATACTGAGCCAGTTCCTTGTACATCTGCGCCCGTATGCTCATCGCGACCTTCTCATCCATCGCAATCCTTGCATGCCCTCGATGAGATCCCAGCCAAGTTCTCCTAGCCGGTCGATGATAGCTTGAGTCTTGCGGTTCAGCGTGCTGCTGATCCTGCCATCGGTTTTATATCCTCTACCCATTCTACTTTTCTCTACTTAGATGAGTGTGGTAGCTTATCGTGCCTGTTGCTGTTAGCCGTAACGGCCTGGTACTAGACCTTAACAGTACAGGGCGCGTCTGACCCATTAGCGGTGAGAATTAGGGATGATCTCATATGGTTGTGAGTCTCGCCTCTCTCACGCGTGTCGCCGGATTACTTCCAGCAAGGCCTCTGTGGCCGGCGAGGGTTTGCGGTTGAGCTGAATGGCGAGACGTCGCTTACAGAACGCGAATGCCTGGCGCGCCTCCTCAGGTCTCTCGAGCGCTATGTAACTGCGCATAAGGCCCTGGTAGTAGTCCTCGCGCAGCTCGTCCATCCGAAGCCCTCGTTGAAATAGCGCTACGGCACCCTCGTGGTCGCCGGCCCGTTGACACGCTTCTGCCAAGCGTGTTACGACCTCGGCATAGCGGCCCTGCAAGCGGTCGCGCATCGGTATAGACCAGGGTGCCTCGGCGTGCTCAGCAAGGAATTTGCCCTTGTATAACTCCAGGGCTTGCTGTAGCGCGCCATGATCGGCTGCCGTGCTGTACTTTGCGCGCTCAAGCAGCGCCTCAAAGGCCCAGATGTCAACCCAGCAGCGGCTTGTATCCAGCCGGAGCTTGCCGCCCCCGAGCTGCACGAGCTCGCGGCCAACGATCTTGCGCAGGCGATGGAGTGCCGTGGAGAACGCATTCCTCGCTGCATCCGCTTCCTCGTTCGGCCACAAGGCATCGAGGATGTAGGTCTCCGCTACCTCGCGGCCTCCCATAGCAATCAGTGCCTGCAACACCTCAAGTGGCCGCCGCGGCGGCTTACGGCCGAAGGTCACGGGTATACCGTGCTTGACCAACCGAAAACTTCCCAACGTGTAAATCTTAAGGGCCCAAGGCCATCCTTCCAGATGGGCCGGCGGCGCATGCCCTGTGGCGCCAGGGCTTGCCGCCAAGATCTTACATGCGTAATCAGGATCAATTCCATATTCCAGCGCCCTTGCCGCGAACAGGCGCACCAGTTCGGAAGCATAAGCCATTCGCAGCAGGGTTTGTGCGCGCATCTGTGCCATAGCCTCCTGCAGGGCGCACCTCGCATTCTCCGGCGAATCAATCTGACACGCATATAGTGCACGGCAGATTAGCACGCCAGTTTCAGGCCAGCGGGAGCCGAGACGGCGACTGGCGTCCAGTGCCGCATCCAGATCGTCACTAGCATAATCATCGCCGGTCATGACTTTCACTCCTGCAAGGGTGGTGAGTGCCCATGCCCGAATGAAAGGGCTGCCGGCCCGCTCGGCGGCGGCTATCATCTCTTGCGCGTGACGCGCAGCCCGCTCGGTGGCACCCTGCTCTAACGCAACTGCAGCGCAGAGCTGATGGTAAAAGTGAGCGCCATAAGCCCCCTGGATCCCGGGGCTACTCTTGAGTTCGTCCCGCGCCTGCAGGGCGTCTTGGATGTCGCCCTGCGCCAGCCGAGCAAACCCATAGAACGTATGTAGAACGACATCATAGGTAAAGAGCCCGAGCGCGTGGGCGTGCTTGATCTGTTTCTGGAAGATAGTAGCCGCCCGCGCGCAATCCCCAACGGCATAGGTATGCAAGCCCATCACGTACTGCGCGAAGATGTCGACGAAGGGATCATTGACTCGACTCGCCAGCAGTCGTTCCAGATGCTCAATCCGGCGGGTGGCCTTCGACACATCGTCGTGGGTCAGCTCGAAGTGCGCCACTCGTGCAAGGGCGTCCACCTGAAGGCGCAGATCGGCGGACGCATCGGCCAGTGCCAGGGCCCGTGCGGTCCACTCGCCAATACGCGGGTAGATAGGATTACGCCAGTGCAGTGCGGCTAGGGCGGTTAATAGGACCTCGCATTCTTGCGCTGTGCTTGGAAGTGGTGCATAGGCGTGAAGCAGCGTTTCCAATTCCGCGATCCAAGGATCGTAGCGGCTGTAGTCGCTCCAACCAAAGCGGATCGCCCGGCACACACCACACCACGCGAGGCATATGCCTTCGACTTCACCAGTCTTTTTAAATCCTTGGTAGGCCCGCTCCATCCACGTCTGGCTTTTCGCTGCAGAGTCGAAGATCTGGCAGGCGCCGTACCAGTAGGCGAGCCACGGTTCTGCGTCGAACAGCTCGTCTGGAATTTGAGCGAGCCATTGTCCCATTAATCTATGCCGACCGTGGTTGATCAGCTCGGCAGCATGCTCGCGCAGCAGCGCCGCCATTTCAGGCCAGCGCTGGGCCTTCACAAGCAGGTCCATGGCCGCCTCGATCTGCCCATCATGCGCAAGCAGAGCGGCGGCGTGCCACTGCAGCGCCGTCAAAGCCTCAAGATCAAGGCTGCGCTCCAGCTTATCGAGGAGGTACTTGCGGAACAGCGGGTGAAACTCGTAAGCGACAGCCGCTCCATCGTAGCGCGTGGTGAAGGTGTTGCGTCGGTGGAGGCGGGCAAGTACTTCGCCGGCGGCGGCAAAGCCGGTGAGCTCTGCCGCTAGAGCCGGCTTCATCACGGGCAGCAGGGCACTCTCTGTTAAAAAGCGCACATCTTGCTCAGAGATCTTGGCCTGGATCTGCCCGGCGAAGTAGTCAAATACGGCCTCGGTGCCGAGTGACTCTAAGCACTTAAGGCCGGCGTATCCAAGCCGCGCCCATTCCGAATACAACACTAGCCCCGCGGCCCAGCCTTTGTTGATCGCGAGCCAGCTTCTAAGCGGGCTAGCTCCGCTGATGTCATGGCCGCGCAAAGCTAGCAGTGCGAGTGCCTCGTCCTCCTTGAAGGCAAGTTGTGCCTGATCCAATACTGCTAGCCGCTGGTTGGCCCACAGGCGCGTATACGCTGGTGACGGCAGATGGCGACTGATAATGATCAGTCGACAGTCGACCGGAAGTTCGTCAGCAGCCACCTGCATGACCTGGTGCAGGACGGCATCTTCTTGCACTTCCTGATAGTTGTCGAATACCAGCGCTACGCGTTCTGGTAAGGTGGTGAATAACGCTCCGAAAAAGCTGCGAGCGAAGGCTGTAAGGCCTAGAGTGTATTCAGGACTGTAGCGAGGCAGATCCGCGGCCTCGGGTAAGTCGAATTGGGCGGCTAAGGTCAGATAGTGAAAAAAGCTGGCGATGTCGTCATCCCGCTCATCCACCTGATACCACATTACCTGTCGACTGCGGCTTTCCAGATAATTCGATACCAGGGAGGTCTTACCAAAACCGGGTGGTGCGGCAACCCACACGACGGCATGCTGGGTGAGCATACCGTCGAGCACCTCGTGCAGACGCTGGCGGGTGAGTGGTCGAGCGAGCCGCGGCTGAGTAATTTTTGCCGCGAGTCGCCGCGCCACCTTGGCCGTGGCAGGCACAGGAGTCTCCCGACATGAGAAGCCTACTGCTATTCTAACTCATTGAGGGTTACGCGCGGATAAGCGGTTCGTACGCTCACTAAGCCTGCTCTTCAGGAAGGGAATAACGGCTCTTGCTACCGCCTCCGGGTTATCGGCGAACGGCCAATGGCCACTATCCTCCAACACCACCACTTGCGCGTCCAGGAACGTCTCCCGCTGGCGCTTCGCATAGGTGTAGCTGAGGTATGGATCATGCCTGCCCCACACGATTAGCGCCGGGAGCTTGAGTTGGCATAGGGCCTGGGAGAGTTCGACCGCGCGTTGGCCCGGTTTGCTGGTGGCTCGGTAAAGCTTCAATATTGCTCTTTTGGTGCCACGGTCATAGTCATTGTACATGCGATCGACGAACTCTCGCGGCAGGCCGCGGGGATTGCCGTGCTTAAGCAGTAGCCGAAATCCAGCGCGCGTGGTCGTGGCCTGGAAGATCTCGCCCACTACCGGCGCCCGCCAGATACGCGCTAGATAATGCCAGCGGTATCCGGCAAGAATACCGGTGTCGATCAGCACCAGACTCGCAACCTTGTTCGGGTTGGCCGTCGCCCAAGCGAGTCCCCAAAGACCGCCAAAGTCGTGCAACACGAGATGGGCACGTGCCACGCCGAGCTGCGCCAGCAGGGCTCCCAAATGCCGCGCATAACCCTGAACGGTATAGTCAAAGGAGGTTGGTTTGTCGGCCCTGCCAAAGCCGGGCATGTGCGGCGCCAACGCCCGCGCGAATGGACCAACCTGGTTCATCAGTAGTCTCCAGTCCTCCCCTGAGCCGGGATTGCCATGCACGAACACGACCGCTTCGGAAGCCTCGATCGGCCCCGCTTCAAGACACGGCGTATGCACGCCGTTGATGCGTAGGTCTCTTACCGATAATGTTGTCACCTTACTGATCTCCGAGTTTTTTGGTGGGCCCTCCGCACCTTACCAATAAGCCACCGGCTCCGGTTGTGCCGCCCCGCAGGAGCATCTATCGCCGACCTTGTCGATGTTGAGCATTCGGGCACACGTTGGGCAGCGCGCCCACGTGGCATTGATACGATCCGGAATCCAGACGCTGGTCCACCCGCTGGCTGCCAGTTCTGGACCGAAGAACTTTCGCATTGCCCGTTCATGCGTGCCCCTGTATGCCATTTGGCGCGGGTTCTCTGGTGATCCCCAGGCTGCCACCGTCATCTGCCGACGACCGACTGTCATACCTATTAAGCTAATGAAGCCTTCCATCTTCGACATTTCAATCGCGATCTGCCGGCTAAACTCCTTGATTTGTTGTACTTCCTGCTCTGAGCGCGCCTCGAGCTTGGTGATGCTAAAGGCGCCGGGTTTGGTCGTCCTCCCGGTCTGATATGAAGTGCTCGTCCCGAATGCAAAGGAGCCGATGTTGTTGGGCTGAACCACAACTTGGAGCCCGAGCTGCTCGGGCACGGCACGAGAATCAAAGTAGCCGGTCACCGAGGTGAGCTTGCCCCCGTTCAGCTCGACGATGTCTACACCAGCCACGTCCACATCCCGATTTGTGGGGGGCAGACCCTGGAATGAGCCCGAGTTGGTGCCCCGCATGCGCCACTCGACTGCAAATATGCTGTCACCGTTTGCTGCTATCCGTCCGGTCTCAAAGTGGAGGTCGGGGAATGCTGCCCATAGGGCTTTCGCGTAGGTCGCAATCGCCTCACCGTGGAGGATTCCACCTGAGGCCGCGTCCGAATACACGCCATCGCTCGTGAAGCAGGCCACGATGCCGGCCCCATCGCGCCGGTTCCAGACGTCGATGTAGTGTTTTACTGGCTCAGGGATATTCATGGCTATTCCCCTCGTTAAACTGGGTGCACGTTAGTGGCCCGGTCGTGTGCCTGTGTGAATGCGGTAGTATTCACCCAAGCGGCGCGCATCAGAGCTGTAGGTGAGAGAAACTCCGAGACGCCAGAAATCCGGGCCCCGAAGCGCAGAAGGTGTTTGGCCATGTGGGAATCTTTGGCTGCGGCCGAGTACATAAGCCGTTCGATTACGTTGAAATGCGCCCGCCTTGAGTAGTCGGTCACCAGGAACTGATGTCCGGCCAAATGACGGTGGTAGGTTCGCGCATAGTGCTTTAGCGCCCGTGCTACCGATTTCTTTCTCAGCAGAGCATCGGCCGCGGCATCTACCAGCCATTCGGCGCTCTGGAACGCCCAGCCGCAGCCTACTCCGAATAGCGGATCATGACTTCCTGCTGCATCGCCGACGAGTGCAAGGCCATCCCCAACTGGCGGGCGGCTTACATTAGGATAGTGTAAAACCTGCTGCGCCGGTGTGACACGCTCAGCACTGGACAGATCCGGACCATCTGGTAGGGCTGTGAGAAAATGCTCCAAGTTGGCTGCTGGATCGACTTTAAATGCTCTCATACGCTCCTTCGTCACGGCGCATGCCAGCACGGTAATGCCGTCGTCGTTCGGAAATGAATAGCCAACATCGGTGTCAGCGAACCACATCTGCGAGCGGCCATCGGCGGCCAGGCTTACGTTGCGGTAATGGGCAAAGTACGATCCTCGGCAGTTCTCCGACCGCCTGGGCACAATGCCGGCGAGTGTTGCAATCCTGGAATTACGGCCATCGGCGCCGACCAGAAGACTTGCGGTGAGTTCTGCCTTGCCTGCGGCACCTTGGGCCTTTATACCGCGTACATGCCTGCCGTCTAGGATCAACTCCTGTGCGCTATAACCGGCCAGGAAGGTTACGCCGGGCGTGTTTGCGGCGATGGCACGTAGTAGCGGATCTAAGGTCTTGCGGCGAATGTTGTAGCCGTGCGTAGGCTCGCCTTGGTCATTGTGCGGCTCGCCGCGGATCCAGCCCCAGCGAGTCCAAAGATCTATACGATTGGGTATACCACCGCTGGTTTCGATGGCTTTATCCAACCCTAGCCGCCTGATGGTAGGTACGGCCGACGCCTGAATAAAATGAGTGCACATCCGCTTGTAGGCCTTGCAATCCGCATTGCGCTCCACTAGCGCCACGTTCAGACCTCGGCGGGCGAACAGCGTGGCCGCCGTACAGCCAGCAATACCGGCACCCACCACGATCACATCGAATTGTTGCTCTTGCATGCTCACCTCCGCTTTCGAGTTGCA
>DATACK010000345.1:0-3293 GCA_036259115.1 Gammaproteobacteria bacterium | reverse complement strand
GCGCACGCTGACCTTGAAGTAGGCCGGCGCACACAGCCTATCCTCGGCTATGAGGTGTATATGGCAGGACTGCCGATCAGACCAAGATGCGTCAGCTCTTTGTGCCGCTGATGCTCGACCTCAAGGCCCCGGCTGTGCGGTCTGATGTGCTGCGGGATTTGGTGGTGCTGCTGGGGCAGCGTGTGTGTTTGGGGTCAAGGCCTATGACAACGTGCCTAAGTAGGCCTTCTCCGATGTGGTGTGTGCCACGATCTGAGATCTCTCGCCTGACACAAAGCCCTCTAGCGACTGCTGGCCCACCAGCAGGTTAGAGGCTCAAGACCAAGCCCTCGTACGGGCCCCAAGGAGGGGGTGCCCGCCTTCGACCATCAGCATCGTCAACGGTCGTCACGTGCCTCCAGTAATTCTTGAACATCACGCATATACGGCCGTTCATTAGCGCACCGGTTTCAACATCAACCATATGCGACAAGGCGCGTGGTTGAAATTTGACTGGCTCCTAAGTTGCTCAAAAGCGCTCCTTTGGTTAACGCACTCGTCTCCAGCGGTATAAAATACATTGCTGATTCCCGTACTATGCCGCTTTTGTCCCATAGGGGCCAAGTCTTAACGATCGCGCCACTATTGCGCGGGCAGCGTGATGCCGCGGTACGTGGTCTTCCACTAAAGTTCAACAGCCGTGCATGAGTCAAAGTCGGTGTGCAAGGAATCATGGTGATGTCCGCTATCGTGCACGAGGTGAATGGATCAGGGTTTCGCTGGATAGCGAGCAATCAGTCGTATTGGGCATTTGATCGGGATTTCCTCGCCCGTATTGCAACATTTCACGTGTTTAGAAATGTGAAAAGGGAAATCACTAGATTGCGTAGTCTCCCTTTGCTCTCCCAAGCGTTGGCACAAGGGCGTAACACCTCTCTGCACGAACCCCGTTCCGATGACAAGCTCAGGATATGAAGCCGCGTATTGATATTTCGGATAAAGATGCCCTTTATGCTGTCCTGGACGAACGACGTGAATGAGCTATGCCCTGGACGCCAATCTCTTGCTGTACGCATCGGACCAGCGAAGCCCCTTTTCGACTCGGCACGTGATTTTCTTGAACGATGTGCCTCTGAGCCTGAGCTTTTGTGCCTGCCATAGCTGGTACTGATGTCCTATCCACGCATAGCAACCGACCCGCGCACCTTCACTTTCCCTTTGTCTCCTGAGATAGCCTGTGCAAATGTCAAGCCGCTCATCGAGTTACCGCACGCGCGCATTCTGTCGGAAGGGGAGCATTTCTGGTCGTGCTACCTACGCGTGACCCAGCGTTTGTCCGTGCGCGGTAATCTGGTTCCCGACGCCCATCTCGTCGCGCTGCTGATGGAGCATGGTGTATCAGTGCTCTATACCCATAATACGGACTTCCGGAAGTCGACTGTATCGAAGGCCGGGATCCTGACGTATCCCCGCGGTGAGGCAAACGTACCGCGCAAATCGGTCGGTAATCTGATTGCCCTCATACCCTCGCCATTCGACCTGCCGAGTCGGAAAAGGTCACTCAAAAGGATGACGACCTCTTTTCTGTTGCGCTTATTGCATTGATCGATCAAGAATTATCACTGCCCTGCGCAGCATAGTTTTGATGGCACTTTGCTGCTGATTGGTGATCGTCTTAGTTGGCTTCAGTCTGGGTGTGGAAATCGGACAACTCGCGATCGCTGCACTATTCGTACCCCTGTCCTTTATACCACACCGTACGTGGAGTTATCGGCGGGTGGTGTTGGCCAGCAGGCCATTGGCGATCGCACTTTTAACGACGGCGTGGATGATGGAGCGGATGTCTAATTTCAAGGCGTTACCGATTTAAAAGCTCTCGCCATGCATATTGTGATGCTGCCACAATTAATAGTGGCACCGAAATTGGGGTAGACGCGATTAGCAGGGTCTTATAACCCCAAGTCCGCTATCATACCTGCGGCACAATGACGCGAACGTCGTGGCCCTGACATAGTCCTATCTTTGCGGCCCCACGGAGCCGACGTAAAACCTGTTTGGATTCGCGAAAGGTCTTGTCAAGAATCTTGCTCTTGATTGCCGCTCTCGCGGCTGTGCTTTCAGCATTGGCGTGGCTCATGCCTGTGCAGCGCGCGGCCCTGCTGCGAGCATTAGCCGCTCCTCAAGGCACGATCACCCAGTCACCTTCTGTGGAGTTGGAGGCCAAGGGTAACGACGACGATGCGCAAGCGCCGTCTCGCGTTGTGCTCTTCAATGGTATGCCGGCAGTGCGGCTGACGGCGCAAGAGCGACGTCGTAGCGGCATTCGCACAACACCACTCAAGCAGATTACCTTCTATGCTGAGCATGAGGCGTATGGCGAGGTGGTTGACATTCAGCCACTTTTGCAACTGCGTGCTAAGTACGATGCGGCCCGCGCGAAACAGCGGATCGCAAAGGCGCGGCTGCAAGTCTCCGCTCAAGAGTACGAGCGTTTGCGCGGGCTCAATGAGCATGGCAATATCATATCCGCAGCTCGGATGCGCGAGGCGCAATCCCGCTGGCTGGTGGATCAGGCGCAGTTAACGGCAGCGCAAACGCGCGTGCGAAATATCCGCGCGCAGGCCGTGCAGGTTTGGGGTAACGAATTGACGGCGCAGGCGATGGCCGATAGATCCAAACAGATGCGGCGGCTGATCGACCGGGACGATGTGCTGCTGCGCATAACGCTTGCACCGGGTGAAAGCATGACGCGGGCAATGCATATTGCGTTTATTGACCGCAATGGAGATCGCCACCATGCGCGCAAAGCGTGGTTGATCTCGGCCGCGCCACGCACTGATCCGGCATCACAGGGCGAGACCTGGTTCTTTCGCACGCGGGCCTATGGCCTGCGCACCGGCATGCGTGTCGTTGCCTGGTTGCCAAAAGGCGTGGCGCCAGTTACGGGCGTCTTGCTACCTACCTCGGCAGTAGTCTGGTACAGCGGAGAACCGTGGGTATATGTTAACGCCAGCGCGGACCTCTTCGCGCGACACGCTGTACCTACCGGCAACGAAATGCCCGGCGGCTGGCTCGCACGTGACGGATTTAATCCCGGCGACGCAGTAGTCGTGAGCGGCGGACAGATGCTGCTCTCGGAAGAATTCCGCGAGCAGATTCCCGAAGAGAATGAAGATTAAGAAGCGTTAGGCGGGAGCGAAATCTCATTTGTCGAGCACTTTCCCATGCCGTGAGATCTGTTTAGGCGAGATATCGGACCAGGGCGAAACTAAAGTTGGCGTTTGCTACGGGGAAGTTGAACCTCGTGGTGCTAC
>DATACK010000344.1:0-6666 GCA_036259115.1 Gammaproteobacteria bacterium | reverse complement strand
CCAGGCAGATAAAATGCCTTGATCCGGTGTACGGTTAGAGGCCTGTGTCATGATGTTGCCTGGGGTGATAGGCCAGTGAGCCACTTGCAGTTATTGCTTAGCAAGGCCCTTTGAGGGCTGCCTATGAGCAGTGAGTATAGTCGTGCTTTGGTATTTTTTACGATGCTCAAGTGCCATATTTCACTGGCCCGGTTCCTGGATTAGGGAAAACTGCTGCATCGCAAGGCGAGCCTTCTTATGCACGCTGCAGTCAGCTCGGCTTTAGCTATCATAATGCTTTAAGCACAACAATCGATCTGCACCAAGCAAGGCTTTAACGGGTGCACGGATGGAGGCGAGTTCGTGCAAACTCTGCGATCAGTTGCATCCTCATGCGACAAGAATCCGCTTGGCCCAAGAAGGAATATTCTGGCGTCGGCGGCACCGCATGCAGCTTGGGCTATTCTTCTTGCTCGTATGGCTGGCGATCCACCTGGGGTCAGTGCATGGCGCCTGTGTAAAGCCAATTGCAAGCCGTCTCGGTGCAGGGCAAGGTAGAGGTGCGGCGTGCAGGCCAGGTCGGCTGCAGGCAATGACTATAGGAGAGAAATTCTGCAGGCGACAGCGTGCATGCGGGCAGGCCCTACTGCATTTGAGGATACGATAGTTTATGTGCGAGCGATTCTGGAGGTGCGTCAATTATCAAAGCCACTTGAGGGGACGTCAGATGATTACTATTTTGGCATGAGTCTTATCCATGGATGGATCAGCCACGCACTGGAGTCTGTCAGTGAACATCCAGATGTTAAGGATGTCATTTCGGTCACAGAGGAGGCATAGCCATGATCGAAGACAACGGCAATGCCACAGAAGATACAACCTTTATCAAGCCTGCGAATATGGCGAGAATCTTTCACGGCATCATAGCGGCAATAACTGCGGTAAAGGCGTATCAAGCACAGACAATGGACCTTATCCATGACTTGTTGGGTCCAGACATTATTGGTTGAGGGTCTGATGAATAATGCAGCGCGCGCGACCAGTGAGATGGGCATCGCTAAGTGTCCATAGCGGCGGATCGAAGACTGATTGTGGGGTGACTGACTAGCCAATGGGCGAGCACAAGCTACGGGGCTGTCATCACTGCGAACACGAAGATGAATACGGCGACTTGACTCGAGGTACTGGTTGCGAAAAGCGGGGCATAGGTGCCTATGTTGTCGCCGCCGTTTGCGATCGTCACCGCAGCGACAGATGCCACTTGGCTGAGCGTATCGCGTTGAGCTTTGTAAGCGTGCGTTGTATCGTCGTTCCCCTCCCTAATCTCGAAGAGCTTTTTCAATGCCAATCAGAGAGGGCAGGACGAAGCCTTCTAGCCTTCAGGATTGCGGCTTATGACCTCATTGTGTTCCCCCAGCAGTTGCTCACGCTCCTGCTGATTGATGTTTCCCATGGCCGAGACGACCTCCGGACTTACACCAGCCTTGAGTAGGCGATCCTTTTGCTCCGAATTCAGCGCAAATACCTGCCCGGTAGCTTTTAGGCGATCGATTATTTCTTTATCGCTCAGCCCAGCCTTATCCATGGCGACAACTTCGTCCATAGTTACGAAGCCGTCGCTGTTCAAATCAGCGGTCGACGAGTTGCCGACGTCTTCAGCGGTGGCGGGATTGCGGCTTGCCTCCATGGCGGCTTGTCGTGCCTCTTCCCTATCGTCGTGGCCCAGTAGGTTTCCTTATTCGCACCGATCAAGTAGCCACCGGCCGCGCCTAGCGCGCCACCCAGCAGTGCACCAAATACGTTATTCTCGGCAATGACGCTGCCAAGGATCGCGCCTACGGCGCCCCCGGCGACCGCGCCCTGCTGCTCGTTGGAGTAGGGCAGATTTTGGCAACCGCTCACTGATACTGTCGCTGCCGCTCCGGCTAAAAGCAGCGCTCTAAGATGGCGTCTGTTCATAAAGCACTCCTTACACGCATGTTTCAGATGAGAAGCCATGATGAAGCACTGCTGCGGCACTTATTCATAGCCACATGTGGCCTAAGCAAACCTTGTACCCAGCCTCGCGCGGTGTACTATCTGATGACCGAGTTGTAGCCTAAACAGAAAAGCCACGCTGCGGCGGCGCCATGAAGGTACCTTGTCCAGTATATACCGCCGAACCTTCGACTTACGTTCGTAGGCGTATTTGGAATCTAGGCTCAGGCTATTGCTCCAGGCATAGCCACTTTGCATATTGATCCTCAACCAAGCCGCCTCTAGTGACCGTCGTATCATTGTTCGCGCCACAATGGCTCTCACCAGGGTGCAGCTCCACCTACGTTGATTACGGCGACATGTGACTGGCTGGCACCAAGCACAAGGGCAGCGCCCGTCAAGGCCTGAGGCTCATTGCTGCACGGATTGCCAGCGTCAACTTATTAGGCTTCAGCACTCTATTCGTCTTCATTTTTATTCTCCGACAGTGTCGAAAAATGTCCGACGATTATTGAGTATGGAAACTAGGGACGAACCATCCAAAAGGGTGTTACAGACCCCTGATTCTTGCAAAAAGATGGTACTTTTGATGGTATATACAGGAAGTTGCGTTCAATAACTACCGTTCAAACAATAAAATTAGGTTTATAGCTTGTAAACAGGGAGCAGGCACATTGTGGACAATAAGCCTAAGCCACAACGAGAATGAGGCGGGAATTCGTGAAGCGACCGAAGCGCCGCGCCGCCGAATGCCAAACCACGGATGGTTTGGCCGAGTATCTCTTCTCTTTAAAGTTCGCCAAGGATGGCATCGCAGAATGTTGAGAGCACGCTGTGGCTTCGCAAAGCGCTTATAGCTTTGCGCCCGCGAACGATCTCTGCCCGGAAGGGAAAGCTGGCCCAGGCATAGGGATGAAGTGCGTAGTGCTCGTCCTGTAGAAATTTGCAGGCCTATGCTATCCGTAATGTGTAGCCGCGCAGTCGTCGCGCGAAATCCTGCAGCACTTCGATGCCAGTAGTCTCAGCCTGGTGACACCATTCCTGCAAGGCCTGCGAGACCTTTTCGTGATTCTCATGAGTGCGTCCCCACGACGCCTGCAAGCGACGGCGGAACTCATATACCGTGCTCAACACCTCGTTGTGACGCAATGTCTCATGGAGCTTATCCATAAGGTGTTCGTCGACTCGACTCTCCTCACGCACCAGTGCGCGACGTATCTTCTTTAGTGCGTAGCGATAAGGAATATCGGCTCGCCTCAATTGATCGCGAAACACCGGCAGTGTTACGCGCTTGGAGTATTGGGCCATGATGTGCAGACGACCCACGATCACCGCGCGTGCGGTATCGACGTCGATGCCGTCCTTATGTTTGAGGATCATCGGCTTTGGCGCCACCTTCTTAACCTTCGCCAGCCCCAAGGTCGTGAGTATGCGGATGTAGATCCACCCAATGTCGAACTCCCACCACTTGTTCGAGAACTTCGCAGACGTTGGAAATGCATGGTGGTTGTTGTGCATTTCCTCGCCGCCGATGAAGATACCGAAGTTGATGATATTGGTGGAGTTATCAGGGCCTTCAAAATTCCGATAACCCCAAAAATGCCCTAACCCATTGATGACACCGGCAGCGAAGAACGGTATCCACATCATCTGCACCGCCCACAAGGTGATGCCATAGATGCCAAACAGCAGGAAGTCGATGACGGCGAGCAATGCGATCCCCAGTGTGTCGTGACGTGTGTAGAGCTTGCGCTCTAGCCAATCGTCCGGCGTACCGCGCCCGTAATACTCGAGCGTAGCAGGGTGCTTCGCCTCCGCCTTGTACAGTTCGGCGCCTTCCCACAGCACCTTATGAATGCCTTTGATATGCGGACTATGCGGATCTTCGGCGGTTTCGGTCTTGGCATGGTGCTTACGGTGCACGGCCACCCATTGCTTCGTAATCATACCCGTGGTTAGCCAAAGCCAGAAACGGAAAAAGTGACTGGCGATCGGATGTAAAGTGAGTGCTCGATGCGCTTGGCAACGATGCAAAAAGATCGTGACTGAGACGATCGTGATATGGGTCAGCACAAGTGCCACGATGAGATAGCCCCACCAGGGCAGCACCAACAAACCGGTGGTGATGGTCAAACTCACTCCAGATTGGGATTACTTATTGAGCCTCGACTATAAACAAACAATTTGACAACGTCCACTAAGGTCAGCGTCGTTGCAGTAACAAATTGCCTACCTCATCGATTTTGCAGTCCCAGCCATCAGTGATCAGTGTAGTGGCGGAGGCCTCGGCGATAAGCGCAGGCCCGGGCAGGTGCTGACTACAGGCAAGCGTCGCTCGCTGGTAGAGCGGTACCGGCGCGTTTATGCCATGTATTTCCACCCGCGCCACCGCGGCCGCGGGTTTGCGCTTGGGCAGATGCGGCAGCGCCGGAGGCGTTATGTCGGCGTGCAAACCGACCCTAATGTTGACCAGCTCAATCGGCATCTCTAGCGCATGGCCGAACTGCTTTCTGTGCTCAGCATGAAAATCCTGCTCGCTCTGCGTGATTCCTTGCCAGGATACGCGCAAGGTCGACGATTGGCCTTGATAACGGAGATCCAGCGAAAAGGCTCGCGTTATCTTAGTCACGCCCTCGGCTTTAAGTTCCGCGTCGCCACGGGCGGCGAGACTTTCAAGGCGCCCCTCGATATCCGCATCAGTGCAAGACTTGAGCATCACGTTCAGAGTTTGCGATAGCTGGCGTCCCTGCGGGGCGACCAGCATGCCGAGCGCCGACAACACACCCGCGTGCACAGGCACTAGCGCGCGGCTCATGCCGAGTTTTTCCGCCAACTCGCACACGTGCAAGCCGCCCGCGCCGCCGAAACTGACCAGCACGTAGTCGCGCGGATCCAATCCGCGCTGCACTGAGATCACACGTAGCGCCTGCGCCATGTGTTCTGTCGCGAGTTGAACGATGCCTTCCGCCGCCGATTGCATATCCAGGCCGAGGCGGCTCGCCAATGTACTCAGTGCCTGTTGCGCAGCAGCGATGTCGAGCTTCATGCGACCGCCTAAAGTCATATCCGCGGGCAGCCGCCCCAGCACCAGATTGGCGTCCGTGACGGTGGCATCACTACCGCCGCGGTCATAGCAGGCGGGCCCTGGATCGGCTCCAGCGGACTCAGGGCCAACCTTCAGCAAACCGCCGGCATCCACGCGCGCGATAGAGCCGCCACCAGCTCCGATGGTATGCAAATCCACCATCGGTACGGCAACGGGATAGTCCGAGATGCGGCCTTCCGACGTCAGTTGCATATCGCCATCGATCAAGGCCACGTCGGTAGAGGTACCGCCCATGTCGAAGGTCAGCAGGCGGTTAAACCCCGAAGCGGCGGCGACATGGCGCGCGCCCATCAATCCGCCCGCCGGTCCTGACAACAGCAATTGCACCGCGTGCGCACCCGCTTGCGCGGCGTCGATGGTGCCGCCGTGGCTTTGCATCACTTTTACGCGCGCCCCTGGCAACTTACCCCGCAGAACACGCAGATATCCCTGCATAAGCGGCCCCACATAGCTGTTGAGCCAGGTGGCGATGCCGCGTTCGTATTCGCGCTGCTCGGGCAGTACCATCGACGAGCGCGAAACGAAGATGCCTTCCGGTACAACCGCCTCGATAGCGCGCTCGAACCGATCATCCAAAAACGAATACAGCAGGTTGATGGCGACGGCACGGGGCTTGAGTTCGAGTAACCTTTTGGTAAGCCGCGCAAGCGCTGGGTCGTCCAACGGTTCGAGCACGGCGCCGTCTGGCGCGATGCGTCCGCCGATCTCTAAACACAATTCCGCCTTCACCGGCGGAACCTTAGGCTCAGGATGTAGGTTATACAATTCGCGCCGCGCCTGACGCCCAATGGACAGCGCATCGCCCAAGCCGTGATTGGCGATATATGCGGTGCGCGCGCCCTTACCTTCCAGCACGGCGTTGGTCGCGACCGTGGAGCCATGAATGACAGTAAGCCCTTCGGAATCGAGCCCCAGGTCAGCAATGCCTTGTAGAATGGCGCGTTCGGGAGCTTGAGGCGTGGACAAGACCTTGTGCACGCGCAAATCGGCTCCGTCGAGATACACGAAGTCGGTAAAAGTGCCGCCAGTGTCTATACCGAGCAGATGCATAGACTCTACATTTTACGCGACATAACCGCTGATGGGGCGGCTATCAAGAAGAACCGAACAAGTATTACGGGTAGCCCAACATGTGATGAGTCGCGAAGAGCGCTTATGTACCTTCAATCGAGATTCTGTCATTTCGGAGGCGCTAAGCGCCTGAGAAATCCTCGGATTGTCCATAAGAAAGTTCCCTTGCGAATTCTCTCACGTGCGTTCGAGACAAGCCTTGGGATGACGAACTGAGGCACTACTATGGCAGACCTCAGGAGAAAGAGCGCGACAATGTATAGGACCCGCCGCGCGTAGCACGTCGGGTCCTATAGGCATACCGCGACTAACCGCCTCTGCTGCTAATCCGACCGTGGCGACTTCATATGCGTTATCTCGATGCCTACTTTTCCTAAGTAGATGATGAATTTGAACGGATTAAACTCCTGGTACTTTTCCATGAGCCTTAGGTAGGCCAATCGTCCGACCTCGTTTAAAGATTTACTTCCGGCGACTACGCTCGACTGGACCAAGGATCGATTCGCCGGAAGTAAATCTTTAAACGAGGTCGG
>DATACK010000343.1:0-1953 GCA_036259115.1 Gammaproteobacteria bacterium | reverse complement strand
CGTATTCCGCTCAGCCCATGGCGGATCGTAGGTGCGATGCTGCTTCTCGCTGGCGTGCTGCTCATGCAGGGCAAATAAGTTAGCACGTTAAATTTAAGAGCTATGTTATGGATTTAGATCCTATATTTTTATCTCGTCTGCAGTTTGCCTTCACCATAGGCTTTCATATCCTGTTCCCTACGCTGACGATGGGGCTGGCCCTGTTTCTGATCTATCTCGAAGGCCAGTGGCTGCGCACGCGCGACCAATTTTTCTTAGACAGCGCTAAGTTCTGGTCCAGAATCTTTGCGCTCAGTTTCGGCACCGGCGTGGTCTCTGGCGTGGTGCTGTCATATGAAATCGGCCTCAACTGGGGCGAGTTCTCGCGCATCACCGGCAACGTGTTAGGACCCGTCATGAGCTATGAGGTATTGACCGCTTTCTTTTTAGAGGCGGGCTTTCTCGGCATCATGCTGTTCGGCTGGAATCGCGTAGCGCCAAAGCTGCACTATCTCGCGACGCTACTGGTCGCGCTCGGGACGTTTTTGTCCGCGTTTTGGATTCTGTCGGCCAACTCCTGGATGCACACGCCCGCTGGCTTTCGTTTCGAAGATGGCCAGTTCTTTGTAACCTCATGGTGGGATGCGATATTCAATCCCTCGTTTCCTTACCGTTTCGCGCATATGCTCAACGCCTCGTACGTGACAACCACCTTTGTGGTGGCGGGGATCGCGGCCTGGTATCTGGTACGCGATCGCGAGCATGCATTCGCTCGGCGCACCTTTCGAGCGGCGGTGCTCACGGCGGCATTGCTAGCCCCTTTACAGATTTTCATCGGTGACCTACATGGCTTGAACACGCTTAAATATCAGCCGATCAAGGTAGCGGCGATGGAGGCGCATTGGGAAACGAGCGGCGACGTCCCGTTCGTGGTATTTGCTTGGCCGGATCAAAAGGCCGCAACCAATCACTTTGAGATCAAGATTCCTTATGCAGGAAGCTTGATCCTTACCCACAGCTTGCATGGGGAGGTCAAGGGCTTGAAGGAAGTGGCAGGCAAGGATCGGCCTTACGTGCCAATCGTGTTTTTCGCCTTTCGGCTGATGCTGGCTGCGGGTTTCCTGATGCTGGCGCTGGCTTGGTACGGCGCCTACCGGATTCTGCGGCGGGGCGGAGACTTCGGTGCGCGCTATCTGCGCACCATGGTTTGGGTAAGCCCCATTGGATTTGTCGCCGTGCTCGCGGGCTGGGTGACCACCGAGGCGGGACGCCAGCCTTGGGTCGTGCATGACATGTTGCGTACAGCTGATGCGGTCTCCACAGCGCTGGTCGGCGCTGAAGTCGGTTTCTCGCTGGCGGTGTTTCTGGCGGTCTATTGTGCGCTATTCGGCGCCTTCTTATGGTTCCTATTGCTTATGATCCGCAGTGGGCCTGGTGGTGAAATACCGGATGCATCGCCTGAGCGTGCCGACACACGCAGTCCCGCGTTTTACGGATAAACCCGCAAGAAAGTCAATGACGATCGGGGAACGTTGCTTTTATCATCTGCTCGACAGTAGGTTACGCGGATGGACCTGCCGCTAATCTGGGCCGGCATCATCGCTTTCGGCGTGACGATGTATGTGCTGCTCGATGGCTTCTCGCTTGGCATGGGAATCTTATTCCCATTTGTCAAGGATGATGACGCACGTGATTTAATGATGGGCAGCGTAGCGCCCGTGTGGGACGGCAATCAGACCTGGCTGGTGCTCGGAGGGACAAGTCTGTTCGCGGCGTTTCCTGAAGCTTTTTCACTGCTGCTGTCGATCTTGTACTTGCCTTTGATCGTCATGCTGATCGCATTAGTGTTTCGCGGTGTTGCCTTTGAATTTCGATTTAAGGCCGAACGGCACGAGATATGGCGGACGATCTGGGATTTATCGTTCATCGTAGGCTGCGTGACGGCGGCGTTCTGCCAGGGTCTCGTATTGGGCG
>DATACK010000342.1:0-22265 GCA_036259115.1 Gammaproteobacteria bacterium | reverse complement strand
GCACGATATTCAACTGGGTCTCAGCTATGCCTTGCACGGTGCCGTAGACCGAGCGGGCTATGTCTTGGGCTTCGTTTACAAACTGTACGGTATTGTCTGCCATGGTATTCACCTCTAACTATTGACGGTTGTGCTGTCGGGGTGTGCCTGTCTGCATTTGTTGCACTGCAACATAACGCCCCACCCCCACCCCTGTCAAGCACAAACATGGAAAAGAGATGAGAATTTCAACTGCCAGACCGTAGCAGTGCTCGTGTTCACCCTAATGATTAAGCGCAGGGCGCATGGATTAATCAGAATTCTTTGACCTGATTGGTTTACAGGGGCCACGTATGTACCGGCGCCAATGTTTGCTGATGCTCGGCATAAGCGGCGGTCAAGCCGCGCAGGTCGCGACCATGACGCTTGACAAACTCGCGTTGCCAGGTAGCACCGTTTTGGCCGCTTGCAACGCGTTGCTCAATGATGCCGAGATAGCGCTCACAGTCGGCCGGTGCTAGCGCAAGGCCCAGCAACCCGTGACGGGCGAGCGGCAGCAGTTCATCGAGTAAAAGCGTTCGGACGCCGGTTCGTTTTTCATTCAGCCAGATCATCCGTGCGCTTAAGCCATGTCGCGCCGCTTGATAGAAATTGTGCTTGGCTTGCGCAAACGGCAGGCGCGTCTCCAGCCCGATTTCCTCCTCGCAGAGGCCCGTGATCAGACCGTAAAAAAACGCCGCATCACTGATCGCATCGACAGTACTTGGGCTGCCGGGCAACACGCGATGCTCTATGCGCACGTGCGGTGTGCCGTCGGTATCGAAGCCGATCAGCGGACGATTCCAGCGCCAGATGGTGCCGTTGTGCAGACGCAGATGGCTAAGTCGCTCAGGCGGATCGTCAAACAGCATAGGCAGCAACACCGGGAAATGTTGCAGGTTCTCTTCGAAACACTCCATGATGGACTCGCGCACGTATCCCAAGCCTAGGCTCACGCGGCGCAGGGGTCCTTGTGCCGCACCCCCATAGCCGCCCACCTCCAGCGACTGTTCGAATAGTGCCATACGCGATTCATCCCACAGGTCTACGCCAAACAAATAAGGTGAGTTGGCGCCCGCGGCCAGCACCGGCGCCGATACAGCCAAGGCGGCATTGTACAAACGGTGTACGCGCGTAATGGGCGCCTGCAGGTGGATCTGAAAGGAGGTACCCGCCGCTTCGAGCATCATGTTGTCGTGCTCAAGGCGCAGATGCTCACGGCCGTTAACGTTGAGCCGCAAATTGCGACCTTCACGCGCACGCATTACCTGTTCGTTAAGGACGCGGTATCGATTCCAGGGCGTAAGCCCATCTGCGGTGAGATGCTGGGGTCCAAGCGTCGGCAGAATACCGATACTCAAGAGCTTTGCCTCGCAAGCGCTGGCCGCCGCCATACCGCGCGTCCAGATCGCTTCAAGCTCGCGGTGCATTTCGCTCAAGCCCCGCGCCGTCAAAGGACACGCCTGGCTATTGAACTCGATGTTGAACCGCGCTAACTCCGGCGCGACCCGCGGATCGTCCATAACTTGCATAAAACGCGCGTTCACGAAAGCCGGCGCGAATTCTTGATCGATTAAACAGGCCTCTAGCTCAAAACCGGCCATTGGGCCTCGCATCGATAATCTGCCGTCCTGCGCCCATTGCCCGAGCAGATCAGTCTCCTGCTTCAGGCGGCACTTGAATCTATTGAAGTGCCACGACTTAAAGGCGACGGTGTCGATCTCCTGTCCCACGTCAGTCCATCGTTGACTGCTTCATGCGAACGCACAACTCGCTATTCTACTCGCGCGCCGCGTCACAAGGCGTATTATCTAACTTGCTGCTCGTCCTGTACCAAAGCCTGCCGTATTCCAAATCGCGCCAAAATGCCTAGGGTGCATCGGGGAATGGCGGCGACAAATGCATTTTGGCCTATATTTTGTATAACAATTGGGCCTAGCAAGGCGAGGATGCCGATGACAATACAAAATTGGAAACTAGCAAGGCAATCATTTAATACAATGCGAAACAACGTTCCTGCATGTCCTGAATCAGATAGCTTTACTCACGTTCATGCGAACGTTGGCGACTACGTTCGTGCTGAGTGTCAGTTTATCGATCTGCTGAAGATGCCGGATCTTGACGCGCAGTTTCGGGCGCGAACTGCTTTAGTGCGGGATTTCGAGCAGGCACTTGATGACGCGCTGCATATGGCCTATGGCAAGACGGGCGCAGGTGAGCCTACCGCACATCTCTTTGTGCAGCGGCTGCTTTACCGTATCTACCGCCTGAACCTGTTCTGGTATGACGATCTTTCACACTACGTTAATGAACGGTCAATCTATTTGCACGATGTGCGCAACCGTATAGAGGCCAGTTGGCAGCCTTGGGAACAGGCGCAGCTTGGGTCCATTGAGCCCGATATAACGGACATCTCGCAAGCACTCATCGAGCGCACCCAGCGTGATCTCGATCCGCCCTTTTCCGCCGATGATTATTTTTACCGTGACAAGATGACCCTTGCGGGCTATCGACTGCTACTCGCCATCGCCTCGCTGGATGGGTTGGTAGAAGCCAGTCAGCTCTCGCGCATCCTAGGCGGCGCGGCGAATCCGGTGCACGCGAGACTCAGCCGTTTGCTGTTGGAGGAATACGGCTTTGGTCATCTAGAACGCAAGCATTCATCATATTTTATCAAGATGCTGCGAGAGGTGGGCATGCGCACCGAGCCCGAGGCCTATTTCAAACTGGTGCCCTGGGAGGTACTGGCACTGACCAATCAAAGTTTTCTGTTTTCCGAGCGCCGGCGTTATTTTCTGCGTTACATCGGCGGATTGCTGTACTTTGAGGTCTCGGTGCCGGCGGCATTTCGCCATTACCAAGCGGCGGCAAAGCGGCTGGGGATCCCGGAAGACGGAAGAGCCTATTGGGACCTACACATTCACGCTGATGAACGTCACGGGCGTTGGATGCTGTACGACGTCGCGCTGCCGCTTGTGAATATGTATCCTCAGCATGCCTGGGAGATCGTGTACGGTTACGATCAGCAGCGCAGCATGAGCGCGCGGGCGGGTGGAGCGGTAACGCGCGCGGTGCGGGCAGCGCAGCAGCCGCAAGCGGTGCCGCTTGCATGACCAGTCTGGCGGCCACAGATGCAGACGGCTGTGAGGCACGTGGTGTCTTCTATTGTCCGGAAGAATCCGGCTTTTACGCGCAGTGCCTGAAGTCGCTAATCTTCATGCGCGACACGACTGCGCGTACAGTGGTTGAGTTCGGCTCGGGTGACGGCAGCCCCGTTATCGAGGCCTTGCGTGAAAGCTACTTCCAAGGGTTAGTGCAAGGCTTCGAGCTCAATCCTGTCGCGTGCGAAATCGCGAACTCGAGTATTAACGTCAGTGGACTGCGTAACCGATATCGAGTCTACAATGAATCTTTCTTCACGCAGAGGCCCGAGGCGGATTGTCTCATCGCCAACCCGCCTTATTTGCCTGCACCTGATAACGACATCCGCATGCCGCTGCTTTACGGCGGCGAAGACGGCTCATCGCTGACCAATACCCTGCTATCATTAGGTTACGAGCGCACCCTATTGATGATTTCCAGCTACTCGAATCCGATCGGCACGCTCCGCCATGCAGCAGCGCAAGGATATGCTGTGCATGATTTCATCATCGCGCCATTGACCTTCGGCATCTATAGTTCAGAGTCTAAGGTCAAGCGCAGGATCGAGGCCCTGTACAAAGCGGGCAAGGCATTCTATAAAGGGGATATCTACTTGCTAATCGGCGTGCTGTTCAAGAAGCGCGGCCGGATTGTTTCGGCGCCCGGTCGCGCGACCGAATTGACCAACATCCTGATCGCCTTGTAAGAGCTGATAATCGAAGCTTTTTCTTGAATAATTTTAAACGCGGAGACGATATTTATGGCAGACAAACCGAATTCGACTGATCAACAGTTCGAAGGAAGCAATACCGCCAAGGATCCAGATGAGTGGAAGACAGGCGATGAACCGATGACCGGCGCCCAGCGTTCCTATCTTCATACCCTGGCCTCGGAGGCTGGAGAAGAGGTCGAGGATAATCTCACCAAGGCCGAGGCCGCCAAACGGATCGAGGCGCTTCAGCAGAAAACCGGGCGCGGTCCCAAGCAAGCACGGGATTAAGGAATTTGCTTACTTCGCCCAAGCGACGACGGCTACTCGCACGTCTTCAACAGGCTTAGCATCACCTTCTCTTCAGACTGGAGGGCAATCGGATCAATATGCTGCGGCTTGCGCTGCAATCTGTTGAATTCCGCCTGTACTTTTGCGACCAGATCGCGTTCCATATAGGATTGCAAGATCGCAGGGTGAATATAGTACTTCCTGCACGCGCTCGGTTGATTGCCGAGTTGCTTGGCGACTTGTTTGATCGCCTGCACTACGTTTTTCTTGGCTTGTGTTTGAGTCACAGCTTCCCCGATTTCAAGCAAGGCGAGCATCGCCTCAAGCGTGCCGCCCCAGGTCCTGAAATCCTTAGCAGTGAATGCACCGCCTGCGATTTCATGTAAGTACGCGTTCACATCGCCAGAATCAATCGGCTGACGCTTGCCTTCCTCGTCGTAGTACTGAAAAAGCGTGTAACCTGGAATCTCCAAGCATTGGCGTATGATACGGGCCAAGCGCTTGTCATGGATATCAACTCTCTGTTCAATTCCGCGCTTGCCGCGAAATTCGAAGCGGATGTTCGCGCCTGAGACCTCGACGTGTCGGTTGCGCAAGGTGGTGAGACCGAAGGATGCATTCTCTTTGGCGTACTGCATGTTGCCGATGCGCACATATGTCGAATCCAGCAGTCGCACCACCGTTGCGAGCACCTTTTCTTTCGGTAAATTCTGTCGTCTGAGGTCCCGATCGGTGCGGCTGCGAATCTCGGGCAAGGCTTCACTGAAAGCGACCATGCGATCGAACTTCGCCGCATCGCGAATGCGAATCCATCCCGGGTGGTAAATATACTGCTTGCGGCCTCGATCATCGCGTCCAACGGCCTGGATATGCGCGTGCGCAAAAGGCGCGATCCATACCTCCTGCCAGGCCGGAGGGATAACAAGCTGTTTGATGCGTGCCATGGTAGCAGCGCCTCGGATGCGCTGCCCATCCGGCGTTAGATAAATAAAGCCCCTTCCGCAGCGCCGACGGCTAATGCCTGGAATGCTGTCGCTGATGTAGTAAAGCCCTGCCACCTTCGCGGCGACCGAGGGTTCATCACTCGGCGGATCCAACGGCACATCATGTCGCGCGGCGGCTCGCACCATAACTCATACTTTTTTAAGTGGTTTTACCGCAGGACTATGGATGACCGTACCATCTGGGGCAAAGCGGGAACCATGACAAGAACAGTCCCAACTCTTCTCCGCGCTGTTCCAGCTCACGATGCAGCCCAAGTGCGTGCAGGTCGCCGATACGGTGAATACGTTACCATTTTCGTCTTTGTACGCGGCCACGTTTTGGTTGTTCACCTTTATAAGCTTACCCTCGCCAGGTGTGAGGCTTTCGACTCCTTCTTCTCTCTTCTTCAGACGATCCCGGATTAGATGTTTGGCAGCATGTATGTTGTGCTTCACAAACTCCTTCGCCGAGGTGACGGGCTTGATGCGCGCGGGCGTGTAGAGTTTGTGCCACGGGCTATCCTTACCCTGAATCAAATCCGCCAGAATACTGGCCGCCACTGTAGCATGCGTGATACCCCAGGCGCGAAACCCCGTTGCCGTGTACTGATGTCTGGAGGTGGGTGAGAAGCGACCAATGTAAGGCACTTTATCGACGCTCTGCAAGTCCTGCGACGACCAGCGGTAGCGCACGTCGCGAGCACCGAAGTGGCTTTGCGCGTAGTCGATTAATCTTTGATAGTGCGTTTCCGTATGGATGACCTCGCCGGTGCGATGCGATTCACCCATGACCAATAGAATATTCTCCGTGTCCGTCTCATAGGTTCTGATCGAATGGATAGGTTCTTCGGCGCTGATATACATGTTTTCAACCGGCTTTTCATCCACGACTACGCCGATCGCGTAGTGACGCTTGGGTGTCAGACGCGCCGAGAACGGTCCAATGTCCGTGATGGGGAAGTGACTCGCGATGATCACGTCTCGGGCGGAGATTGCTGCGCCTGTTGCGGTGTGCACCGTACAACGACTCTGCTCGCTTACGCTAAGCGCGCGCGTGTTCTCGAAGATGTGGCAACCATCGCCATCGATCTCTCTTGCCAAGGCCAGTAAATACTTGCGTGGATGAAACTGCGCCTGATCAGTGAAACACACTGCGCCTTTAATCGGAAACGGCAGTTCGGTCTCGGTGGTGAACGAGGCAGGAAGATTGAGCGCTTGCGCAGCGTCCACCTCTTGTCTGAGCGCATCGACATCAGCTTCCGATTCCGCAAATATATAGGCTGAAGCCTCAGTAAAGTCGCAATCTATATTCTTTGCCGTAATCCAGGATCGCATTTGGCTCAAGGCGCGCTGATTGGCATGAGCGTAGATTTGGGCATTGTCTTGTCCAAATTTATTGAGCAGGTAGTGATAGATAAGATGGTGCTGAGACGTTATCTTGGCGGTGGTGTGACCGCTGACGCCTTGGGCTATGCGGTCCGCATCAATAACCGCGACACGCAAACCTCCTTCTTTGAGCATCAGTGCACAAGTCAAGCCAGTGAGGCCCGCCCCTATGATCGCGACGTCAACTGTCAAATCGCCTTGTAAAGGTTGGTAGTGCGTCTGCGGTGTTGTCGCTAACCATAGGGATTGGTGTATTTCTCGCATCGCGGTTCTCCCGTCCCATGCAGATAAAGTCGATGTCGTATGCCCCAACGAGCGCCATTGATTTGCGGTTCAAAGATCATGCCATGCGTGACCAGGCGCGTATGCGGAGCACAAGGGGGCATTGTCACTCAGGCGGTGGGCAACCCAGCTGGCGCTATCGTGCCATTGTGACCTTATAAGCCATCGGTCGAGAAGCGCCTCGCACAGTTTCCCCGCGCGCAGAATGATGTTAGGAATGCAAGAATTATCGCTATGCTTTGTAGAAATTACCAGCGTCAACTGCCGTGATTTTCTAATTGCGTTCTACAGTAGCTTAACACCAGCCGAAACGGAAACAGTCGGCGCACTACCCAGCCGGGCGGTGCGATGCCTTTTAGTTCATGAAATGTATAACTTCGCCGCAGCGAGACTAATCCGTCGTGCACAATATAAGACTTATGGAATAACGGATACGCCGCAGCGGCGAACAGAACGTACGCTAGATCGCTGCGCCTGAGATCAATGAACAACACGCAGCGTTTGCAGATCCGGGCGGCGGCTTTGAGCATTCGGTTGAATTCGTGATGATCCAGGTGATGCACCATGTGGTTCGAAATCACGAAATCGAACCGTTCACCACGCGCGGCCAACTCGTGAATATCGACCAACCGAAATACCACGTTCTCAGGTCGCTCTAAAGTGAGCACGTAGTCGTAAGCGCGACGGTCGATTTCAATGCCGGTAACTTCGAGATTGATACCGTCGCGATTCGCGCGGCAAGCGATCTGTAGCGCGATGTCTCCCCCGCCGAATCCGACGTCCAGCAGTGAGCAAGTCTGCTTAGGGTTTGCTATCGAAGGCTTAATCCAGTGCCGGTAGATCCAATCGGCGCGGGAGATCACGTTCACGAAGCGAAACTGACGATAAGTGTTGTGCAACCTGTCCAGATCGCAGTCCGGCTCGTCCATGATCTCTCTAGCGTCAGGATCGCGAGATTTAAGCACGATAGGCATGGCGCGGGTTTTAAGTTTAGGGCCTGCTTGGTTTATGCGCAGCGAAGATGCCGTAGCGCATGGCTCCGACTCTATACGCCGCCAGGATGCGAAAAATCGTCCAGATAAATTCACGGTTGCGCATGGCAGGACTCAGCAAGAATCGACGGTATTTGGCATCGCGGCCAATGGCTCTAAGTGTACGTACAGCGCAGATCATCCAGGTGCGCCGCACCTTGCGGCTGACATCTTCGAAGTGATCGAGCGCAAAGCCGACGGCTGCAAGCAGACGGCGATATTCCGTCTCTGAGGCAAGCCCCGGCAAGCGGCCCTCCCTACAGATGGGCTCCAGCAGATGCCGCTTTGCCCATTGACTCGTGTTGTCGGCCGCGAGCCATGCGCATAGCACTAATCTGCCGCCCGGTTTGAGCACCCGTGCAGCCTGCGTCAATGCACAGTGCTTATCGGTCATGTGGGACAAACTTTCGATGGCAATCGCAACGTCGAATGAAGCCGAGTCGAGGCCGTTTTCCTGCCAGTCGCACAATAGATAGATAGGATTGTTATTACCGGCATCGACGGACAAGGCGAAATGATGTTGCTTAGGCGTGATCGTCAAGGCCGTCACCTGCGCGCCATAATGTCTTGCCAGCCGACGCGCGGTGGCGCCGTAACCCGAGCCGATGTCACACACGGCGTCACCCGCGTCGATGCGCGCGAGTTCCGCCACACGATCAATCAGCGCGAGGGTCGCTTGCTGCGGCGTCTCGTCGCCGCGACGCCATAATCCGTGATGCACATGCTCGCCCCATATCTCGCGGTAGAACACGTCGAGATCATCGTAATGCGCAGCGATCTCCTCAAGCGCTATCGATCGATTGGGGACGATCATGTAACCCCGCGCGCTACTCTATCGAACGATCGGCAAGCGTCTGCGAAGCAACACAAGCTGCGTCACACCGGCTTGGGTTCTCGGCCTTGCTCGCGGTGTGGGCTTAGGCGCGTTGAGAGCCGCTCCATCGCCACGTAAAAGGCCGGCGTGACGAACAGCGTCAGCATCTGGGAAAAGACAAGTCCTCCCACCACCGTGATGCCCAAAGCCTGGCGTGCCTGCGATCCGGCGCCGATACTCAGAGCGATGGGCAACGTACCCAAAACGGCGGCCAGGGTCGTCATCATGATAGGACGGAAACGAACGCGACACGCCTCGATAATCGCCTGCTCGGCTGAGAGCGTGCGCTCACGACGTGCCTGTAGCGCAAAATCCACCATGATGATGCCGTTTTTTTTGACCAGGCCTACCAATAGGATTAATCCGGCGAAGCTGAAGAGGTTAAGTTCTTGATGAAAGGCAAACAGGGTCATCAGGGCGCCGAAGCCAGCGAGCGGCAGTGCGGTGAGGATGGTGAGCGGATGAATGAAATGCTCGTAGAGAACGCCCAGTACCATATAGATAACCAGCACGGTAAAGAGCAACAACAAGGGCAATTCGTGCATCGAGCTCTGGAAAGTCTGCGCATTGCCGGCGAAGTCTCCGGTCACATCCGCCGGTAATACAAAAGCCACCGTCTGTTCCACTTGTCGCGTCACCTCGCCGAGCGAAGTACCTGGCGCCAAGTTGAAAGACAAGGTAACCGCTGGAAGCTGATTATAGTGGCTCACCGCCAACGGTCCCACGCCGGGCGTAATATCCGCGACCATGGACAGCGGCACCAGCCGCCCGCCTTGGCCCTGCACGTAGAGCGCATTGAGCGCGCTGATGTCCTGTTGGAAACGGGGGGCCGTCTGTAGCAGCACTGCGTAACTGTCTACTTGCCCAAAGATGGTGCTGACTTGGCGCCCGCCGTAGGCGTCGTATAGCGCCTGCTGAATGCGATTGGCATTCAACCCGAGAGCTGAGGCTAGATCACGGTGGATTCTCACATCGATCTGTGGGTTATTAAGCTCCAGATCGCTATCGAGATCCTGCAGACCCGGGATTTTCCGCAACCGCGTTTCCACGCGCTGTGCAGTACGGCTCAGTTCTCCTAGCCCGGGGCCTTGGAGAACATACTGATAGGTGCTACTGCTGGATTTACTGCCGATCCGAACCGCGGGGGGATTCTCGAAGATGGTCTGCAGCCCATTGACCTTGGCCACTGCGTGGCGCAGTTGCTCAATCACCTGATCGGCATTAGCAACGCGTTCATCGCTAGGTTTGAGTCGAATAATAAGCTCGCCGATGTTGCTGCCCGAGGTGCCGCCGGCGTCTTGTCCGGCACTGGACATAACACCAGCCACGTTAGGGTTGCGCTGCACGATGGTCGCCACCCGGGACTGCAGGCGCTCGAGCTCACCGAAGGTGATGCCCTCCGGTGCTAAGGTACTGCCGATGATTAGTCCGGTATCCTCCGTGGGAATAAAGCCCTTGGGCACGACCATAAAGAGCCACACTGTGGCGAGCAGAATAAATGCGGCAAAGACAAGCGTCCAGTCCCAATGGTGCACGCTTTGCTCCAGGCCACGCAGATAGGCTGCCTGAGATCGCTCAAAGAGCCATTCCAAGGCTCGCGACATCCGACCCTGGACAGGCGCCACGCGTAGAAAGCGACTTGCCGCCATGGGCGTCAAGGTGAGCGCGACTAGCCCAGAGAGCAGCACGGCCACGCCCAGTGTTACTGCGAACTCTGTAAACAGCCGGCCGATAATGCCGCCCATGAACAGGATGGGAATGAACACCGCCACCAAGGATATGGTCATTGACACTACGGTGAAACTTATCTCGCGGCTGCCGAGCAGCGCGGCATACACGCGATCGTAGCCCTGCTCTAAATAGCGCACGATATTCTCCTGCACCACGATGGCATCATCCACGACGAAAGCCACCGCTAGGGTCAGTGCCATAAGCGACAGGTTATCTAAGCTGTAGCCGAGCAGGTACATCACCGCGAACGTACCAATGAGTGAAGTGGGCAGGGAAAGCGCACTTACTGCGGTGGCACTCAAGTTGCGCAGAAACAGCAGGATCACACCGATCACCAGCGCGATGGCCACGCCCAAGGTAAAAATGACATCATGGATAGACGTCTGGATGAATTCGGCGCGGTTGTAAATGACATTGAGCTTAGCGTCGCCGGGGGCTTGGGCTCTTAGTTGCGGCATCAGCGCGAGCACCTGGCGTGCTACTTCCACCGTATTGGCGCCCGGCTGGCGTTTGATGGCGAGCACGATGGCCTGTCGGCCGTTGTATCGGGTGACCTGTTTGTCGTCCTCAACGCTTTCCACCGCACGCCCGACGTCCCGCAGATAAACCGGCGCGCCGTTGCTGAAGCTCACCACCAGGTCGTTGTAATCGGTGGCGCGCGGAAGCTGACCACTGGAGACCACGGTATAGTTGCGTCTCTCGCCTTCCAGAGTGCCGGATGGGACATTGGAGTTGCCCGCCTGGATGGCATTAGCCACCTGCTTGAGCGACAGACCGCGAGCCTGTAGCGCGTACGGATTGACCAGCACCCGCACAGCGTACTTATGGGCGCCGAAGACCAGCACTTGGGCCACGCCAGGCAAGGCCGAGATCCGATCGGCGATACGGGTCTCGGCGTACGCATCGAGTTGGGTCATCGGCAGGGTGGCGGAAGAAAGCGCCAAGTATAAGATAGGCAAGTCTGCTGGATTGACCTTGCGCAACGTAGGCAGGCTAGGTAGAACGTCTGGTAAGCGCCGACTGGCTTGAGTGATGGTCGTCTGTACGTCCTGGGCGGCGGCGTCAATGTCACGGGTTAGATCGAACTGCAGGGTGATGTAAGCGGAACCCGTGCTGCTGGTAGACACCATGGAATCTAGTCCTGAGATGGTGGTGAACTCGCGCTCCAGTGGTGTGGTCACCGTGCTGGCCATGGTCTCGGGACTGGCGCCCGGGAGACTGGCGCTCACGGTGATAGTAGGGAAATCTACATTCGGAAGTTCACTGACCGGCAGCCGCGTGTAGGCGATCATACCGAAAATCACCAGCGCCCCTATGACGATTGTCGTCATCACGGGGCGCGCGATGAACAGCGCCGAGATGTTCATGAGGGAGCCTCAGCCCTCCACAGTGCGCGTCTGCACCGCCAGCCCATCGCGCAGATTGCGTGGCACCTGCGTCACCACCGCCTCACCCAGCTTGAGCCCCTTGGCGATCACGGCCAGGGCATTGCGCTGGCGGGCCACCTTGACCGGCCGGACGTGCGCCGCACCGTTTTTCACCACGTAAACGAAGGTACCGTTCTGACCTGGTTGTATCGCCGTCTCCGGTACCACCACGGCATCGGATTGCACGGTAAGCACCATGCTGACTGGCAGATACTCGCCAGGCCATAGCCGTTGCTCATGATTGGGAAAGCGGGCCTTGAGCATGACCGTGCCCGTAGCCGGATCGACCATATTGTCGATAAAGACCAACTGGCCCTCCACGGGTGCCCGAGAGTTATCTTGTCCGGCATTCGCGCGCACGAGGATAGGGCCGTTCGCTTGATAGCGGCGCACCAGGTCGAGCGTGTTCTGCGGCACCGTAAAGCGTATCAGTATGGGAGAGAGTTGATTGATCGTCACGAGCGGTATGGCTCCGTTTGCCTCCACCAAATTCCCCGTCTTTACAAATACCGCGCCCGCACGACCGGTAATAGGTGAACGTATGGTGGTGTAGTCGAGTCGGATTTCGGCCTGTTGCAGCTTCGCTTTATCCGCAGCGATGGTGGCTATGGCCCGCTGCACCGCGGTCTTAGCGCTCTGATAATCCTGCGGTGTGGCGTAGCCCCGTCTCACCAAAGGGGTCAAACGCTGCATCTGCCAGCGCGCATGGGCGAGATTCGCACGGTCTTTCTTAAGTGTCGCTTGCGCCTCATCCACCATGGCCTTGAAGGGCGCCGGATCGATCTCAAACAGCAGTTGCCCGGCTTTGACATAGGCTCCGTCCTTGAAGGCAATATTATCAAGCATGCCAGTCACCTGCGGGCGCACTGCGACCGAATGCGCCGACTCCACCTGTCCTACCGCCCCTAGCGTCACAGGCATGGCCTTGATGCGCGCTTGCGCCGTCTTCACCACGAGGGAAGGTGGTGGTTGGATGGCCGCGCGCGCATCTTTTTCCGGCACACTGAGCGCATACCACTGCCAAATCCCGGTCAACACCCCCATCAAAATCAAGATTAAGAGAAAACGCCTCATGATCACTTGGTCGTAGGTTCGAGTCCTACCGGACCCGTCAATTATTCAACGGATTACGTTATATCCTCGGCATCAAAGCGTATCAAGTTTCTCAGGTAGTGCACTCTGTAGCGCATATAGGACGCGGGAACGGCGGTCAATGCAAAGCACGTAACACGCCTGCTCTATAGCACCGCCCTCTTTTACCATGACCACGTCGTATAATCTCGCCACAGCCAGATGAACGAGTGCGATAAAGTTCTGAGCTCAACGTCGTAGCGTACGACCAGTCGGCAGAAGTTCTGCAACCGTGCCTTGATGCGCCCAAGGCCGCGCTTGAGTAAAGACGATGGACAGTGATTTCTGCACCGTACCTGTCAAATGGCTCACGCCACGGCCCGCCCACAAGATCCACAACATGCCTTCGAAGCACTTGGAATCATGCACCGATGCTCGACCGCCTGCGGTGAATCCTTTTTGGAGGACAATCAGCCTTCTGTCGCCTTGACGTTCTCGCAGACCTCTTTCGTTACCCCGAGTCTGTTCTTGCCTTCGGCTTTGTAGCGCCTTGGTGATCTTATGTTGATCGCATCGGTAGCTCGCGCGGATCGCGTCCATATAGCCTGGTGCGGCATCATACTCGACCTTAACGGGCTTTAGATCAGGCAAGGTCTTACACAACAATCACATTGACACCGACACTTCAGAAAGTGTCATTTTTAACTTGCCAAGTACATGATCCTACAAGCGATTTATCAACATGCTTGCCCTGATCTTTTCGCGGGTTTGAGGTAGCTGAGTGAGGTTCTTTCTAGCGGCCATTTTTATTAAGCTAAGCTTTTGATCTTGAGGTAATTTAATAAGCTAACTTGTCCGGCGGAATTGCTCTTCTAAAGATTACGATTCTGCCCATGAAATATTAACCGGCACGGGACCAGCCTCCTCATCGCTCGCCTCTATGGTGTTTTTAGACGCGACATACTGAGCCAGTTCCTTGTACATCTGTGCGCGAAGGCTTGGATGCGCGCTCTCATCCATGGCAATCCGGGCCATGCCCTCGATGGGGTCGCAGCCAAGGCCTCCAGCCGGTCTATGACAGCCAGTGTTTGTTTATTCCTGCTGCCCTTCGGCCGCCCGTTGGGATTGCCCGATTGTCCGGCTTTAAACGTCATACGCTTGTTTCCAGGTTGTTCTTAACAACTTCAGTGGCGGGAGAGACGAATAATACCACCTATTTAAGCAGTGGTTTTAGTTCCCGGTAATCGCCTATTTCTTGTCGCCTACCAATCGGAGGAAAGCAGTCTGATACTCGATTGCCGGTGCCTATCACTTACCTTTCCCGACTTGCTGTCCAACAAAACCAGACCACCTCTCCTAGCATCAACCAGGGCGATGGCATCGACTCCTAAGCCTGCTACCTTTACGTCCACGGGAGCCACGCAGAAGGCTTAATCGGGCAACCCGCCTCGCACGGCTGCGTGCGCATGACCAATCGCGATGTCGTCGCGCTTTACAATCGGACACGAAAGGACGATTTGGTGTTGATTGTGAAATGAAAGTAGGTGTATTGGGGCTGGTGTGGTGATAAGCGTTTGCGTTTGGTGCTTAGGAGTACGCCCTTGTGTTTAGAGTAAAGTCACGAAAGCCATTGTCCATCCGCGCGAGCTTGCGAAATGTTCGATCTTTCAGGCCATTGTCTCGGCGAATAACGATAGCTCCCCACGCGGTATTGTGTGCCGGGACATGGACCAGACCCGATCAATCTGCCCTAGATTGACGGTTATTCGATCTGACATAGCGATCAATGGGCACTCTTCAACCAGAAAAAGAGCTGCTCGGGCAAAACTCTTCAAGATATTCGCCATACTCTAGCAACAGGACAGAGCTAAATACGCCCGTATAACAGGAGTGCAGTTCCTTACAGGCGCCAACCTGAGTTTGTCATAAGTCTCGTGACAAAAGGCTTGAATCGCTAGCAGATCTGTCTAAACTACATAGAAGATCTACATAGGCTATATGCTGGATAGTACAAGATCTGAGGGCAAGGGCGGGGCAGTCTAGGTATGGTGGCGTTTGGCCGCTGAGGGGCTGGGGGGAAACGGCCTTACATTATCCTAAACTGCCCCTTTTCATCTACTAGTATATACATGTTCTTTGTCTACTTCAATATACCTGTGCTTAAATTTGGCTTGTAAGCCAACTTTTGTGGCGGCTGGACAACTTTCTCATAATGGCCAGGGGCAGCAGATTAAACCGGTGTACCAGTAAGAGATATTCTGGCTGCTACTAAAGATATACTCGCTAGCCACACAACTACTTTCTGGCTAATTCCATCACGCCAATTAATCTGGCATGGTGCGCCGGAAGGTAATCCATTCACCGGCTTCTTGGATACGCAGCTTGGATCCAGTAAATGATGGCACTTGCCCACTACCTTGAGATCAAGGCCGCGTATCCCGGCTGCAACACGGCAATGACATTAGGGCCTATGAGTTCTAAATTGATTGCGATCAACTCACCTCAGCATCTGCTATGAAACTGTGGCTTTTACGACCGATAGACGATTTGTCAGAGCAGGACGACCCCTGGTGGAACCGTCAAGAAAAGGTGCATGGCTTTGTGATTCGCGCGGAAACTGAGCAGCAAGCACGAGAGATTGCGCATCAGAACGCCGGAGACGAAAATCGCACGTCGGCGCTTACTGGTACTCCTTGGCTAGACCCGAAATATACCACCTGCAAACTACTACTGCCCGATGTTGGAATGGAAGGCGTAATCATTCGGGATTACCTCTCAAGCTAGGCCATTATCGCAAGCACCTTTCATTCTCTGGCCGATAGCGCATCAGCGCCAATGTCTTGGTTGTCAGTCTTAGTGCTTTGGGGGTGAGTACGCCGGAGATTAGATCAGGAAGATCGCCGTTCTCTTCGAGTTCTTGCTGTAGCTGTTCAGGCGTGATACTCAGCTTTCGGCGGCATTCTCAAATAGGGTGCGTAAGCCTGCATGACCGGCGACAGGACGCAGTCCTGCCTTGTGGAAGGGCAGAGTCAGAGTCGTGGCCCTAAGCGGCATGTTAGGCACGCACGCGCGGCAGTGCCAAGGCTCACCGGGTAATTGCCACCATTGGTCTGATCCACAATTAGGGCATGGGCCTGCTGGGTCTATTGCTTTAAGCTTTTTAGTAGTGCTGCCTTGCGTGCTTGGATGACTTGGCACAGTTCGTCGGTCATCTTACCGCGTGTTCCGTGGCATACAATCTTGTTGCCCTCGATCGTCAGGCGCATGCCTAGATGATTTAGTATCCGAAGCAGACCTTGCGCATCGGTTGTCACGGGTTAATACCTCAAGCAGTTCGGCACTATGGCTGCGGATTGCCTCTCTGAGCTCTGGTGTCAGCTTGGTGGCCGGTTTAGCAATGATGCGCTTGGTATTCGCCGTAAGCGATACACCATAGGCACCTGCTAAGGCAATGATACCCGCCGCGTTCACTCAGGCACCTCGAACACTTCGACGTGGTCTTCGGCCTCGGACTCACGAAGACGGCCAACTTCCCCGAAGGTGTCCACCTTTTTAGGTTGGTCATCTTCGGCGTTTTTATTCTCAAAAATGGCTTTAGGATGCGGGTTCTGTCGAAGATGGCCACCATGGCCATCTTCGCGGCCATCCTGGGCGGGATGAGCACCTTCGAAGGTGGCCACGTGGCCATCTTCGCTGGAAGCCGCATTCCAATGCGTTTCTTGTCCATTTTTATCACCAAGATGGCCATCTGTCGTTGGATGGACATCTTCGGCCATCTTGGTCATCTTCGCGGGCAGCGCCCAAGTCCAACCACCGTCAAATCGAGTCTTGGCAGGTTTGATTCCCAAGGAATCTTTAGCGCGACGCGCGGTGCGCCAGGACATGAGGAAGCCTATGCTGCGCGTGCAGGATAATGGATGCGGAATCCCAATGTTAGGACAGGTATGCGAGCCCTTCTATCGGCTTTGAGTATTGGCTTGAGGGCTCGCGCAGTCTCAACCAAGATATAAAAAATAGACTTCGGTATTGCGTGTAACGTCCCCTGGAACGCACGGCGGCACTCTCCAGTTATGCAACCAATCCCAATGATGGCTGAAGACAATCTTGACACCTCGCGCATGGGCAATTCAGCGGTTATGATCGCGTCGGCGGCAACCGCATAGCGGCCTGATCCGCATCCTGCGCACCGTTTAATCCTGCCTCTGCCCAGGCCACCGCACGAAACATCGCACGGCGCTTATTGATGGTTTCTTCCCATTCAAGCGCAGGGACGGAATCGGCCACGATGCCGCCGCCGGCCTGTACGTGGAGCCAGCCATCCTTGATGACGGCAGTGCGGATGGCGATCGCGGTATCCATGTTCCCGCTCCAGGAGAGATAACCCACGGCGCCAGCGTAAACGCCACGCTTGACCGGCTCCAGCTCGGCAATGATCTCCATAGCCCGTATCTTGGGCGCTCCGCTCACCGTGCCCGCGGGAAAGGTCGCGCGCAACACATCGACCGCAGACATGCCAGATTTAAGTCGGCCAGTGACATTAGAGACGATATGCATCACGTGCGAATAACGCTCGATCACCATCCGCTCAGTCAATTTTACCGAGCCGATCTCGGCGACCCTCCCTATGTCGTTGCGCCCCAGGTCTATCAACATCAGATGTTCGGCGAGTTCCTTGGGATCGGCCAGTAGTTCGCGCTCCAAAGCGATATCGGCCGCTTCACCCGCCCCGCGCGGGCGCGTACCGGCAATAGGCCGTACGGTGATAACGCCGCCCTCCAGGCGGACGAGGATCTCCGGCGACGAACCCACGATATAAAAATTACCCAAGTTCAGGTGATACATGTAGGGCGAAGGATTAAGGCTACGCAGGGCGCGGTATAAATCCAGCGGCCGCGCCTGGTATGGGATGGACATACGTTGCGAGGGCACCACCTGCATCACGTCGCCGGCGACGATATAGCGCTTGATGCGTTCTACCACCGCCTCATAGCCGGCGCGCGAGAAGCTGGAGATAAAGTCGGATTGATCTATTCTGCGCGTGCGCTCGGGCGGCGCATAAAAACTGCTTGGCCTCTTGAGGCGCGTCTCAAGTTGGATCAGGCGCCGCTTGGCGCGCGCTATTGCATCCGCCTCGTCCAGATTGGCATGCACGATCAGATAGATCTTACCCGCGAGATTATCGAAGACGACGACCTCATCTGACACCATCAGTAAAATATCCGGTGTGCCGATGGGGTCCGGTTTATTGCCGTGCGCAAGTCGCGGTTCGATGTAGCCAATGGTTTCAAAGCCGAAGTAACCGACCAAGCCACCGGTAAAGCGCGGCAGATTGGGTTGCTCGGGGATGCGATATCGCGTCTGATAGGCCTCAATCCAAGCCAGTGGATCACCGACCTCCTGCGACTCAAGCGTTTTGCCGTCCTGCTCCAGCATCACCCTGCGACCGATCACTTTGATTATGCGCTTGCACGGCAGCCCAATGATGGAGTAACGCCCCCACTTCTCGCCGCCTTGTACCGACTCAAACAGATACGAATACGGCGCATCGGCGAGCTTTAGATAAGTGCTTAGGGGCGTGTCGAGGTCGGCGAGGACCTTGCGCACCAGAGGCACGCGGATCGGGTTCTTATGGGCAATGCGTTCGAACTGCGGAGTCTGCATGATGCTCTTTCCAGGTTGGGCGTTTGTAGGGATAGTGGACAGCGAACTTCAGCGCCATCGCCGCCCCGTAGCGCGCCTGAAAAGAACCTGGATAAGCAAGCATCGCATGAAGAGTGCGCGGTGAAGTGTCATTCCGAGCGTAACGAGAAATCTGCAAAAGTGCCAATTACCGCGTTGATAGGATTTCTCCCGAAACCAGCCCCAAGCAGTGCCGATAGGTCGATATGGCAGGAACAAATCTATCAAATACCGTGACCCAATACTGTGTTTATGCTGCGCGCGCTAGTAGAGCTTTTAGTTCCGTCAGCGAGTTTAACACGGCATCCGGTTCAGCATCGCGGATGTCCTCACCATGATTATAACCATAGTTCACGCAGACGATTTGAAAACCGGCGGCGCGCGCGGCAAGCACATCGTTTTTGGAATCACCCAGCATCATGGCGCATGACGGGAGCACGTCTAGCACTTTCGCGGTATGCAATAATGGCATGGGATCAGGCTTTTTCTTAGGGCACGAATCGCCGCTGACGACGATCTCAAAGTCATCCAACAAACCCATTTGCTCTAAGAGCGGCAAGGTAAAACGCCCGGGTTTATTGGTCACCGCGCCCAGCCGGTAACCAGCCGCACGAAGATAGGCCAGCCCTTCTTCCACGCCGTCGTAGAGGCGGCTGCGCGTGCTGATGTTTCGCGCGTAAAGATTCAAAAATAGTGGTAAGGCCCGCGCGTATAAATTGTCGTCTGGTTCGCCGTCCATGCCCCCGACGAGCGCGCGCTTGATCAGCCGCTCGGTGCCGTTGCCGACCCATAGGCGCACCTGCTTTTCACCACGGCGCGGCAGCCCTAAGCTGCCCACCATCTCGTCGATGCAAAACGTGAGATCCGGCACGCTGTCAATCAAGGTGCCATCGACATCGATGAGGATCATCTTGGGTTTTGTGAGCATCATATCCATAATATTCATAGGTATGGCTGCGGCCCGAATAGAGGGCGCCGTGGCTAAGGTAGCCCTGGGCCTACCAAATAGGCTGCTACAGCTTCGCGCTACAAAGGTCTGTACGGTCCATATACTTAATAGCCTTGCGCCTTAGCAATCTCCGTGCGCATTCTGTCGATAGTGGTTTTGTAATCTTCACTTGCGAAGATTGCCGAGCCGGCGACGAAGGTATCCGCCCCGGCCTTTTTAATGTCATAGATGTTATCGACCTTGACGCCGCCGTCGACCTCCAGGCGAATGTCGTAGGCGCCAGTTTCTATGCGCTCACGCACCGTCCGCATTTTCATGAGCGTGCTGGGAATAAAGCGCTGACCACTAAAACCTGGATTCACTGACATCAGCAGGATCATGTCGAGCTTGTCCATTACATAGTCCAAATAATGCAGTGACGTGGCCGGATTGAATACCATCCCGCATTTGCAGCCCTGATCGCGCACCAGTTGCAGACTGCGGTCGATATGCTCTGTCGCTTCGGGATGAAAAGTGATATAAGTCGCGCCCGCCTTGGCGAAATCGGGAATGATCCTATCCACAGGCTTGACCATGAGATGCACATCGATCGGCGCCGTGACACCGTGCTTGCGCAGCGCCTCGCACACCAGCGGACCGACAGTAAGATTCGGCACGTAATGGTTGTCCATCACATCGAAATGCACCATATCCGCGCCCGCGGCCAGCACAGCATTGACCTCTTCACCTAATCGGGCGAAATCTGCGGAGAGAATCGAAGGCGCAATAAAGTCGGGCTTCGGCATGATTTGATGCACCCGCCAACAAATAAAATAGGCACTTTATCCCATTAGTTGTTATTTTTCAGCCGATCCTTCGCAAACTCCTGGCGCGGCTTTCAAGATCCAGCTTCGGCTGTTGCGCTGCTCATCGGTTTGTCACTACAACGATGGAGGTGCATGTACAAACTATTCAACTATGCGTGTCGGTGCTCTACTCGCGTTAGCCCCGACGATACAAACCAGATCAACAACCCTCCGAGCACACCGACGCTGACCTCGACAATTAAACGGCGCTGCTCGTTTCTGAGCAGCTTATCTTTTAGCTCTCCGATGAATCCCTTGCCTTTTTCGTTCATCAAGTAGCGCGTGATCGCCTCAACTTGCGCCTCGGTCAGCCCCAGATTGGGCATAGCAGAAAAGGGATTGTCAAAGTGCGGCTCCATGATGTGGTATTTCACTAAACGCACGCTCCAGAACGAATTCGTCAACTACCTTAAAAATCTGCTTTTAGCGATCTCATGGACTTCAACCATAAACTGCTTAATTGGCTGATGTGGCACAACATCCAACGTTCATACACCATAGCGCTCCGATCCTGCGCAGCTATCCTCCCGCACTATCTAACCCACCAGTGCAAAATGTATTGGCCCAATGCAGCCCGTTGACATTCTGCGCTTGCGCTGTTAGCGTCTTCAGCGCTGATATCCAGTTCGTTGCTGCGCCTACCGGCGCCTCTTGGTTAGTGCCGGCTCTTCACCCACTTGGCCGAAGGGTGATTGGTACCGCGGTTTCGATAGATACCGTGAAACGAAAGGTTCAATCGCTGCCGGACGGCGGATACTGACATCGGTTCTTTCAATAGCGCTGAGTCTGCTGTTCCTTACCGGCATTGATTACGTAGCCGCCAATTCGCTCCCGAGACCGGAATCCCTTTCTGCCGGCGAGGTCCAGCAGATCCTGCGGCAGGCGGTCGCCGAATCGCAGGCACGTGGGACGCCGGCAACTATTGCGGTGGTCGATCGAGTCGGCAACGTGCTCGCCGTGTACCAGATGATAGGCACCACCCCCAATGTGAGGATCGATGCGAGAAGGGCGGTGGTGCCACCCTCCGGGCTCGTCGCGCTTCCCCCGTTGCCCGCCGAGGCCGCAGCAATTGCTAAGGCGATCACCGGCGCTTACCTCTCCTCTGGCGGCAACGCCTTCAGCACTCGCACGGCCAGCCAGATCGTTCAGGAGAACTTCAATCCGGGACCGACGGGCCTCGAGGGCAGTCCGCTTTTCGGGGTCCAGTTCAGCCAGCTGCCCTGCTCGGATCTGTCAGTACGGTTCGCGTCCAACAACTGCGCCACAAAGTGCCCATCGTGGCAGATCTCGAGTTTGAGTATCTTGAGTGCAGCCTGGCTCGAACACAGGGTGCGGGTCGCGAAGACCTGCACCATCACACCTTCGCGGATTAGCTCGATCAACTTGTAGCGGTCACCGTTATTACCCGGGTTCATACAGCTTCCCGTCCCGCCGAGACTCCCGCTTGGCGGCTGTCGCAACGATTGCAAGCCTGGCTTCCGGCTATGGCTATTCTACGGTGAATAACCACCACGACGACCAGGATCAGTGTGATGTTATCCAGAGCCCTGGTGCGCAGCACCGCCACGACCTGGGCATCGGCGTCGACGGTGCCGGCTCTACTTTCCCCGTATTAAAGACTCATCATTGCCTTGCTGGCCACTCTGGCTGACCGCTATTTACGGCTCATGGCTGGCTAGTCACGACCGGTCGGCTGGTTGTACGGTTTTACTGCGGGCTCTCCGGCGGTAGTGCACCTGTGTCGGGTGGCGGCTCACCTGTGTCGGTTGGTGGTGGTTGTCCCGTGTCTATTGGCAGTGGTTGTCCCGTGTCAGTTGGCGGTGGTTCTCCCGTATCTGTTGGCGGTGC
>DATACK010000341.1:0-9442 GCA_036259115.1 Gammaproteobacteria bacterium | reverse complement strand
AAAAGGAGACGGCGGCCAATCCCAGGCCGCCGCAATAGCCATGAGGATGGCTTCAGAGGAGGCACGCGATGTTGCAGTGCAATACCAGTCTACGAAGCACTAGCAGGAGAGAAAGTAACTGCAGCGCAAAACACTGTTGCAGCTTATGCAAAAATCTTTGCGAACAACATGCAGCCGCTTGTTTATTAAATCCGCTTATTTACCGAGTAGAGCAAAGTAGAAATGGCTCACGAGCGTAAGAAAGGGGCAGGCCCAGCGGCACGCCTGACGGAAGACTGAAGCTGTCATTGATCAGCTAGAGGCGCTGGGTTGTGATCTGCTAGAAAGGATGGAAAGGCTTTCCAAGGATGAGACTTTAGAGATTGGTATCTGGGCGAAGATGTACAAGGAACTGGCTCAGTGTGTCGCGCCTAAGAAGGCGGTGGAAGTGACCGGTGAGGAGGCGGGTTCCGAACTGATCAAGATTTCATGGGCGGAATCGTAATCCCTTAGAAGGGCGATTCCGCCCGACAAGTTAGCTCATTGATTTGCCGTATGATAAAGAGCTTAGCTTAAAAAAATGGCTGCCAGAAAGCGCCTGATTCAGCTACCTCAAGCCCGCAAGAAGCTCGGGGGTAGTAAGTTGATGAATCGGCTGATAAATCAAAGTTTTAACGAGTGTGATATGACGCTGAGCCAGGCGTCGGCAGCATCGGCCGTGTCGCATACGAGCCTGCCTAACTTAAAGCCGGTGAAGGTGCAGGCCGACTAGAGCTATCGTACCGTCCAATCTTTGCCGGCGACAACAGCCTAGTTCGGACAATTCTTACGGGGGCAAGTGATCGCTTGGAAGTACTCAGCCTGCTAAGAACAACTTCAAGACAGCCGTATGACACGTCGCACAGACGCATAAGCAGAAAGGCGACAAATTGATCCGACTGATGACTTATAAATGACTCGATGAAAGGTCGCTAATCCGTTTATATCTATTAAGCCTATGATTCAACTTGTATAAAGCGTAGGACATGCATCGATAACTTACTGATTTGCTAACATGCCGTAAGTGCAAGTATTTCAGGTGTTGTGCGTTCACTTGAATGCAAGGCGGGGAGACAGACAGGAAAGAAAAGAATTATCACCGCACTAGTCCTCTATACAACGGTATCAACTCATGCATATTCTGAAAGGGTTATCAGCGCCGATATGAATTCGCAACAAATAAGTGACGGACGTATAGGCCACGTGGGTCGACAGAATTCTTGTCACGGATAATGAATGGAGAGCTACGATAGCGGCAATTTCAAGGCGGTGCAGCAATCGCTTGATTAGGAAGAAATCAAAAGGTTCGCATGATGTGGGTACTTGTGAAGGGTTATGATGCTTTAGTTTCTGCACAGCCTACGAAGGCAGTGTTTGAGAAGGAATATGGTTGCCAACAGCGAGACATAGCAAGCTAAGTATCTCCTAACGATGTAGTTCTACGAGTTCAGAGAGACTCACAGCCATTAGACACCTCTGTTGGCCATCGATTACAATATGCACTCGCCTAGTTTGAATCAAAGCGGGAGGAGTCCCCGGCGGACCCCTCCCGCTTTCTGTATCTAACTCTCATAATCATGAAGAAACCTGCTCTGTTGGCGCTGGAAGACGGCAGCCTGTTTCGAGGCGAGTCGATTGGCGTGGATGGACAAGCAGTCGGCGAGGTCGTGTTCAACACCGCCATGTCCGGCTACCAGGAGATCCTGACTGATCCTTCTTACGCGCGACAGATTGTCACGCTTACCTATCCGCATATTGGCAATGTTGGCACTAATGCTCAAGATGAAGAGTCGGTGCGCGTATTCGCGAGCGGTCTGGTGGTGCGGGATCTGCCTGCCCGTTTGAGCAACTGGCGCAGTCAAGAAGGATTATCGGATTACCTAATCCGCAAAAACGTAGTGGCACTAGCGGGCATAGACACAAGGCGCTTGACCCGCCTGCTGCGTGAAAAAGGCGCGCAAAACGGCTGCATCATGGCAGGTGAGATAAACGCCGAAGCTGCCATCGCAGCGGCGCGCGCCTTTCCAGGCTTGAAAGGTATGGATTTGGCCAAGGAGGTCAGCACTGATCAAGCCTATGATTGGACAGAGGGCGCCTGTGCGCTGGATGGAACGGAGCTTGCGCAGCGCCAAGACCTCGAGAATCAATATCACGTGGTCGCATATGACTATGGCGTTAAGCGCAATATCCTGCGGATTCTGAAAGATTATGGTTGCCGCGTTAGCGTGGTGCCCGCGCAGACGCCTGCCGCCGAGGTGCTGACTATGAAGCCTAACGGCGTGTTTCTGTCCAACGGGCCCGGCGACCCGGAACCGTGCGACTACGCGATCAATGCTATCCGGGAAATCGTGGATACAGGTCTGCCTACATTTGGCATCTGTTTGGGTCATCAATTGCTCGGGTTAGCCGCCGGCGGCCGCACCACAAAAATGAAGTTCGGTCATCACGGTGCCAATCATCCGGTGCTGGAACTAAACACCGGCCGCGTGATGATCAGCAGCCAAAATCACGGCTTTGCGGTGGATGAGGACAGTCTGCCAAGGCACGTGGTTGCGACACATCGTTCCTTATTCGACGCCACGTTACAGGGCATTCATTACCGCGATAAACCCGCGTTTGGATTTCAGGGCCATCCTGAGGCGAGCCCGGGGCCGCAGGATGTTAAAACGCTATTTGAACATTTTATCGAACTGATGGCGCGCAAGGAGGATTGATGTCGACGCATCAAACAACCATTATTTGGGAACGCAAAGGGCAGGCATTCAATACTAAGAACTATTGCCGCGATCATCTGATCCGTCTGCAAGACGGCCAGATGATTGCTGCCTCAGGTGCGGCCGTTAACTTGCCGCCGGGCACTGTCGGCGCACAGACCGCCGATCCCGAAGAGCTGTTCGTGGCCTCGTTGGCCTCGTGTCACATGCTATGGTTTCTTGCAATCGCCGCGCGCAAGCGGTTCGTAATCGACCATTATGAAGACCGAGCCTTTGGTGAAACGGCAAATGAAGATGGTATCGCATGGATGCAGCGGGTGCACCTCCGGCCGCGTGTGCAATTCAGCGGCGACAAGCAGCCGACGACAGAGGAGTTGATGGCGATACATGACCAGGCGCATCAACGTTGCTTTATCGCTAACTCCGTGAAAACGGACGTGTCCGTCGAACCGCAGTTGGACTAGCGACAAGCGTATGCCCAAACGCACCGACATCAAAAGCATTCTTATCATCGGTGCAGGACCCATCGTGATCGGCCAAGCCAGCGAGTTTGATTACTCGGGCGTGCAGGCGTGCAAGGCGCTGCGTGAGGAGGGCTACCGAATTGTCTTGGTGAACTCCAACCCTGCTACCATCATGACCGATCCTGAAATGGCCGATGCAACTTATGTCGAGCCTATTGAGTGGTCCATTGTCGCCAGGATCATAGAGCGTGAGCGACCGGACGCGCTATTGCCGACCATGGGAGGTCAGACCGCCCTCAACTGCGCGATCGATCTTGAGCGCCAAGGCGTGCTCAAGCGCTTTGATGTTGAGATGATCGGCGCGACCTCACAGGCAATTGACATGGCCGAGGATAGAGAGCGTTTTCGCAACGCCATGCAAGATATCGGTTTAGTCTGCGCACGCTCGGCGATCGCACGCAGCTTTGAGGAGGCGGTGGAAGTCCAACAAATGGTGGACTTCCCGACTATCATACGGCCATCGTTCACTTTGGGTGGCTCAGGCGGTGGTGTGGCGTATAACCGCGAGGAGTTCGAAGAGATTGTCAAAAACGGTCTGGAACTATCGCCCACGCACGAGGTGCTGCTGGAAGAATCGCTGCTCGGCTGGAAGGAATTCGAGATGGAGGTGGTGCGTGACTGTCATGACAACTGCATCATCATCTGCTCAATCGAGAACCTCGATCCTATGGGCATCCATACCGGCGATTCGATCACGGTAGCGCCCGCGCAAACCCTCACCGACAAGGAATATCAGGTGCTGCGCGACGCCTCGATTGCGGTGTTGCGCAAGATCGGCGTCAATACCGGCGGTTCCAACGTGCAATTCGCCGTGAATCCCGTTAATGGACGGCTCGTGATCATCGAGATGAATCCGCGCGTGAGCCGCTCCTCGGCGTTGGCCTCGAAGGCGACGGGTTTCCCCATCGCGAAGGTCGCGGCCAAGCTGGCTGTAGGTTATACCTTGGACGAGTTGCGTAACGAGATTACGGGCGGTGTCACGCCGGCCTCATTCGAGCCGACCATAGACTATGTGGTCACCAAAGTACCACGGTTCACCTTCGAAAAATTCCCGCAGGCGCAGCCACGACTGTCTACGCAAATGAAGTCAGTGGGCGAGGTTATGGCCATCGGGCGCAGTTTTCAGGAGTCCTTGCAAAAGGCGCTGCGCGGTCTGGAGACCGACGTTGATGGGCTGGACCCTATGCTGCGCGCTGCCGATGAAGAGGCGTTTATTATCCTGCGGCGTGAGTTGTCCGAGGTCGGTCCCAATCGCTTGTGGTACGTGGCAGACGCCTTTCGTACGGGCCTCTCTGTGGACGAGGTTTACGAATTGACAGCAATCGATCCTTGGTTTCTGGCTCAGATCGAGGAACTGGTGCGGATAGAGCAGGGCTTAAAGAATCGTCACCTGGCTTCGTTTGAACGTGAAGAACTCTTCAATCTCAAACGACGTGGCTTTTCCGATCGTCGGCTGGCTGCATTGTTGAATGTAAAGGAAAAGGCCGTGCGCGAACATCGTTGTCGACTCGGCGTACATCCCGTCTATAAGCGCGTTGACACCTGTGCGGCTGAATTCGCTACCAGTACCGCGTACATGTATTCGAGCTATGAGGAAGAATGCGAAGCGCAGCCGACCGAGCGCGACAAGATCATAGTTTTAGGCGGCGGACCCAATCGTATTGGCCAAGGTATCGAATTTGATTACTGTTGCGTGCACGCCGCACTAGCGCTGCGCGAGGACGGCTTTGAAACCATCATGGTCAACTGCAATCCCGAGACCGTCTCCACCGATTATGACACCTCGGATCGCTTGTACTTCGAGCCATTAACCTTAGAAGACGTGTTGGAGATTGTCAGAGTTGAGCGCCCTAAAGGCGTGATCGTGCAGTACGGCGGTCAAACACCGCTGAAGCTCGCCCGCGATCTAGAGGCCGCCGGTTTGCCTATCATCGGTACTTCGCCCGATTCTATTGACCGTGCCGAAGATCGCGAACGCTTCCAGCGCATGCTCAATAAGCTTAAGCTGCGCCAGCCGGCCAATCGTACTGGGCGTAATCCAGAAGAGGCGGTGCGACTGGCGGAGGCTATTGGTTACCCGGTAGTCGTGCGGCCTTCTTACGTGCTGGGCGGTCGGGCCATGGAGATTGTCTATGACGAGTCCGAGCTGCGCCGCTACATGCGCGACGCAGTTAAAGTCTCGAACGATGCGCCGGTTTTATTGGACCGGTTTCTAGACGATGCCGTCGAAGTCGATGTCGACGCCATATGCGATGGCGAAGCGGTCTTTATTGGGGGCGTCATGGAGCACATTGAACAGGCTGGCATTCATTCGGGTGATTCCGCATGTTCCTTGCCGCCTTACTCCTTGAGTCAGGAGATCCAACACGAGTTGCGTGACCAAGTCGTCCGTATGGCGCGCGAGCTTAAGGTGGCGGGACTGATGAACACCCAATTTGCAATTCAAGGGAGCAAGATCTTTGTGATCGAAGTCAACCCACGCGCCTCGCGCACCGTGCCGTTTGTGTCCAAGGCGATTGGTTTGCCGTTGGCCAAGATCGGTGTGCGTTGCATGGTGGGCAAATCGCTTGCTTCGCAGGGTGTGACTCACAGGATCGTGCCCGATTATTTTTCCGTAAAAGAGGCGGTGTTCCCTTTCATCAAGTTTCCTGGTGTGGATCCGATTTTGGGACCAGAGATGAAATCAACGGGTGAAGTCATGGGTGTGGGTCGCCGCTTCGGTGAGGCTTTTGCCAAGTCACAGATCGCAGCCGGCGTCCATTTGCCCGCCACAGGCCTTGCATTGATCAGTGTGCGCGATGAGGATAAGAAAGCCGTTATTGCTATCGCTCGCGAGCTGATCGATATCGGTTTTACGCTCTGCGCTACACGGGGAACGGCCAAAGCATTAGAGAGTGCCGGTATGCACTGTTCGGCAATTAATAAGGTTATGGAGGGACGCCCGCACGTAGTGGACTTCATTAAGAACAATCAGATCAACTTGATTGTAAATACTACTAAAGGTCGGCAGGCTATCGCCGATTCTTACACCATACGGCGAGAGGCCTTGCAGCGTAAGGTCAACTACACTACGACTATTGCCGGTGCCTCGGCTACGTGCCAGGCGCTGCGCCAACGCAAGGCCGATGAGATTTACCGGCTGCAGGATTTGCACGAGGAGAATCGCCAATGAGCAGGGTGCCGCTAACCCGGGCCGGCGTGGAGAAACTGCGTGCGGAGCTGCACAATCTCAAATCGAAACAGCGCCCGCGCGCGATCGAGGCAATTGCCACTGCACGCGAGCATGGTGACTTGCGGGAAAATGCTGAATACCACGCGGCGCGCGAGCAGCAGGGCCTTATCGAAGCACGCATCCGCGATCTTGAGTTCAAGCTTGCCAACGCCGAAATCATCGATGTCACTATGTTAAACGCGGAAGGTCGGGTTGTATTTGGCGCGACAGTAGATCTGGTTGATGAAGAAACTGGCGATGAAGTCACTTACCGGATTGTTGGTGAAGATGAGGCCGATATCAAGGCAGGCTTGGTTTCAGTAAGCTCGCCCATTGCGCGCGCCCTGATCGGCAAGCGGGAGGGCGATGTTGCGACCGTGCAGGCGCCGGGCGGCAATCGCAAGTATGAGATTGTAGAGGTCAGATATGTCTAAGGAAGGTCTGATTTGTTCCCTCCTAGAATAAACTAGACCCGGCCGGCCCGGTATATGGCCGGACTTGCCTTCCGCCGAATCATCTGCGTGTGTGATCGATTTTCCTGTTTAGCCTGCAAATTCTAGGCATGCTTCCCTGAATGCCCGCTCGGAACACTGCTCGAGCCCATGTGCCATGGAACCTCTGAACAAATCAGAGGTTCTTAACCGGTTTGGCGGATGATTGCGCTAAAATATCTTGCGTAAAAGGATTGGAGCTTGACCAAACAAGCGCCCGGCGGCCTCGGTCTGTTCACCAGGAACAGGCAGTATGTTTGGCCTGTGGAGATTTTCGAGAAGCAGCGGGTCAATGACTCTGCGATACGGCATCTAAGGCTCACATGCCTATTGCCTCGGAGCACCGATGCCACTTAAGCCACTCCTTTAATCGGCTAGATCAATCAGATCGTCTCGTTCATTTGAATTCGGCGGGATCACTTTGGGTATCCTGTGACGTACTGCGTCTGGCGATAGATATTGATGTGATGACCGGTGCTTAAAATGCTCAGGTCACTGAATATCGACACCCACAGACAATTATCTAAGAGGCCAGCAGGCCATGGAAGGCAAGAAAGGGTTCACATTGATCGAGTTGATGATTGCAGTGGCGGTCATCAGCATTCTCGCAGCCGTCGCTTTCCCCTCGTAAAGCCGATACCGAATCCGCATTAACCGCTCGGCGGCCGAGGCGTTCATGCTGGATATTGCCAGCCGCGCGAAGCAATATCGCTTAGATGCGCACAATTATCCGTCTGGAATTAGCGCGGATTTCGGCCAGTTAAATATAACTGTACCCGACGACGTGAGCGTGAACTACACGGCTATGCTTACAGCTACCGCCGGGCCACCGCCAACATTTACGACCAAGGCGGAGCCTGTTGCCGGCAGCCGTCAAGCGGGAAAGGACCCTCATCCTAAACAGTGCAGGCGTTAGGACGCCGATGGCAGACTGGTAATGGGCACCATTCAACTTCCAGGTGGCAACATATGGGGCCGGGCTTCATCTTGGTGGAACTCATGGTCACGGTTGCAAGGGCCGCGATTCTCATGGCGACGGCGGTGCCTGCCTACGATGGCTTTATAACCAATCAGCGCGTGAAAACCGCAAGCTATGAGCTTTACATTAGCCTGCTGCACGCGCATAGCGAGGCGCTCAAGCGCAATAGAGACGTATTTATCACACCTAATGGTACTTGGGCGAACGGTTGGATTGTTGCGACCAGCAGCACGCGTACCGACAGGGATGCAGCGGCAGTCAAATGCCAGCCGACTGCCTCAAGATGCAGGCCCACCTGGCAACCGTGAGCAGCACCGGCAGCACCTTTTTCACTATGCACTGCGGCGGACGCTTTATATATGCGCTCGACGTGAGCAATCCTAGTCAGCCCCGTCTATTGTGAAAGCACAATAGCAGCGATATCGGCTATGGCGAACTCGGACAGATCTAGTCCAAGCCCAACACTGCATTAATTGCAGACGGGAACAATGGTTCAAGCCGGTACTTGTGTTTGGCGCTGGCTATGATCCGGATTTTGATGATAATCGTAGCACCACTCGCGCCAATACCATGGGTCGCGGGATCTTCGTGGTAGATGCCGTGACCGACCGTTCATATGGCGGCTGGTCCCGTAAACAGTAGCGGAGCAGGCGTCTTCAAGCAGGTCAGTGATATGGCCTACAGCATTCCGTCCGACGTGACGATTATTGATTGCAACCGTGCCGGCCTGCGTGACCGCCTCTATGTTGGTGACGCTGGCGGTCAGGTTTGACGTGTCGATATTGGTGATTGAAACCCTAGCAATTGGCAGGTTTACAGCTGGCCTCCTAGGTGGAACTAAATCGTCGACGAATCCGCAGCCGAACGCAAGTTCTTATATCCGCCAGATGTAGCTTACGGTAAGGATGGGCGGGCGCCTACGATGCAGTGCTGATCGGTTCGCGCGACTGCGAGAATCCGCTGGAAACCAGCGGTGCCAACTGCTTCTTTATGTTTAAGGATCGCGCAACCGGTCCCATCAACGCCATCACGGAAGCGGATCTTGTCTAACGTCAGCGACAATAAGGTTCAGACTGGAACCGCAAGCGAGCAGGCGAGCGCGCGCCGGGCGCTCGCATCAAGTTACCTCAGGCTGACCAACCCGGGTGAGAAGGTGGAAGGTGGTAGGCAACTCAGTTACGCTGAGTAAGGCGACCTTCTTCAACAAGACTCAGCCTCCATCCAGGAACGGACCACTTGCACGAGCCTTGGAATCGTCCGCTTTCATACCGTGAATTATCAGGACGCGCCGGCGATGCTCAACAATGACGGCATATTGGGTTTGGGTAGCTCAGATCGCTTCAAAGCCGGCGCAGGCAGTGGCTTTCCACCCTCCCCGGTGCCGGTTCTCTTCAAGATACGTGACAAGAAATATTAGGCCGTAATCAGCGGCACCAAGATTCATGAGTCGCTGAGCTTGGAATTGGGAGCACGACACCGCGTGTGCCGCTACAAGGAAATGGATT
>DATACK010000340.1:0-1584 GCA_036259115.1 Gammaproteobacteria bacterium | reverse complement strand
CATACACGTGATAGCTATATCCCTATACGTGCGCGGTGCGCCTGGCCTGCCGGTGCGCACCTCATCATGCCAGGCACTGAGCGCCTCTTTGCTTACCCACACGGTCAAACTTCCGCGCTGCATGAGCGCGGCGTTATACTCACGTCAGTTGCGCAGGCGGTATGTGGCCTTGCCAGCCTTCCTTCGCATACCCTAAGACTAACAAGCTCCCCGCCTGCGCGACTATGTGTGCAACAAAGCCTTCGCGCTTGGAATTTTCAACACCCTCGCCGCCTTTTACTATCTGAGCATCGCGAGCTTCATCGAGCAAGAGACCAAGGCCACGCATAATTATAAAATACTGAGGAAGAACTAACGTACTCGCACAAGTTTTAAACGCGGAGATCGGCGCGCGCGGTCACGTGCTTAGCCTTCCTGGCGCCCTATTTGGCTGCGAAAAAATTATTTCCCGCGTTAAAGGCAACTAGGTAAAGCCTTCTCCGATCCGGCACAACACGGACGGTTCGTAAGATTGAAAGCGCTTGTGGCGCACAAGCTTGAGGAGCTCGATGACCTATTGTCCCTCAAGCAGCAGGCGGCGCCGCGGACGCGAGTCCACGCGCAACCGCAGGTAGCAAGCGCGTGATGGATCCAATCCGGCAAATCGTGGCCGCCATACAGGCGAGCGAGCAGACGCTGCTTAAGCAGCGCGCTGACTAATCACAGCCAAGCGCGCGCGAAGCGATCGCCGTCATCGTGCTGGCGAATGCCGCGAGCCTCAGGCTACTGATCACCGGATTTGCCGTGCTGCGGCGGGAAAACGCACGACGCGCGCAAGCCGAGTATGAGTTGCTGGACGTCAACCAATCGCGCTTAGGCGGAAGCGGCATTGGAAAACTGGATCAACACCATACCGCACGGCCAGAAGGAGGTCTGGAGCAATCTGGCCAGGGCTGCGGACAACTGGCGCGAAGAGATCATGACCTACTTCGAAACCGACATCCCGGTAACCAATGTCGTCACCGAATCGGTCAACCAACTGGCTAAGGACAAGAACCGTGAAGGCTGAGGCTGCTCGTTGAGATAGTGCGAGCCCGAGAATGCTCCATACCACTAAGCACAAGAAGAAGTCCCTCACAGCCAAGGCCTCACCATGCCATAAGAAAGTCACCGGTTACGGATTGCCGGACTTCGAGAAAGAACTCAACTACGGGATCGATCTATCAACCATCCGAGGTGCGTAGTTGATTGATGCGCCTAGCCAGATCCATCAACTATTAAATCCGTATACCCGAAATAACTTACGTGCTGCGTTGGCGAGTACGCTGTAAAGGCCTTCGGCAGATAACGCCTGCTCGCTAAAACAATTTAGGCTGATGCGGATCATTGCGAACAAAAGACTTATAGCCGAGGCCTGTATAGCGTTAGTCAGGGCCCTGTATGACGCCTTATCCGCCTGCCTTGTCTAAGTATGTTGTGGAGGGAAAAGTATGATCCGGTTCTTTGGATTGACTCACCACGCTACTCCGCACCGAGCGGGCTGATTGTGAACTTGCTGAAATCAACACCTATATCCTAACCCTGCCCAGTGCCGCTAAGTGCAAG
>DATACK010000339.1:0-75242 GCA_036259115.1 Gammaproteobacteria bacterium | reverse complement strand
CTCCAGATCTGGAAGAACGGGAGATCAGTTCACACGTATAACGGTGCAAATAGCTATTCAGGGTACGGAAACTACATAAAAATAGGCATCTACAAATGGGACTGGGGACCCCACCCGAAACAGCGGTCACAGACGAGTCGGCGAGTGATGTATCACGATGAACTTCGCATTGCTGACGGGTCAGACCCAGACAACTACCAGCGTGTCGTGCCACGCTGTTTTGAGAACCCTCTGCGCTGTTTCTATTTGTGGGGAAGACCGTGGGAGTGCAATTTCCGTCCGTGGTGGTGGCGGCCCGGCTGTAAGGGATGGCGCACTCCTTTTTGACTCGAGGTCCATATCGTTAAATTTGGCACCACCTGAACACGGGTAACTTAGACATGCCGGCCCCGGCGAGAAAGCCGAGCATGGTATTGTAACCCACCGCCATTGTGCGTGATGGCACACAAGCGGCTTAAAAGGCCTGCCAGTATTTCAGCCGTCAAGTTGTAAACGAGCCGGACGTACTGCTGGGCGCCGGATTGCGGCCTTGTTGCAGTGCCGTGTCTGCTTTCGGCGATTCAGCGATTGAAGTAGCATGACACACGTAGGATCCCGCCCTAGCTATCCCTTGACTTGCAATAGCGCTGATCCGCTCCCCCAGTTTCATCCCCGTGAATGCTGGATCCAGGAGCATCCTGCGCCGTCTGTATTATCCATAGCGCCTTTGGCACCTCGATCGCGTCCTGCGTGAGTAGTTCGCAGCTTGCTGACATCGCGCGTCCGCTCTGCGTAGCTTTCGCCGGTTTGTTTCTCGATCATTTGGAGCATGGCTAAACCATCATATCGATCTTTAGGAATTTTGAGTTCACAAATCGCCTTATCTCGCATGGTCAGCGTGATGATTACGGCATCGGCTTCCACTTCGGTATCACTCGTAAGCGCGTAGGTGATGCCCGGCTCGTTTGCCAGCATGGATAACACCGCTCGGCGCCTCGCCTCCGCTGGTATGGATTCCGGTGCCTCGCCTGCATACCACATGGTATTTAGCGTCTCTGCGCTCAGCCTTAAGGCCGCTGGCATGAGTGCACGCGATACCAGATCGGGAAGATCACCATTCTCTTCAAGTTCTTGGTGCAGTTGCTCAGGCGTGATACTCAGCCCTTGGCAGGCAGCCTCAAGCATGCGCTCTAAGCCGGCGTTAGTGGCTACAGGACCCAGTTCTACCTTGTGGCTTGGCAGAGTCAGCGTCGTGGCCGTAAGTGGCATATCAGGCTTACAGGCGCGGCAGTGTCAGGCTTGTCCAGGTAATTGCCACCATTGACCTGATCCGCAGGCAGGACATGGCTTCGTGGGATCTGAGATAGGTAATGCAGCTGACAGCTTGCTCTCGAATTCTGGTTCGATTGAGACAAACTATACATGCAAGGCATTGAACAATAAAGCTCAATAAGGCAGATAAAGTTAGATTAAGAGAGGTCTAACAGTAGATAAGTAGGACGACGAATCCCATATGAGAATGTACTCACCAAGGCCTGCCTAAAAGCCGATGGCGCCGGATTATAGGATTATCGCGGTGGACGTCGGACGAAAAATGAGCCGAGCTATCGAATCACTCCCCGCGGACTCTTGCTGACGAATTCCACCATGTGCGCCACTTCCGGATAGGTGCTGCTGAGTTCTTGTAGTTGGTGGACATCCTGGTCACGCCGGTTTCTCGATTTTACTAAGAGCAGATAGGCCTTGTGCAGGGCGTTGATCGTCTCTGGGCTGAACCCATGGCGCTTCAGGCCGATTTTATTGATGCCATGTGGTTCCGCCAAATTCCCGGACGCGAGGACATAGGGCGGCAGATCGCGATTAAGTGCGGTACCCATGCCGCAGAAGGCGTGCTTGCCGATACGGCAGAATTGATGTACCAGCGTAAAGCCACCGAGAGTGGCGTAATCTTCGATAACGACGTGACCCGCTAAAGTGGCGCCATTGGCCAATACGGTGTGGTTGCCGATATGGCAGTCGTGAGCGATATGGACGTAAGCCATGATCCAGTTGTCAGCACCGATGACAGTCGAGCCGTGCCCATTTATCGTCCCGCGGTTGATGGTGCAGTATTCGCGTATGGTGTTGCGGTCACCGATTACGAGTTCGCTGGGCTCGCCCCTGTATTTCTTGTCCTGCGGAATATCACCCACGGAGGCGAATTGAAAGATCCGGTTGTCTCTGCCGATACGAGTCGGGCCGTTGATCACAACATGGGGGCCGATCCAGGTGCCGGCACCGATTTGCACCTGCGGTCCGATCACGCTGAACGGCCCAATCTCGACTGAGGGGTCGAGACTTGCCCGCAGATCGACAACAGCGCGCGGATCGATCAACGCGCCAGCTCTTTAAATACACATATTAATTCGGCGCTAGCGGCAAGCTCGTCGCTGACCTTAGCGGTTGCATTAAAGAATCCGTAGCCGCCGCGTTTGCGCATGAACTGAACGTGCAGTATCAATTGATCCCCAGGCTCGACCAGCCGTTTGAAGCGTGCCTTGTCGATGCCGACGAAAAGATACAGACTCTCATTGTTGGGCCGATGTTCGGGCGAATTGAAGGCCAACACACCACTCGCCTGAGCGAGCGCCTCTAAGATCAACACCCCAGGCATCAAGGGCAGATCGGGGAAATGGCCGCGGAAAAAGGGTTCGTTCACAGTGACGTTTTTCACAGCAGTCAACGACTCGCCAGGATTGCATTCGAGCACGCGGTCGATCAATAAAAATGGGTATCGGTGAGGCAGATATCGCATCACTTCACGTATGCTAATGATGTCCAAATTTGCGATCCTATCTTCGAATGAACTACAAGCCCGCAGCGACTGTGTCAGCCGCGGGCTGCGCGTCTCGTAGCGAGCCGATAGTAAGCTTTGGGTGGCTTTTTCCAGCGAACTCACCTTGCGCGCAAGCTCATCTAGATTGCGAAACCGCACCGAATTCTTGAGCCATTGAGCATTTGGCTCCAGCGGCGTGCCGGAGGTGTAAGTGCCGGGCTTCGTGATCGATTTGCTGACCTTCGACATGCCGGTGATATGTACATGATCGGCTATCTCCAGATGACCCTCGATACCGGCGGCGCCCGCGATTGTACAATGGCGGCCGATCCTTGCACTACCTGCAATACCGACGCAACCTGCAATGGCTGTGTGGGCGCCGATGCGGACGTTATGCGCGATCTGGATCTGATTATCGAGCTTGACGCCCTCCTCCAGCACGGTGTCCTCCAAGGTGCCGCAGTCGACGGTCGTATTGGCGCCTATCTCCACGTCATCCCCAATCATAGCCCTGCCGAGCTGGGGGATCTTGACCCACACGCCGTTGTCATTGGCCAATCCGAAACCGTCACTGCCGATCACCGCGCCCGGATGAATGATCACGCGCCGACCCAACACGGTACGGCGGCATAGTGTCACCATTGCGATCAGGCGGCAGGACTCACCAATCACGCAACCTTCCTCGATGGAGCAGCAGGGTCCTATGAAGACGTCGGGCCCTATCACCACACCTGACCCAATTACCGTCTGCGCCCCGACGGAAGCGCTGGCGTCAATTTCGCAATCGGGAGCGATCACACAAGTTGAATGGATTCCCGGTGGCGGCGCCGGCTGTGGATGCAAAATGCCGGCGATCTTAGCGTAAGTGAGATAAGGATTAGTCGATATTAGCGCGGCTGCCGGGCAGTCACTGAGATCATCCTTAGTTAAGATGACCGCGGATGCCCTAGTGTGCTGCAGATACTGCTTGTACCTGCAGTCGGCGAGAAAACTGATACTGCCAGGTTGCGCATTATGCAGGCTTGCAACGGAATCTATATGGTGGCGGCCGTCTCCGATCAGCTCCACCCCGACCCGGTCGGCCAGATCTTTTAAGCGCCAGGACACGGATTCTACAAGTATAGTGGTGGGCGGTGCGCGCTATAACGCGTCAGTAAATAGCAGGTACTCGCTAACGAGAAATTGCGGGTGTCGGCGTTCATCGTTTATTGCCGGTATGCTTACCGATTGCACCGCCGACCGCGATCAATGCGAGTACATCATGCGCTCGCGCCGCACGGAAACGCTTATCGGACGAGCTTTTGATTTTCGCTGACCTGCCTGAGCCGGCCCAACACCTCTTGCGTCACATCTATACGTCGGCTCGCGTACAGCACGCGCTCAGTCACCATTAAGTCGTAATTTTCGCTCTTGGCGAGCTGCACGATTACATCATAAACCACCCGTTGTAGTTTACTCAGCTCTTCGTTGCGCCGAATATTGAAGTCTTCCTTGAGTTCGTCCCGATCACGGTTGAACTCAAGCTTACGGCGGGCGATCGTGCTCTCAAGTTCATCGCGCTGGCTAGCACTCATAATCTCGCCGTCGGTTTGCAGCTTCTTTTCTAATTCGAGAATGGCATCGCGCTCAGCGGTGAGCTTGGCATCACGTCCAGAAAACTCCCGTTCCAGTGCCTTGCGCGCGGTCTCTGCCTGCGGGGCTTGTTCCATCACCTGAATGATGTTCACAAAGCCGATCTTGACGTCCGCCACGATCGCAGGCGACCATGCGAAGACGACGCAGACAAAACATAAAATAAGACTCGTAGGCCTTTTCACATACTACTCCCATGCCTAAAAAATAGTGCCTATATTAAATTGGAAGATTTGAGTGCGGTCTTCGGCCCTAGCATTTAACGCCTGCCCTAAGCTGAATGTCAACGCACCCACCGCGGTAATCCAATTGGCAGTAATGCCCGCTGAGGTGCGTAGCTCGTCCACGGTGAAATCGTTCACGTTAGCAAATACGTTACCCGCGTCAAAAAACAAGCCGAGGCGGAAGTTATTCGCCTCCTCCGCTAAAGGAGGCGGGAATAACAGCTCCACATTGGCGATCGTCCGGAAATCGCCGCCGAAGGCCCTGCCCCTGGAATCCCTCGGCCCTAGGCTGTTGGACTCGTAGCCGCGTACGGTGCCGAAGCCGCCCGCATAATATTTCTCGAAGAATGGCAGATCGGTGGTGTCGCCGTAGCCATCGCCGTAGGCGATCTCTCCGTTCAGCGAGAGCGTGAGTTTGGATGTCAACGGGATATAACTCAGATTGCTGTAGTTGGTGCGGTAGTATTCCAGATCGCTACCGGGTGTCGCGACCTCCAGGTTAAGTTGCTGCAAATTCCCTCGATCGGCGAACACGGTTCTGTTGCGGGTGTCATGAATTAATCCGCCGGAGAGATCAAAGATATCGTAGTTCCTACCATTGGCGTTGATAAAATCGATAATCTCACGCGGCGTCAGATCTGTGGTATCGATGCTCACACCTTCGTAACCCGCCGATGCCCGCAAGGTATCAAATTCACTGTACGGAATACCGTACGTGACGTCGCCCGCCAGCTGACTCGCGTTGTAATCTGAGATATCGACTTCACTGGCATCGGTCTTAGTATAACTCAAGTTAAATGAGCGACTTACGCCATCGATGGTGTAATACGGATTGGTGTAAGAAATGCTGTAGATCGTATTGAAATCGCTGTTGTCGAAGCGAATACCGACGCGACGACCGGTACCTAAGAAATTGTCCTGAGTTACCGCCAGGTTGAACAGTAAACCTTGGCTTTGGGAATAGCCGGCCCCGATCGCAAAGTTGCCCGCCAGACGCTCCTTGATGGCGACATTGAGGTCGACCTGGTCCTCGACGCCAGGTACGCGTTCGGTATTGATCTCCACAGACTCCACGTACGGCAGCCGTTGAATGCGTTGCCGCGAACGCTCGATGTCCGATAGCGAGTACCATCCGCCCTCGATCTGCCGCATCTCGCGCCGATATACCTCGTCGGAGGTACTCGCATTGCCGACGATATTTATCCGCCTGACGTAAATACGTCTGCCTGGATCAATGAAGAAGGTCAGGCCGACCTGTTTGTGTGCCTCGTCGATCTTAGGCATAGGATTGACGCTGGCGAACGCATAGCCCTCGTTACCCAAACGCCGCGTGATATTGTCCACCGCCTTGACCACCTGACTGCGGGAAAAGATCTCACCTGGTTTGATTGTCACCAAGCGTTCGAGCTCCGCCTGCCGAACGACGAACGTACCGGCTAACCTTATGTTATCGACTTTATAGCGCTGGCCTTCATCGATGTTGATGTCGATATAGATATCCTCGTAATCGGGCGTGATCGAGACTTGAGTGGAATCAATACTGAACTTGAGATAGCCCCTGTCCAAATAAAAACTGCGCAGGGTTTCGAGATCGGCTGTCAACTTTTCCTTCGAGTACTTGTCGCGACTGCTGAAAAAGGCCCACCAGGGGGGGATACCGGATTGAAAATCCTCCTCAAGTTCCGACTCGGTAAAGTCTTTGTTACCGACGATGTTGACGCGCTTGATCCTTGCAACCTCGCCCTCGGAAATGTTGATATTGATATTAACGCGGTTACGCGGAAGCTCGGTCACCTTAGTCTCTATACTGGCAGTATAATTGCCGCGCGCGAGATACTGCTGCATCAGTTCAGTCTTAAGCCGCTCCAGCACCGAACGGTTGAATACCCCGCCTTTGGCGATCCCTACGCTCTTCAACGCCTCGGTCAAGTCATCATCGGATATGTCTTCATTGCCCTTGAACTTGATCTCGTTGATAGAAGGGCGCTCCCTAAGCTCGACGATCAGTACATTGCCTCGGCGGCGCAGCGAGATATCGCTGAAAAATCCCGTGGCATACAGCGTGTGTATAATCTCTGCGCCGCGTGCGCTGGCGTACCGGTCGCCTACCTGGATCGGCAAATAAGTAAATACCGTGCCGGGCTCGATACGCTCCAGGCCTTGCAGCTCGATGTCTCGAACCACAAAGGATACCGCCTGAACAGTACTGACAAACAACAACAGCGCGCCGGTCAAGACCAGCGTTTGGACGAGACGAGATAACACTAGCCAATTAGTCTTGCAAAATCGTTGTAGAAGGCAAGCGCCATGAGGCCGGCCAGCACCGCAAGACCGATGCGCTGTCCGACTGCCTCAGCGGTTTCGGAGACTGGGCTCCCCTTGACCAGCTCGATGAAGTAATACAACAAATGTCCCCCATCCAACACCGGCACCGGCAATAAGTTCAGCACGCCGATGCTGATGCTAAATACTGCCAACGCCCCTAAAAAGGCCGACAAGCCGAGCACCGCCGAAACGCCCGCATACTCGGCGATGGTGATAGGTCCGCTGACATTTCTCAGCGACGCCTCGCCCATTATCAGCTTCCACAGGATACGCACGGTCAAGGCTGAGAAATCCCAGGTCTTTCCGAGCGCCATGCCGAACGCGCTAACAGGGTTATAGCGCACTTCCACTTGCATGGCGTCAAGCCGCGCCTGGTTGACGTGTGGATACGCGCCGATACGCCCGATCCGGCGACCATCTTCACGCACGACATCGGTGTGCAAGTTGACTCTCATCCTGTCGCCGCCGCGTTTAATTACCAGGCTGGCGCTCTCATTGGGATGGGCTCGAACGAAATTCACCCAATCCTGCCACTGCGTGATCACCCTACCATTTGCGCTGATGATGCGGTCGCCGGGGCGCAGCCCGCTTTGCCTGGCCGCGCCATCCGGCGTCAGTTTGCCGAGCACTGGGGCAATAGTGGGCTGCCACGGGGTTATTCCCAACGTCTTAAGCAGATTCCCCGCGTTTAGAACCTGACGCGGATCACGCACGTCGAGCACACGCTGCCGAGTTCCGCCGCGCGGGTCGCGGACGGTCAACGTCACCTCCCCTTGTTTAAGGGCTTGATCGATGATAGCCAGATTCGCCGCTTCCCAGGTCGGCGTCCGCTCGTTGTTTGCAGCCACGATCTGGTCACCGGATTTGAGGCCGGCGTGCGCCGCGACTGTGCCCGGCGTGATATGGCCCACGACTGGCTTAATGCCGGTTACACCGAGCATGAACATCAACCAGTAAGCCACAATGGCCAGCAGAAAGTTCGCGAGTGGGCCTGCCGCTACAATGGCGATGCGGGTCGTCACGTGCTGGCGATTGAAGGCACGCGGCAGGTCATCGGGTTTAACAGACCCCTCACGTTCATCGAGCATCTTGACGTAGCCGCCCAATGGGATCGCCGCAAGTACGTATTCTGTGCCATCGGCACCTGCCTTGCGTTTCCACAACGCCTTGCCGAATCCCACCGAAAATCTCAAGACCTTCACGCCTAGTCTCTTGGCCACCCAGTAATGGCCAAGCTCATGAAAGCCCACCAGAATGCTAACGGCGGCAGCAAACGCGATAATGCTGATCAGTACGGACATCGGTCAGTGGGTCAGCGCTGCGATGTATTCTCCGGCCGCAATGCGCGCGGCGCGATCCGCAGCCAGAATTACTCCTAGCGACACTGCCTCGGTCGCCGCTACGCTTTCCAGGGTGTGCTCAATGACGCGTGGGATATCGGTAAAGCCAATCTGTTCATCGAGGAAGTTTTCCACAGCTACCTCGTTGGCGGCGTTCAGAATAGTGGTCGAGGTGCCACCGGCACGCAGTGCATCGAAGGCCAGACACAGACAAGGGTAACGTGCGGGGTCGAGCTTGCAAAACTCCAGCCGCGCAACTTCGACCAGATCAAGGGCGCGCACGCCGGAGGTGATGCGTTCGGGCCATGCCAGCGCGTGCGCGATTGGTGTGCGCATATCGGGATTGCCCAATTGTGCCAGTACCGATCCGTCCGTAAACACGACCATAGAATGCACCACGCTTTGCGGATGCAGCAAAACCTCTATTTGATCGGGAAGGCAATTAAACAGCCAGCTAGCTTCAATTACCTCCAGACCCTTGTTCATCATGGTGGCGGAATCCACCGAGATCTTACGCCCCATCACCCAGTTGGGATGTGCACAGGCCTGCGCAGGGGTGACGTCTTGTAGCGCCGACAGCGGCAAATCTCGAAACGGACCGCCGGATGCGGTTAACACAATTCGCACCGCGCCGGCCCGTCCAAGGCCACATTGCGCACCATTCGGCTCCAAACCATGTGACATACATTGAAATACAGCGTTATGTTCGCTGTCGATGGGCAGTAATTGAGCGTGGCCCTCCTGCACCGCCTGCATGAACAACTGACCCGCCATTACCAGCGCCTCTTTGTTCGCGAGCAGGACACGCTTGCCAGCCCGCACGGCTGCCAATGTTGGCAACAGCCCTGCCGCGCCAACGATAGCAGCCATAACGCAATCTACGTCGGACAGCGCGGCGACCTGCTCCAAACCGGCGGCCCCTGTAAGCACTTCGGTTGCAAGACCCGCCGCGTACAGCCTCTGTTGTAACTCCGCAGCGGCTTGCACATCATTCATGACCGCGTACTGCGGCTTGAATTCCAAACATTGCTGATACAGCCGTACCAGGTTGCGATGCGCCGTCAGAGCGGCTACCTTATACCGCTGCGGATGCCGCCGAATCACGTCCAACGTGTTGGTGCCGATAGTGCCAGTAGATCCTAGCACCGTCACATGAGTAGCCTGCTTGGCCGAAGGTGCTGACATGCCGTGCCTATTCATCCACTGTCAGTGCATCCAATGTAGTCCTAGCAAGAAAGGCGGCGCTGCGGCCACCGTGCTGTCGATTCGATCTAGAATTCCCCCATGACCAGGCAACATCGTACCGCTGTCTTTGACACCCGCGTGTCGTTTCAGCATGCTTTCAAATAGATCGCCCGCCACTGACACCAAGGTGGTAACTAGACATAGACCGATGAAGTAGACCCACAGCAAACGCGGCAGTTCGAACCACCACGCGCCAAGTGCCGCCAGTACGCCATTAGCGGCCAATGCACCCAGCACACCTTCACGGGTTTTGGCTGGACTTATCAAGGGCGCCAGTTGGGTTTTCCCTAGCAACCGCCCAGTGAAGAATGCCGCAGAATCAGCTAACCATACCAGCAATAACAAGAAGACCAGCCAGGCGGGGCGCGGATTGAGCGCCTGCAAATCGACCATCGCGATCCAGGCCGGTATTAGCGTAAGCAATCCCGCAACGCGCAGTCCAAACACCTTAAGCGGGCTGTTTGATGGACTAGGCTTGTAAACTACCAATACGAACAGCGCAACCATCCACCACAGCACGCCTAGCACGATGGGCATCAGCGCTTGTCGACCTTCGAACGGCCACCACATGAAATAGGCGCAGGCCGTCATCGCAGTCAGGTAGATGAGCCGGGATTTAACCGTCATCAACCCAGTCAATTGCGCCCATTCCCACGCGCCCAGTAAGACCACCACCAACAGCACGAAACCCAGTGCCGCGCTGGGCAACAACAATGCTGCGGCAATCATGCCCATAGCCAGCAGGATTCCAGTGGCAACCCGCTTTTCAAACACCGCGCGCGGTTTTAACCTGCCCACTAGTTTTGCCGTAGCGGCGCTGTCGACCGGCATAAGAGGCGAGTGCCGCATCGAGTGCTGCTTCATCGAAGTCTGGCCACAAAATATCGGTGAAGTAAAGTTCCGTATACGCCAGTTGCCACAAAAGAAAATTGCTGACGCGGCGCTCGCCGCCAGTGCGGATAAACAAATCGGGATCGGCTATGCCGGCCGTCACGAGCCGCGCCGCGATTAGCTCCTGTGTAATTTGTTCAAGATTTAGGCGCTTATCCGCGAATTCACGCAAGAGCATACTCACGGCCTGTGTGATATCCCAGCGCCCGCCATAACTCGCCGCGACGTTAAGCAGCAAATTGCGGCATCCGGAGGTAATCTCTTCAGCCATGGCGATCTGCTGCTGGAGCTTCGGTGAAAATGCACGGCGATCACCGATGAAATTCAACCGCACACCATGTTTGGCCAGTTCTCCCGCCTCACGCCTGAGCGTGGTAAAGAACAAATCCATCAGCGTGCTGACCTCGGCTTTAGGGCGTTGCCAATTTTCGCTGCTGAAGGCGAACAGCGTGAGCACTTCTATGCCACGTTCAACACACGCGCGTACGACCTTACGCGCAGTAATGACGCCCTGATTGTGTCCGGCCGGGCGCGGCAGCCGGCGCGCGCGTGCCCAACGGCCGTTGCCGTCCATAACGATCGCGATGTGCCGCGGCAAAATGTAACCGGATGCCCCGTCCACGCTCAACCGATGCCCCCTGGGTAGGATTTGCAACCGCCGAACATAGTTGACTTTCGACGTAAGAATGTACCTTTCGTTATTGTTTTAAATGCTAAAAATTGCAACGGCGGACCAATGCTAGATTTCCATGAGTTCCTGCTCTTTAGCCGTCAGCACGTGATCAATCTCATCGATGTATTTATCAGTGAGCTTTTGAATCGCCTCCTGGCCGCGGCGCTCCTCATCAGCAGAGATCTCTTTCTCCTTGACCAGCTCCTTCAAATCGTTGTTAGCATCGCGGCGAATATTGCGAACCGCTACACGAGCGTTCTCCGCCTCGTGACGCACCACTTTAACTAAGTCCCTACGGCGCTCCTCAGTTAAAGGCGGCAGCGGTACGCGAATCACAAGTCCGGCTGTGGTTGGATTGAGGCCGAGGTCGGAATTTAAAATGGCCTTTTCCACCACTGGCACCATACCCTTTTCCCATGGCGTCACGCTCAGCGTGCGCGGGTCTTCGACGTTCACACTGGCGACACGGTTTATCGGTACCTGTGAGCTGTAATAGTCGACCGTGACGTGATCCAGCAGGCTCGCGTGAGCGCGGCCTGTACGCACCTTGGCCAGCTCATGTTGCAGAGCTTCCACACTCTTGCGCATGCGAAGGCCAGCGTCTTTCTTAATATCTTCAATCATAATTGCAAGTCTCACATGCGCGCACGTATGGCGCATTATACGCAGACAATATGCGTGTCCACGTCGCGCCGCTAACCGCGATCCACAGCAGTACCAACCTCTTCGCCCATCACCGCTCTCAGCAGATCTCCATGCGTGAATATATTGAATATGCGCAGCGGTATATTGTTGTCGCGGCACATTACAATGGCAGTCGCATCCATAACGTCCAGCTTTTGCACCAAGACCTCATCATAAGTCAAGTGCTCGTAGCGTTTGGCGCTCGCATGTTTGAAGGGATCTGCGTCGTACACGCCATCAACTTTAGTCGCTTTAAGCATGAGGTTAGCATTGATCTCGCTGGCGCGCAGGCTTGCGGCCGAGTCGGTCGTAAAAAAGGGGTTACCAGTACCAGCGGCGAACACCACCACACGGCCCTTTTCGAGATGACGCATGGCGCGGCGACGAATGTAGTCCTCGCAGACTTGGTTAATCTTGAGCGCGGACATCACGCGGCAGTGGAATCCGCGGCGTTCAAGCGCGTCTTGTAACGCGAGCGCGTTGATAACAGTGGCAAGCATGCCCATTTGATCCGCTGTGACCCTATCCATGCCGGCCTGTGCGAGTCCCGCGCCGCGGAAAATATTGCCGCCGCCAATAACGACCGCGACCTCCACGCCTCTGCGGTTCAGCTCGCCCAAATCGGTCGCAATGCGCGCAATAACCCGCGGCTCAATGCCGTAGTCCTGCTCGCCCATAAGCGCCTCACCACTGAGCTTAAGCAGGATGCGCTTGTAGGCTGGCGAACCCTCGGTTCGGTGTTCCGACGCATGAGCCGTGGACGCGCTACTTGACGCTTCAGTCGTGACTGGAGACTCCCCTTTCATGATGCATTGACATTTTCGTTGTCACTTACCTTTGATCTGCGCCATCACCTCATCGGCAAAGTTGCTGGTTTTCTTCTCTATACCCTCGCCGACCTCAAAGCGCATAAAGCGCCTGACCTGCGCCTTAGACGCCTGCAAGAGTTTTCCGACCGGAGTATCTGGATCTCTCACGAACGGCTGACCGAGCAACGTGATCTCAGCCAGGTATTTTTTAAGTCGGCCCTGCACAATCTTATCGATGATCTCGGACGGCTTACCGCTTTGTTCGGCCTGCGCGGCGAAGATCACCTTTTCCTTGTCGATCAGTTCACCAGGCACGTCGTGCTCTGCCACACAAAGCGGCCTGCTGGCCGCCACGTGCATGGCGATGTCCTTAGCGAGCGCATCATCACCGCCTTTTAGATCCACCATCACGCCGATGCGCCCACCATGCAGATAGATACCGATATGACCGTCATCGGTTCGCATGTAAGCGAACCGGCGTACCTGAATATTCTCACCCAGCTTAGCGCTCAGTACCTGGCGTCGATCCTCGATGCTTGCCACGTCGTTCAGAGGAAGCCTCATTAATATATCGGCATCGGCCGGCTCGTGCTGCACCGCGATGTCGGCCACAGCCTGCGCGAAGTGCATAAAATCTTCACCCTTGGCGACGAAATCGGTCTCGCAGTTGACCTCCACCATCGCCGCCCGCCGACCGTCACGCGCGATACTAGCGCGAATAACGCCCTCGGCAGCAACACGTGCTGCCCGTTTATCAGCTTTAGCAAGACCCGCCTTACGCATGGCCTCGATTGCCGCTTCCATGTCGCCCGCGTTCGCCTCTAGGGCCTTCTTGCACTCCATCATACCAGCTCCCGTACGGCCGCGGAGCTCCTTGACCATGGATGCGGTAATTTGCATAAGCTCAACCTCCGTTCATTCGATCCGAAACCAACATCTAAACATCTTGCTGTTGCGGGTCGGACTCACCGGACACTGACGTGCCGTTACCCGCGGACGCTGGTTGTAAAATGTTCGCCGCCGCACTGGACGCGGGTACTGCTTTCGTACTATGCGCTTGCCTCTCTGCGCCAGCGTCTACGGTTCGATTGCCATCCTGCTTCCTCGGCGTACCTTTTTGTCTGACTGCCGCTTTTTTCCTAAGGGCGGCCCGATCGCGTGGACTCAAGTCACCGCTCTCTTCAAGCTCGACAAATTCGTCCTCTGCGCCGAGGGCCGCGCGCGCTTGCGCGACACCATCTGCGATCGCATCGGCGGCCGCAGTCACATATATTTGAATAGCGCGAATGGCATCGTCGTTGCCGGGAATGACGTAATCGATATGGTCGGTGGAATTATTAGTATCGACCACCGCCACCACCGGGATATGAAGTTTGACGGCTTCGTCGACAGCGATACGCTCGTAGCCTACGTCAATGACGAACAAGGCATCTGGCGGGCTCCCCATGTCCTTGATGCCGCCGAGGCTTCGTTCAAGCTTCTCCATCTCGCGCTTGAGCTTTTGGATCTCCTTCTTTCCTAAACGCTCAAAGGTGCCGTCTTCGGACATCTGTTCTAAGTCCTTGAGCCGCTTGATGGACTGACGCACGGTCTGGAAATTCGTGAGCATACCGCCTAACCAACGATGGTTTACATAAGGCATGCCGCAGCGTCTGGCCTGCTCCTCGATGATGTCTCGCGCCGAGCGCTTGGTGCCGACGAACAATATCTTGCCGCCATCGGCCGCCAGGCGACCAAGATAATTCATCGCATCGATAAAGAGTGGCAGAGTTCTTTCGAGATTGATAATGTGAATCCGATTGCGCTCGCCGAAAATGAACGGCGCCATCTTTGGATTCCAGTATCGCGTCTGGTGTCCGAAGTGCACACCAGCCTCAAGCATCTGACGCATGGTGATGTTAGCCATGAACAAGTCCTTTTAAAGGTTGGGTTTAGGCCTCCATGCGCCCCGAGCGGCGACCCCGACTTGAATCAAAAGACTTAATTCAGAGGCGGAGCACCCAGCCGCCCGTGATGGCGCATGTGCGGATTAGGTATCGGAGTGCCATTCGCCGACATAATCCGCTTGAGCCAAGCTCAATGATAGCATGTGGCATTTGCACCCGATGGGCGCGCTTTTATATCATACTTGGCTTTCGGCGACAAATAAGCAACGGCAAAATGCGGCGACATCATAGTTAATGCTGCCATGCGTCTTACTCATACTCAATTCGCAGCCATGGGCGTCATTATCAAGAGTCCGGAAGAAATCGAGAAGATGCGTGTGGCCGGCCGCATGGCCTCCGAGGTACTGCTGATGATCGCCGAGCACGTCAAGCCGGGCGCCACAACCGAAAAGCTTGATACGATCTGTCATGACTACATCGTCAACGTCTTGCAGGCCGTGCCTGCGCCGCTCAACTACCGGGGCTTTCCAAAATCGATCTGCACATCGGTCAATCACCAAGTCTGCCACGGCATTCCGGGCAGCAAGAGACTCAAAAGCGGCGATATTCTCAACATTGACGTCACCATTATCAAAGATGGTTTTCATGGTGATACCAGCCAAATGTTTTTTATCGGACAGCCTTCGGTGCTCGCGAAACGACTGGTTGAAACCACTTATGCTGCGCTACGCACTGGCATCGACCAGGTCAGACCCGGCGCGCGACTCGGCGATATTGGGCATGCGATCCAGACTTATGCCGAGCGTCACCGCTGTTCGGTGGTACGCGAATACTGCGGTCACGGCATTGGGCGCGAATTCCATGAAGATCCCCAGGTACTGCATTATGGTCAGCCGGGCACGGGTCTAGAACTGCAGCCGGGTATGACCTTCACCATAGAGCCAATGCTCAATGCCGGCAAACGTCACGTCAAAGTGCTGGCCGATGGCTGGACGGTGGTCACCAAGGATCATAGCCTTTCGGCCCAGTGGGAACACACGGTGCTAGTCACAGATCACGGGCGGGAACTGCTTACCTTGCGGCCCGGCGAGGCGCCGTGAGCACTACATGATACCTATTACCGAATTGCCCGAGGCCTTGCGCGCGCTTCTCGTTTGGCAACCATTGGGTGCATCCAGAACGGAGAACATCGCCGCCTTCAGCACAACGCTCAAACGCACCAATCAAATGCTCAAGGACATGTTCTACGCCGGCGTTGATGCCGCCACGCTCGTACATGGCCGCAGCACGATCATGGATTATCTGCTGCGGCGCGTGTGGCAGCAATTCAGGCTCGACGAGTCGAATGACGTCGCGCTAGTGGCCGTCGGTGGTTACGGGCGCTGTGAGCTGCACCCCTACTCGGACCTGGATCTGATGTTGCTGCTATGGCGGCCGGCTGGCGGCGCGCTCGAACAGCGCATATCCGACTTTCTTACATTTCTGTGGGATATCGGATTACCAGTCGGCCATAGCGTGCGCACCTTAGACGAATGCGCGTTGGCCGGCGCGGAGGATGTCACGGTAGCGACTAATCTGATGGAATCGCGTCTTTTAGTCGGACCGGAATCTTTGTATCACGCTATGGGCGAGCGCATTGCGCCCTCGCACATCTGGCCCAGCCGCGAATTCTTCTCCGCCAAGCTGCGTGAGCAAGAGCGCCGTCATCATAAGTACGGCGATACCGCGTACCGACTCGAACCCAATGTCAAAGAAAGTCCTGGCGGTCTGCGCGATATCCATATGGTTGGCTGGGTGGCTAAAAGGCATTTGGGTGCGACCAGCCTCCATGAGCTAGTGGACCATGGTTTCTTGACCGAGAGCGAATGCGAGACGTTAGTTTCCGGCCAGACTTTTCTGTGGCACGTGCGGCTGGCGTTGCATACGCTAACCAGACGTTGTGAGGATCGCCTGCTGTTCGATTATCAGCGCACCATCGCGGAGCTGTTCGGTTATACGGATCAAGACCATAATCTGGCGGTAGAGCAATTCATGCAGCGCTATTATCGCACTGTGATGGAACTGCAGCGGTTGAACGAGACCCTGCTGCAGTTATATCAGGAGGCGATCCTTTATGCCGACGAGGCTGACGAGCCTATGCACATCAACCGCCGCTTTCGTGCGCGCAAAGGGTTTCTTGAGGTCACGAGCGAGAATGTATTCAGGCGTTATCCTTCCGCGCTGCTCGAATTATTTCTGATTATGGAACAGCATCCGGAGCTCAAGGGCGTGCGCGCCTCGACTATTCGACTCGTGCGCCGACACCTCTACCTCATGGACGACAACTTTCGTAACAACATCGCCAACCGTAGTCTGTTCATGGAGATCCTGCGCCAACCGCGCGGCATCACACACGAACTGCGACGCATGAACCGCTATGGTGTATTGGGGGCTTACTGGCCTAGCTTTGGGCGCGTAGCGGGCCGTATGCAGTACGACTTGTTTCATGTCTATACGGTCGATGAACACACGCTCGTGGTCGTGCGCAATCTGCGGCGATTATCGGTGCCGGAATTTGCGCACGAACTGCCGTTTTGCAGCGAACTGGTAAGCCAAATTCCAAAGCCCGAGCTGTTATATCTGGCGGCGCTGTTTCACGATATTGGTAAAGGCCGTGGCGGCGATCACTCGGAATTGGGCGCGGAAGAGGCGCAAGCCTTTTGCTTAGAACATGGCTTGAGCCACTACGACGCGCATTTGGTATCGTGGCTGGTGAAGCATCACCTACTGATGTCGCTCACTGCACAGCGTAAGGACATCAGCGATCCAGTCGAGATCAATGCTTTCGCTGACAGAGTCGGAAATCTTAACCGACTCAACTATCTGTATTTGCTGACCGTGGCCGACATCCGCGCGACCAATCTCACCTTATGGAACACGTGGAAAGACACTTTGCTACGGGAGTTGTATCACGCCGCCAAAAGAGTCTTTCAGCGCGGGCTGGACAATCCTCTCGCGCGTGAGGAACTCATTCAGGAAGTCAAGCAAGCCAGTCTGTACTTGCTGCGGCAGCGTGGGGTAGATGTCACCGCCTGTCAGCGGCTGTGGCAGGCATTCGACGAGGAGTACTTTCTGCGCCATTCCGACGATGAGATCTCCTGGCACACGCAGGCCATCATACAGTCGGATCCTTCACAGCGGCCCTTGGTGGCGATTCGCCGATTGACCGTGCGTGGGGGCACAGCGATTTTCATCTATGCCCAGAGTCATCAACATCTGTTTGCCCATATCACCTCGGCACTCGCCCGCCTTGGCCTTAACGTACTGGACGCACGCATCACCACTACGGCCACAGGGTACACGTTGGATACTTTTATGGTGCTGGATGAGGCGGGCAAACCTATTGAGGAAACCTATAGAATCGATGAAGTCGCCGACACTTTGCGCCAGCTTCTGGAACATCCCGAACTTGCGCCGCCTGAGGTCGCGCGGCGCCTTCCGCGTAAGCTGCGGCATTTCGACGTCCCGATCAAGATTGTCTTTGACATAAGCTCAACCGGGCGCTACACGGTGCTGGAACTCGTCGCCGTGGATGAGCCTGGGCTGCTGTCGCGCATCGGCAAGGCGTTTACCGAGAGCAACGTGCTGGTGCACAACGCGCGCATCACCACTATCGGCGAACAGGCGGAGGACGTCTTTATCATCACCGACCTTAAACATCGGCCGATCAGTGATGAAAGCCATCTGGCGCTGATTCACGAGCATCTGCTCCGGCGTCTCGGCAAGTCGCCTGAATCGAACCTATCGCACCGCACAGGCGGGAGTCGGTCAGCGCAAGAGACGGCTATTCCAACACCACGGATGGACGAGTCTAACGCGCCTTCATAGAAGGCTAAGCAAAGCTATGATGAATCCGCGTCTGCACCTGCTACAGCCTTATCCATTCGAAAGGCTCATGGTGCTTAAGCGTGACGCGCGGCCGCCAGCGGATCTTCGGCCCATTATCCTATCCGTCGGCGAACCCAAGCACGCGACCCCCGCGCTTATTCGCAACGCACTCACGAATCATCTCGGTGGCCTCGCCCATTATCCGGTCATCCGCGCAAGTGAACGGCTGCGCGCGGCCATAGCCGCATGGTTGCGGTGGCGCTTTGTTCTGCCGCATAACAGCATCGATCCAGATGCCCACGTCTTGCCAGTCAACGGCACGCGCGAGGCCTTGTTCGCCATCGCGCAGTGTGTGGTAGATTCCAGCCGCGATGCACTGGTTCTAATGCCGAACCCGTGTTACCAGATCTACGAGGGTGCGGCGCTGCTCTCTGGCGCTGAGCCGATTTACCTGGAATGCGATCGGCGCAACGGCTTTCTGCCCGATTTGGAAGCGGTGCGACCGAACGTATGGAGGCGCTGTCAATTACTCTATCTGTGCACGCCGAGTAATCCAACCGGCGCGGTTATGCGTGAGTCCGCGTTACAAAGAGCCATCGAATTGGCGGACGCGTATGACTTTGTAATCGCCAGCGACGAGTGCTACGCGGAGATCTATCTGGATGACAACAATCCGCCACCGGGATTATTAGGCGCAGCGGCGCGCATAGGCAACACAGCATACCGCCGCTGTCTGGTTTTTCACAGTCTTTCGAAGCGTTCCAACGCACCAGGCCTGCGTTCCGGTTTCGTGGGTGGCGATGCGCGTTTGATCTCCCAGTTCGCCCGCTATCGCACGTATCACGGGTGCTCCATGCCGCCGCCGATCCAGGCCGCGAGCGCTGCCGCGTGGATGGACGAGACGCATGTTGCAGAAAATCGTCGGCTTTATCGTGAGAAGTTCGATGCGGTCGTTGAGATCCTCGCACCGGTTATGCAGGTTCAGCATCCTGCGGGAGGCTTTTATCTTTGGCCGTCCACGCCGATGGACGATCAGCGCTTTACGCGTGAATTGTACGTGCGGCAAAACGTAACGGTTCTGCCCGGCAGCTTTCTGTCGCGCGCATTCAACGGCCGCGACCCTGGCAGCAAACGGGTGAGGATCGCGCTGGTGGCACCGCTCAAGGAATGTGTGGAAGCGGCTGAACGCATAAGGATATTTCTCGAGAGTCTCTAGTGGGGGCGCACATGAGCGATATAAGAACCATCATCGATGACGCCTTTGAGCGTAGGGCCGAACTCACGCCGCGCAATGTGAGCATGCCGATTAAAGAAGCCGTGTTTGAGGCCATAACGCAGTTAGATGCTGGCCAAGTGCGAGTAGCGGAGAAAAGGCAGGGTCGGTGGATAGTTAACGAGTGGCTCAAAAAAGCCGTGCTGCTGTCCTTTCGCATTGAGGAAAACCGCTTCATCAGCGGTGGGTTTACCAACTATTTTGACAAAGTTCGCCTCAAATACGCCGAGGTCAGCGCGCGCGACTTTAGCGAGAGCGGCGTTAGAGTGGTGCCGCCCGCCACCGTGCGCAGGGGCGCCTACACCGCGCCTGATGTAGTATTGATGCCATCCTATGTCAATATCGGCGCGTATGTCGATTCGGGCACCATGGTCGACACCTGGGCTACGGTCGGCTCTTGCGCGCAGATTGGCAAGAACGTGCATCTCTCCGGCGGCGTAGGTATCGGCGGTGTACTGGAGCCATTGCAGGCGGCGCCAACGATTATCGAGGATAATTGTTTCATCGGCGCACGCTCGGAGATCGTGGAGGGCGTGGTCGTGGAAGCCGGCACGGTGATCTCGATGGGGGTGTACATCGGCCAAAGCACCCGTATATACGACCGCGAGCGCGACGAAATCATCCATGGCCGCGTGCCAGCGGGATCAGTAGTCGTCTCCGGCAATTTACCCGCTGCAGACGGAAAATACAGCCTTTACTGCGCCGTGATCGTCAAGAAAGTAGATGCGAAGACACGTGCGAAAGTGGGATTAAACGAACTATTACGAACCGCCAATTGAACGAAGTGACACCCAAGCATGAAACTCGTAGGGCACAGATGACAGCTCGCCACGCAAACGCCGGCCTGCGGGTAGGCGCGTGAGCCTTTTGCCCTTTGCCTTGGAGCGCTCCACTGGCTTCTATAGGCTGGAAGAGTGGGTACAGATGCACGTAGATCCGCACCCAGCCATCTTTTTCGGCTCTATCGTCTGGCCCGGGGCACTTCTCGCCAAATCGTGAGCCCGCAGACCTAACTTGTCATCGAGGGACACCCGAGTACCCAACTCGTTCGCCGTTATCGGCTCCTACAGGCGAAGCGTAAGCCCGTGCGCATAGCAGCTCATCTTCATGCCCCGGCGCCGGTGATCCGCAGCGCGGTGTTACATTCCCAACCTTGCCCCGCTGCGCAAGCCAAAAGACGCGGTGATCTCGCTCGCGCTACGTGATCCCATGATCTCTTTCCGGCAAGCCCTGCGTTATTACATTGCCTTCTACGAGGCCATCGCCGACTATAGGCGCGCTTATGTCCTCGGTCTTTTCTATAAAGTAATCTATGGCTATGGTGCGGTGATCGAGCGGATCAACAGCAAATTTAAGACCCACTTTTTCCCTTTCAATCATACGGACGAGACTGCCAAGCATATCTTTGTTCACATAGAAGCCGTGTACAACAAAAGCCTCGTAGGCCATACCGCCATGGCGCGCGCCGTATTCTGTCCGACGGACACCAAGGCAGAGGCAAAACGCCAGATGAGTCAGCGGTTAGAAGACGTCTGCCTCAAGCACCTGGTCGTCAAGGCCGAGCGCATCGACGACCGTGTTGCCAAGGATGCGCATGTCTAACGAAAGGCCCATACCTTAAGAGGTCTCTGATTGGGAGATTTATTAAGGTTACAAGGGTGCGAAGCACCGTCTTGCACAGGCATCACTGATAAGCTGTATTCAAGCAGCGAACGGGTTGCCAAGAAACGGCAACCTTGGCCTGAAGCAAAGAAAGTATGGGTGAGCAGCGGCCCTGAAACCGCAACCGTCCGGGCATGGGCGCGTTACAAGCAACGAACGCTACACCAAAGATGGCGTGGCTGTACCGAACGGCGAAAACAGGCTCACGCGGCGGTTTGGTACGGGCTGCTTCCCAGGCAGGGCGCGGACCGCAAAGCGCCGTCGGCGTTACCCGAATAGGAATCAATCAGAATTTTCTTAACATCAAAGACCTGAATGACTCGCTATGACTGACATGGCCGACACGACCGCGGCGCTCGCATGTCAGCTGATGGCACGTGCATCGGTAACGCCTAATGACGCAGGATGCCAGCAGATCTTGAGCGAGCGACTGACAAAATTCGGTTTCACAGCCGAGCCGATGTCGTCCGGTGTGGTAACGAATACCTGGCTACGGCGTGGCCGCAAGCGGCCGCTGTTCGTATTCGCCGGTCACACGGACGTGGTGCCGCCCGGGCCGCTAGAAAAATGGCGTAATCCCCCGTTTGAGCCGATTTTGCAAGACGGTAATCTCTACGGACGTGGCGCGGCCGACATGAAGGGCAGCATCGCCGCGATGGTCATTGCTTGCCAGACGTTCGTATGTGCTTATCCGAATCACAAAGGCTCTGTGGCGTTGCTCATCACCAGCGATGAGGAAGGTCCGTCGATTGAAGGCACAGCACACGTCATTAGAATACTTGAAAAACGAGGTGAGAAGATCGACTGGTGCTTGATCGGTGAACCCTCGAGTGAAGAGATCGTAGGTGATGTCATCAAGAACGGCCGGCGTGGATCACTGGATGGTTTCTTGCGTATTCACGGTCATCAGGGTCACGTAGCCCATCCGCACCGGGCCGACAATCCGATCCACCGGTCCGCGCCGGCGCTTGCTGCGCTGGTGAATACGGGGTGGGATCGTGGCAGCGCAGAATTTCCACCGACCGCTTTCCAGATCTCCAACATCAATGCCGGCACTGGCGCAAACAATGTGATTCCGGGAGAACTGGACGTGCTATTCAACTTCCGGTACTCGACTGCGGTGACAGAAGAAGCACTCAAAGCGCGCGTACAAGCCTTGTTAGATGAACATGGCTTGCACTACGACATCGCATGGAAACCCTCTGGTCAGCCGTTCCTCACACGAGAAGGAGAACTGATCACCGCTTGTAAAACCTCAATACGCGAGATCACGGGATTGGAAACCAGGCTGTCAACAGCCGGCGGTACCTCGGATGGGCGCTTCATCGCGCCTACTGGCGCGGAGGTCGTAGAGCTCGGCCCGGTCAATGCTAGCATCCACAAGATCGACGAGCACGTACGGGCGGCCGATTTGGATGTGCTGTCCAGGATCTACACGCGCATCCTGGTTAAGCTCATGGCATGAATAAACCCTGGGGTCTTCCCACCCCGAATGTCCCCGGCTATTGCCAATACGCCAGAAACTCGTTTAAGTGCGGTCGCTTCATCGCAGCAAGAGCATCGCGCGCGCGTTGGCATTCTTGCTGATAAACCTCAGTGCTGAGCTGACCGCGCAGCATCTCGAAACGCAGGTAGATCAGATAGGTACTGAGGACATCGGTTTCGCAATAATCGCGGATGGCAGTGATGTCCCCGGCTTGAAAAGCCTCCCACACCTTAACGCCACTCATCCCCATCTTGCCGGGCAGCCCCAGCATTGCAGCGATCTGATCTAGGGGTGCGAACGCGCGTACATTGTAGCCGGCCAGCACGTCCATTAGGTCGATGTGTCGCCAGTGAAAGCGATTTAGATAATTATTGTAGCGGAAGCTGGAATCCGCCTCACCGGTATCCCAGTAGCGTGGCGCCGCCACACCATGCAGCAGCGAACGATAATGGATGACCGGCAGATCGAATGCGCACCCGTTCCAAGACACAAGCACCGGATTGAAGCGCTCGACACCATCATAAAAACGCCGCAGCAATTCCGCTTCCGCCGAATCCTTATCGCCCAGCGACCACAGCTTAAACACATCGTCCCTGCGCAGCGCGATGGAGATGGCGACGATGCGTTGCAGATGATGCGGAAGAAACCCGCGCCCTGCTTGTTGAGCCCGCAGATGCATCATGGCATGCGCGACATCACGATCAGGGATGCCCTGCAGCCCATACAATCGCCTGCCGGTCGGCACGTCGGGCACAGTCTCAATATCAAACACCAGCACATTCACGCGGCAGGGCCCCTACTATAAGTGATGATTACGCCGGGAAAACACCCGTGGAGATATAGCGGTCACCGCGGTCGCAGATGATAACCACGATGAGCGTGTGTTCCACCTCTTCCGATAACCGCAAGGCTGCTGCTACCGCGCCGCCTGATGAAATACCGCAGAAGATGCCCTCCTCTACGGCCATACGCCGCATCGTCCCCTCGGCCTCGGCCTCATCGACCTCGATGATACGGTCCACACACTCAGGCTGATAGATCTTGGGCAGATAGGCTTCTGGCCAACACCGAATACCCGGTATGCGAGAGCCTTCCTTAGGCTGTACCCCAATGATTTGAATATCCGCATTCTTTTCTTTTAAGAACCGCGATACACCCACGATGGTACCAGTGGTGCCCATCGAGCTGACGAAATGGGTAATCCGACCATAGGTATCTTTCCAGATCTCGGGGCCAGTGCCTTCATAATGCGAGCGCGGATTGTCCAGATTGGCGAATTGATCGAGCACTCGGCCCTTGCTCTCCTCAGCCAGCCGCTGCGCGAGATCACGTGCCCCCTCCATGCCGTCGTCTTTAGAGACGAGTATGATTTCTGCGCCGAAGGCCTTCATAGTAGCACGGCGTTCAGCGCTCATGCTCTCGGGCATGATGAGCACTATATGATAGCCCATGATGGCGGCCGCCATAGCGAGCGCGATGCCGGTATTGCCGCTGGTGGCTTCGATCAAGGTGTCGCCCGGATGGATCTCACCGCGTTCCTGTGCATGTTTGATCATGCTTAAAGCGGGTCGATCCTTGACCGAGCCGGCGGGATTATTCCCTTCCAGCTTCGCGAGAATAGTGTTCGAGGTCTCGCCGGTCATGCGCTGCAAGCGCACCAGCGGGGTATTGCCCACAAAGGATTCGAGGGTCGGAAAGCTCATTAATATCTGGGCCGACTTGGCTGGCGAAGAAATCATTCTAAGGGAAACAACCTGTGCTTACACCCTGCGATATGCGCCGCGCAGGCCACAACAGCAGCAAACAACTGCTGTCCCTAACGAAGGCCTCGGACTATATTCATCGCCTGCTTCATTTCGGATACTGCTTTACTAAGGCCTACGAACAGCGCTCTGGCCACAATTGCGTGGCCGATATTGAGTTCCTTCAGTACGGGGATGGCGGCGATCTGTGCGACATTGTCGTAGTGCAAACCATGGCCGGCATTGACCTGGAGTCCGGCATCGGCGGCATGGGCCGCCGCCTGCTGAATCCGCTCGAGCGCTAGCACTTGCTGCGCACCGCTCGCACTGGCATAGGTGCCAGTATGCAACTCCACGATTGGGGCACCGATCTTAAGCGCTAGATCGATCGCCGTAACCGTGGGCTCGATGAACAATGAGACCTTAATGTCGACCGCTGCGAGTCTCTGACAGATCTCAGTTAAGCGAGGCTGATGACGGGCCAGATCCAGCCCCCCCTCGGTGGTCAGTTCCTCGCGACGCTCCGGCACGAGGCAGCAGTAGTCGGGCTGTACGTCCCGCGCGATAGCCGTCATCTCGTCAGTGGCGGCCATTTCGAGGTTTAACGTCGTAGTTATCATTTCCCGCGCTGCGTAAATATCCTCTGTCTGGACATGCCGACGATCCTCTCGCAGGTGTAGAGTAATGCCGTCTGCGCCAGCGCGCTCTACGATCCTGACCGCTTCCATCAAGTGAGGATAAGGCGTGAATCTCGCCTGTCTGAGCGTAGCGACGTGGTCGAGATTCACACCGAGCCGTAATGGTTCATAGATAGTCATAAGGTGAGTATTTCAGTTGATAAACGCATGCGTAACTGGTTGACTGATGCGCACATTGCGCATCAGTCAACCAGGTACTTCATGATCTCACGGCTGAGCAGGGATTTTCCGCGCAGTTGATAATCAATGATACTACGCAACAAGCGCTTAGATTCCTTAGCCGCAGTGGCATCCGGTAACTGTGCTGCCTGCAGTGCAAGCAAGGTGCGACCGCTGACGAGAGAGGACTGCGCGGCATTCGGCGGCGCTAAGACTGGCCCTCTTTCGTTATCGTAATAATAGTACGACTCCCGGCTAATTGTTTCGTCGCTTGTAGCCTCATATTCCAGTTGCGGTCCATACCCGCTCAGCCTCAACAGGTACAGCTCGAACTGGCGCAGCGTCGGCTCGAGCGCTGCGCCTGAACTCAGTTCGCCCAGTGCTGTTTCGTAGCAGTGATACAGCGCTTCGCTGGGACTGTTCCGGGGGACCAGATTCATGATCAATTCATTGAGATACAAACCGCAGATCTTGAGCCGGGGCGTGACAAGCTGGCCCATACCACGCATCTCAAGATCCATCAACGTGTATAACTCTCCCCTGCCACTCCATGACAGGCTAAGCTTACAAAAAGGTTGCAGGGACGCGGCGCGTTTGTGCGAGCGCTTCGCACCCTTATAGATCAATCCTACCCGGCCGTGGTTGCGCGTCAGCATCTCCAGCAAGGCACTGGTTTCTCGATATGCCCTTGCGTGCAACAAAAAGGCTGGTTCGTGAATCACCCTGGGCATGACATTCTATGCCGTGAGTCTGCTTACGATGCGCGGATCATCCTGCCAGTTAGGTTTCACTTTTACCCATAGCTTCAGATGGCATCGCTTACCTAAAAAACGCTCGATCGAGGCCCGCGTACGGCTCCCGATCTTTTTTAGCATATTGCCTGATCTTCCAATAACGATGGCCTTGTGACTGTTGCGCGCTACCCAAATGATCGCGGATATAGACACGCACTCAGCACGCTCCTCGTATAAAGCTATTTCTACATAGACCGCATAGGGCAATTCTTCTTCCAAGCTGCGCGTCAATTGCTCCCTTATCATCTCCGCCATAATAAAGCGCACATCGCGGTCGGAAAGCTGGTCCTCGGGGAAAATATAACCTTGCGAGTGTGGAAGCAGTTTGCGTACTTCTAACTTTAGTGAGGTCAGATTATCTCCCCCAACAGCAGAGACAGGCACCAACGCAGCGAACTGAAACTTACGACTGAGTTGCGCCAACACGGGCAGCAGGTCGCGCCTATCGCGCAACTTATCTATCTTATTGACACACAACAGGCACGGTTTGTTCGCACCAGCCAGCAGTTCCAGAATCCGATCTTCCTCTGTATGCCACTCGTTAACCTCAATCACGAATAGTATGACATCGGCAGCATCCAAACTTGCGATAGCCGCCTTATTCATCGCGGTATTGAGCCGATGAGTCTCCTTGAGGTGAATGCCGGGGGTATCAATAAATACGATCTGTGCGTCCTGCTCTGTCAAAATACCGCAGATCTTCTGGCGCGTCGTCTGAGGCTTGCCGGCGGTAGACGAGATCCATGCGCCAATCAGCTTATTTAAGAGGGTCGACTTGCCTACGTTGGAGCGGCCGATAATCGCGCAATACCCACTGCGTGTCTTTTGCGTGTTGTCTTCGTATTCAATCGGCATGTCTATCATCGATAAGATCCAGTGCCTTACGTGCCGCCTCCTGTGCTGCCGCGCGTTTGGAACTGCCCTCACCGATAGTCTCTATGGTGGGACTGCGTATATGACAGCGTATTGTAAAATGTTGCGCGTGGGATTCGCCGCTGACCTCGTGTAAATGGTATTCAGGGAGCGGCAGATTTTGTGATTGTAGATACTCCTGCAGCCGGGTCTTAGGATCTTTCAACTCCTCGGCGTGCGGGAGACTCGCGATGCGCGAATGAAACAATCCGAGTACAAACGATCTAACACAGTCCAATCCTCTAGTCAGATAGACCGCACCCACCACGGCCTCCAACGCATCGGCGAGAATCGTGTCCCGGCGATGCCCGCCGCTTTTGAGTTCGCCTGGGCCAAGCACTATCGCCTCCCCTAGTTGCTGCTCCTTGGCGATCGCGGCTAGTGTTTCTTTACGCACCAGACAGGCACGCAGTCGACTTAAGTCGCCTTCCTTGGCATTCTTGTGGGTGTGAAACAGGTGTTCGGCGATAATCATACCAAGTACTGCGTCGCCCAGATATTCGAGTCGCTCGTTGTTATTACCGCCTGCACTTCGGTGTGTTATCGCCTCGGTAAGCAGCGGGGATGCAAGCATGTTGGGGTCTAGCCATTGCGCTAGAGGTTGATTCATCATGGTGCTAGTGCGTGCTCTCCAACTGCTAGGGTTCGGGCCGGCTCAAATATCGCCACGGCGTCAAGGCTAACGATAAGCTTGTTTTTGGTCGTATTTGATCCCAAGTGTCTGTAGCTAAAATCGTCTCTAGGAAGATTTTCTATATTATTGATATTCGACATTATTGATATTCAATTGCTTCCAATGCTGCCCCAGATCATGTTCGGCTCGCTGTTCATTCCACCTGGCCCATCAGCCCCAGCCGCCACGTCTCTTAAGACCGACCGAACGGTATATAGGCGTTGATGTATATCGGCGCCAATCTAACGCCTACAATGAAGGCAAATCCCGCCGCCGCCAATACCCCAATCAGAAGATGAAAGAGGCGCCGCGTTGTTTGTCTCGAGCGCGCATACCGCCCCCCAATCTTAAGAGACCGTCTCTGGCACTTAATGAATCTGCTCGCCTATGCGAGTATAGTCAAATACCCCACCTGCCATATCCCAATTCAGCCAGATCATAAACGCTTTGCCAATGAGGTTTGCATCCGGCACGAAACCCCAATAGCGGCTGTCATTGCTGTTGTCACGGTTGTCGCCCATCACGAAGTATTCGTGGGGTGGGACCACATATTCCCCATTCATACTCGGATTGCCTGGCTCAATCAGCATTTTATGGGTGACGTCGCCGAGCTTCTCCCTGAACACCAACTCATTGCCCGAGCCTGTATCACTGCCTACGCCCTCGTACTCTCCTAGAAGCTGTTGCGGGCACCGCTTGCCATTGATGTACAACACCTTGTTGTAATAAGTGATATGGTCGCCCGGTAAACCCACGACCCGTTTGATGTAGTCCTCTGAAGGGTTCTCGGGATAGCGGAACACAACCACATCGCCGCGTTTGGGATCGTCTGTTTCGATGAACTTGGTGTTGAGCACCGGTAGGTGCAAGCCATAGGCAAACTTGTTAACTAAGATAAAATCGCCCACCAGCAAGGTCGGCATCATGGAACCCGATGGAATCCTAAACGGCTCGACCACGAACCCGCGCACGACGAGAACGATAAGAAGCACCGGAAAGAATGACTTGGAGTATTCCACATACCAGGGATCCTGAGATGCCGGCGCTTGACTTGGTGCCGTATGGGCCACGTCCTCTGTCGCCGCCGATGGGTTTGCCAGTGCCGCGCTCATTCGCCGCGGCCTCCACACGAAGCGATCAAACAGCCATATGCCGCCTGTCAAAAGCGTGCCGATAACCAGCACCAATTCCAGATTGACGTTCATTCCTATCCTTCTTTTTGAATTATTTGTCTACTTGTAATACCGCGAGGAAGGCTTCTTGCGGTATTTCCACTCGACCGATCCGCTTCATGCGCTTCTTGCCCGCCTTTTGCTTCTCCAGTAGCTTGCGTTTGCGCGTCACGTCACCACCATAGCATTTGGCAGTCACGTTCTTGCGCAAGGCCTTGACCGATGTGCGTGCGATGATATGCGAGCCGATCGCTGCCTGGATGGCGACGTCGAACATTTGTCGAGGAATGATATTCTGCATGCGCTCGGTCAACTCGCGCCCGCGCGATTGTGCCTTGTCTTTGTGCACGATGACCGACAGCGCATCGACCCGTTCGCCATTGATCAACACATCCACCTTGACTAGTGGCGCCGTCTGGAAATGGGAGGGATGGTAATCGAACGAGGCAAATCCGCGGCTGACGGATTTCAAGCGATCGAAGAAGTCGAGCACGATCTCGCTCAACGGCAGAGCGTAGTCGAGTTGCACTTGATTGCCAAAATAGTGCATGCGCGTCTGCACGCCGCGCTTTTCGACGCACAGACCGATCACGTTACCCACAAACTCGTGCGGCGTCAGGATCGAAGCATTGACAATGGGCTCCCGGATCTCCTTGATCTTGTTAGACGCGGGTAGTTGGGCGGGGCTATGGATATTGAGCGCCTCACCTTTGGTCGTGCGGACCTCGTAAACCACTGTAGGCGCGGTAGTGATGAGATCGAGATCATATTCACGCTCCAGACGCGCCTGTACGATTTCCATGTGTAGCATGCCCAAAAACCCGCAGCGAAAACCGAACCCCAACGCGTGCGAGGTCTCGGGTTCAAAAGTCAATGCGGAGTCATTCAGGCGCAGTCGCTCCAGCGCTTCGCGAAACCTCGCAAAGTCATCCGCGCTCGTCGGAAATAGACCCGCAAATACGTTTGGTTGCACATGCCTAAAACCAGGAAGAGGGCGTGAAGCCGGACGCTCCGCGAAGGTCAGGGTATCGCCGATCTTGGCGCCATCGATATCCCTGATGCCAGCGATCAGATAGCCCACCTGGCCCGCTCGCAGGTCATCTTTCTCCTGGCGTTTAGGCGTAAAAATTCCTACGCTATCGACCTGGTAGCTGCGCCCGGACGACATCGCCATGATCTTTTGCTTTGGTCTGACGATGCCATCTATAATGCGTACCAGCACCACCACGCCGGTATAGCTGTCAAACCATGAATCGATAATCAAGGCCTTCAAAGTCGCCTCGACTTCACCTTTCGGCGGTGGAATGCGCGCGATTAACTGTTCCAGCAACTCGGTAATACCTTCACCGGTCTTGGCGCTGACCAGCACCGCATGCGAGGCGTCGATGCCGATGACATCCTCTATTTCCTTGATTACGCGGAGCGGATCCGCCGCGGGGAGATCAATCTTATTGATTACCGGTAGCACTTGCAGGCCCTGATCTATGGCCGTATAGGAATTAGCCACGCTCTGGGCTTCGACGCCTTGCGAGGCGTCAATCACCAGCAGTGCGCCCTCGCAGGCGACCAGCGAGCGGGATACTTCATAGGAAAAATCGACATGCCCCGGGGTGTCAATGAGATTGAGTTGGTAGGTATAGCCGTCCTGCGCCCGGTAGTTGAGCGAAACGCTGTGTGCCTTGATGGTGATACCGCGCTCCTTCTCAAGTTCCATCGAATCCAGCACCTGCGCCCTCATTTCGCGGGCAGATAGCCCCCCGCACTGTTGGATGAATCGGTCGGCCAATGTGGACTTGCCGTGATCGATATGTGCGATGATGGAAAAGTTGCGTATGCGTTCCATGTCCAAACAGAATTTAAAGAAAAGCCTGATGTGGACCGCCTATCAGGCTTAACCAAACCTGTTGTCGCCGTGCGAGCGCGGCGTAGTCTACACGTTGCAAATAGTATTCAGCCGGGAATTTTAAGCGCCAGAAATTCTGGACCTTGCCGCCGCTGCACCAGTACCGATGTAAATTTGTTCTTGGAAAGATCTTCAATCAGCGCCTTGAACTGCGCGATCGTCGTGATCTTCTGATTATCGATCATTTGTATGACATCTCCCTTCCGCACGCCTGCCTCCTCAGCAGGACCCTCATGAACTTCAACTACCCGCAAGCCACCTTCTTCAAGGTCCATTACCCGTTTTTCTTTCAGCGTCAGTGGGCGCAGCTTAAGACCCAGCACCACATCGCGAGCAGGTGGTGCAGTGCTTTGCGGGTCTGCCATCACGTCCGGCTCTTCGCTTGGCAGCTCACCGATAGTCACTGGCCGCGTGATTCTCTTGCCGTCGCGCATAAGTTCAAGCCGAACCCGCTCACCGGCTTGACTTTGCCCCACCATGTGCGGTAATGCTGCAGAGTTTGGCACTACTCTGCCGTTGTACAACAAGATGATATCGCCAACGCGTAGATCTGCCGCCTGTGCCGGACTGCGGGGCAAGATCCTGGCGACTAAGGCACCGGTGGGCCTGTCCATGTTGAACGATTCCGCGAGGTCGTCCGTGACCTCCTGGATGTACACTCCGAGCCAGCCGCGGGACACATGGCCTGTAGCCTTCAATTGCCGGACAACATTCATCGCCAACTCGATTGGGATCGAGAATGACAGGCCCATAAAACCGCCGGTGCGGCTATAGATCTGAGAGTTGACGCCGACCACCTCGCCGTCCAAGTTGAACAGTGGCCCGCCAGAGTTACCGGGGTTGATAGCGACGTCTGTTTGTATGAAAGGCACATAGTTTTCACTGGGTAGACTACGTCCCTTGGCGCTTACGATACCAGCCGTAACGGAGTGATCGAACCCAAATGGGGAACCTATGGCCAAAACCCACTCACCGGACTTGAGGCTTTTGGAACTGCCGATCTTCAGCACTGGCAGCTTATCGGCATGGATCTTCAGAAGCGCAATATCGCTCTCAGAATCTTGTCCGATCAACCGCGCTTCCAATTCGCGACGGTCGCTGAGCCGCACTATGATCTCATCGGCGTCTTCCACGAGATGGCTATTGGTCACGATGTATCCATCCTTGGAGATGATAAAGCCTGAACCCAGCGACTCAGAGCTGAAAGGCGGCGGACCATCGTTGCGCTCACCGAGAAACTTGCGCAACCATTCATTTAGAGGGTTGTCTCTCGGGAGTTCCGGTATCTGTAAATTCGGCGGCAGGCCCGGCCATGTGTCCTCCTTCTTGGTCGTACTGATATTCACAACCGCGGGTGCATTCTCCTTAACCAGACCGGTAAAATCGGGTAATCCCTGCTGTGCATAGGCAGCGGGTGTGCTCAAGAAAAAGATTGATGCATAAACAGCGCTGAGCCTTCGCATACGGGTTTACCTCATCAAAACTTGTAACAGGCTGGCGCTAAACTACACGCGTGCCTCAGCCGCCGTACCCACTTGGCGCCTACTTGCATGAGCACGTCGCGGTCCACGCAAGGTGTCCAACATCACATGGCGTCTCGCATAAGGTATCAACTGACGCTTATAGAGGGGCTTGTCTTGTTTATTATAACAACGCCGGCGAGTCTTCGCCGTGAGCACGCTCAAGTGGAGGCCTGTATAGAAAGACTAACGCGGAAGGTGCTATCGCGGCATCTCGCGCGCAGAATAGTTGAGCGTTTTCAATGAGCTGCGTTAGGTCTGTAGGCGATAGACTTCCCGATCATTTCTACTGTTTCTTCGGGCACTTCGCCGACCACAGTGATCTGATAGTTGTTCAAATCACGAGCAAACGCATTTAGGGCGCCGCTATGCGTCGTGCCCTCAAACAGAGCCTTGCGACTCCGCAGTCTAGCGATAAACACTGAAACCGAGGCCAATCCATCAGTCAATATTATATGCTGCACCGGTGTGGGATCTGCCGCGATTATACGCTTGGTATTGGCAGTCACCTTAAATCCGGGCGGCATCATTTGAATCCGCCAGCTGGCATCAGCCTTTAACTCAAGCGGCGTACTTTGAATTGCGGCGCGCTGCCACACATCATCATTGATCATGGTAGATTTAAACCGGCGATTAGGAATGTTCTTAAGCAGGTTCAAACTGGTAAACATGACTTCTTCTATAGGCGTACCTGCCGCATTGAGCATAACCGACTTAAGCAGCATTCCAGAGTCTTCCGCAATGCACAGGCGGTGTCCATAACGCAGATCATCTTTGGGCTTGATCGCTATGATGCGGCAAGATTTGCCGGCTATTCGGTCCTTGCCGTCAATCTGGAAGCGGTAATATTTATACAGACCTTCTGTATCGGCGGGAAGCGTGGCAGGGATACCATGTTGAGAGCGCGTCTTTTCCACCACGACTGAATGCTTGCCCGGCCAAACACAAGTTAATACACCTCTATCCCGAATGAACTCGCGTGTCTCACCGGTGAGGGAGATCAATCGTTCCCGCACCCCGCCTTCATCATGCTCGTGGATAATATGCATGGCATCCACAGCGCCGCCATGCATGAAAACGAAGGTGCCTTCGTAATTCAAGTACCGCACAGCCCGAGTCATCTTATTGAGCCATGCCTGGGCGTCTTGTTGAGGCCACGCAGCCTGCGGCAGCGCCAAGGCTGCAAATAACGCTACATAGCGCATTCCACTGTATCTACTGCTCGATATTGTCGTAGCCGACGACCACGCGCGCGTACGGCATCATACCTTGTGTGGGCGCGTATTCGCTGTGATTGACCAGATAGCTATTGAGCCTGGCGGCGATGTGTGGATTTTGTAGCAAGGCACGTTCGGCAGGCGCGCGCTCGGTGCTATCGCTTGCGCTAGCTGTCTCGACCTTGACTTGACGCGCAGACACAGGTACCTGAGCCACCTGCGCAACTGTTGAAGAAGTCGGCGAAGTTCCGCCGGTAAACGCTTGAAAAGTCAGCACAGCGGCCACTGCAATCGAAGCGGCCAGACCCAGGCCTGCAGCGGGTTGCAGCAGCCGTTCGCGCCATGTTAGCAACACCGCATTGGTAAGCGTGGGTTCTTGCTTGATCCGGGCCATAACAGCATCCGCGAAGCGCAAGTCGATGACTGGCGGAAGGTTGCCTCGCAGGGCATCACGGATCAGGTAGTAGTGGCTCCACCGCGTCAGCTCGTGCTCGTCGCTCAGCAGCTCCTTACAGACGCGCCGGACTTCCAGTTCAGAGACCTCTTCATCGACGAACGCGGACAACAGCGCTTTCTTCTCGTTCATCATGGTGTCACTCTTGCTAAGACATGCTCATGGATATGAATCGGATGGGAATCTTGTTCTAGCGTCAACCAATTAAGGGCTGCAGGTAGCGGTCAATCGCCTCGCGGGCGCGGAAGATGCGCGAACGGACTGTCCCGATGGGGCAACCCATCGTCTGTGCGATTTCCTCATAGCTCATGCCTTCCAATTCGCGCAGTGTAATAGCGGTCTTAAGATCATCTGGCAACTCTCTGATCGCGCGGTAGACTGTGCGTTCTATCTCTTCGGTAAGTAATTGCCGCTCCGGCGTGGCGTAGTCCTTTAACATGGAAGCGCTTTCGTAATACTCGGCCTCTTGGGCATCGACCTCGTGGTCCGGCGATCGGCGCCCCTGCGCAACAAGATGGTTTTTGGCCGTGTTTATAGCAATTCGATAAAGCCACGTGTAAAAAGCACTCTCACCGCGGAAACGTGCCAAACCGCGATACGCCTTTAAAAATGCCTCCTGGGCGACATCTGACGCGGCATCGGGGTCATGCACGTAGCGCGAGATCAGTTTTATGATCTTATGCTGATATTTGCGAATCAGGGCGTCGTAGGCTCTCTTGTCGCCCGCCTGAACTCGTTTGACCAGCTCGCGATCATTCGTCTCGCCCATCCGGGCACACCCCCAATTCCAGACGCCTTCCATGCGCCTTACCTAGTTGACAGATTACACCGGAAGGAGTTCTCGCCAGTGACTTGTTTATGGATAGCTTCACCGGCGTGGACAGCAGCCTTGATGTTTGGAAGGCAAAAATTATGACAAAATGTCCGTTTGATGACATACGTACAGCCCACGCATAACCAGCATTATCACGATGTACTCGTCATCGGCAGCGGCGCCGCGGGGTTGAGCCTGGCGCTGCACCTGACCGAACGCGTGCACGTTGCGGTACTCTCTAAAGGTCCACTCGCCGAGGGCAGCACCTGGTACGCTCAGGGCGGAGTTTCGGCAGCACTTGACCGACAGGATTCACTATCCTCGCATGTCGCCGATACCTTGGATGCGGGCGCTGGTTTGTGTGACGAAGGCGTTGTGCGTTACACCGTCGCCAACGCGGAGGCAGCCATTCGGTGGCTAATGGAGATGGGCGTGGATTTTACGCGCGAGTTGCTTCCCGATGGAAGCTTGAATCTCCATTTAACGCGCGAAGGTGGCCACAGCCATCGCCGCATAGTACACGCCGCCGATGCCACGGGACAGGCCATTCACAAGGTATTGATCGAGCACGTACGCAGCCAGCGCCATATCGATCTATTCGAAAACCATATCGCTATTGACCTGATCACCAGCCGCAAACTACGCGCACAGGAGCAATCTAAGACCAACGGATGCCTGGGTGCGTATGTTTTGAATCGAGACAATGAGCAGGTGGAGGTGTTCAAGGCTCGATTTGTGGTGCTGGCGACAGGAGGAGCTAGTAAAGTTTATCTCTATAGTAGTAATCCTGATAGTGTTTCAGGCGATGGCATCGCTATGGCTTGGCGCGCAGGCTGCCGGGTAGCCAACATGGAGTTTATGCAGTTCCACCCGACCTGCCTCTATCATTCGCAAGCCAAGTCGTTCTTGATTACCGAGGCGGTCCGCGGCGAAGGGGGTAAGCTGTTGCTGCCGGACGGAACCAAATTCATGCGCCGCTTCGATGCGCGTGCCGAGCTTGCGCCACGAGATATTGTCGCGCGCGCGATCGACCATGAGATGAAGCGCCTAGGAATAGACTGTGTATATTTAGATATCAGACATAAAAGCGCGGACTTCATCATCTCGCATTTTCCGAACGTGCATGCACGTTGTCTGGAGTTCGGCTATGATCTCACGCGCGAACCGATTCCCGTGGTGCCAGCAGCGCATTATACCTGCGGCGGCGTCGTGACGGACCTCAATGCGCGCACCGACGTCGACAATTTATATGCGATCGGTGAAGTGGCCTCTACCGGACTGCATGGTGCCAATCGCATGGCCAGCAATTCGCTGCTCGAATGCCTGGTGTTCGCAAAAGCTGCCGCCGAAGACATCATGCGGAATCTGGATCAGCGATGTATGAGTACCGAAATACCGGAGTGGGATGCAAGCAGAGTCATCGACTCCGATGAAGAGATTGTGATTGCGCATAACTGGCACGAGCTGCGGCGCTTCATGTGGGACTATGTCGGGATTGTGCGGACCATCAAACGATTGCAACGTGCCAAGCACCGTATCGTCCTGTTGCTGCGCGAGATCGATGAGTATTACAGCAACTTCAATGTAACCAGCGATCTGATCGAGATGCGCAATCTAGCATTGGTGGCGGCGCTCATCATACGCTCGGCCATGACGCGCAAGGAAAGCCGTGGGTTGCACTACATTCTGGATTATCCGCGCACGGATCCGCGGCTGGATGGCGTCAACACAATCTTGGAACCACCCTGGTATTTACGCTAACTTTACGCATTCACCCGCCGCGGTTGAGGCGAATGCTTAAGCAAGTTCATACAGAGCCCGCAATGGTGACATTTCCCTTGCTGCTGGAACCTGCCGAGTTACAGGCCCGTCTTGCGGAGCCAAATCTGCAGGTGGTTGATCTATGCCAAGCTGAGCAATACGCACGCGCACATATCCCGTGCGCCGTACATCTCGATTATTCGAGATTGGTGTTGTCGCGCCCGCCGGTAACTGGCCTACTGCCGAGCATGGACTACATGCACACGCTGTTTTCCTCGCTGGGCTTAAGATCCGAGGCTTACATCGTAGCCTACGATGACGAAGGCGGCGGCCGCGCGGCGCGCCTATTATGGAGCCTCGCGGCGTGTGGCCATGCGCGCTATGCGCTACTAAATGGTGGATTACAGGCTTGGGTCAACGAAGGCCACCCTCTGGAACATAGGCTTGTTGCCCCGCAGCTAAGCGACTATCTGGTTAACTATCATCCAGAAGTCGTCGCCCAACGCGATTACATCATGGCGCGGTTAGGTGATGCTAATACGCGATTATTAGATTGTCGCACGCCAAAAGAATATCAAGGCGAGGAAAAACGCGCCGCGCGCACAGGCCACATTCCGGGCGCGATCAATATAGACTGGACCGAGGCCATTGACACGACACGCAACCTGCGTCTCAAATCCCGTGATGCATTGCTCTCAAGGCTCAAATCAGTCGACATCACAGCGGATAAGGAGGTCATTACCTATTGCCAGACCCATCATCGCTCCGCACACACCTGGCTAATGCTTAAATCTTTAGGCTTTAAAAACGTGCGCGGCTATCCAGGCTCCTGGTCGGAATGGGGCAATATGCCAGATACGCCCATCGAATCAGGGCCGAGAAACAGGGCCTAGAAGATCTGGATTCTATGAAAGGGATCAACGTCTCGGTCACATCTTGCCTCCTTACCAGTTTTTAAATAGATACTCCCGATAGTAGCGAAGCTCTGCAATCGAGTTGTGGATATCGTCTAAGGCTTGGTGGGTTGAATCTTTACTGAAGCCCTTGGCGATCTCCGGTGCCCAGCGCCTGGCAAGTTCTTTGAGTGTGCTGACATCGAGATTTCGATAGTGAAAGTAGCCCTCCAAGGCTGGCATGGCGCGTGCCAGAAAGCGGCGGTCCTGACAGACGCTGTTGCCGCACATAGGCGACACACCGGGCGCGATGTATTGTCTAAGAAAAGCAAGCGTCATAATCTCTGCCTCACCTTCATCGATACGGCTCAGCTTGACTCGCTCCAACAGACCGGACTTAGTGTGTTGTTTCGTGTTCCAGTCATCCATCTGCGCGAGGTACTCGTGGCCCTGCCGGATCGCGAGCACCGGACCTTCGGCGATGGCATTGAGTTGCTTATCAGTTATCACGGTCGCGATCTCAATGATGCGATCCCGCTCGACATCGAGACCCGTCATCTCCAGGTCGATCCAAATCAGATCTTCGGGGTCTGGGGCAGTCATACTTCGGTTAGTCCAGAATAGATTCAGTATGTATAAAGAAACAGCCAACACCATAGGTGGCAAACCTGCTCGCTGCCGGTGAATCAATGCTAACCGTTGAGAATACAATGAACTCTACGTCAGTGGACTTATCTCAGTGGGTAGGCGGTAGGTGTTCGCACCAAGTTGCCTGCCATTCTAACAAATAGGTAAGCTGTCGCCAGACCCTGAACGCGCTCCATTGTGAATCATGCTAGCGCTATTTCTCGATTCCGATCGAATAAGGAACAACGAATGCATGCCTTTACGTTAATCTTCCTACTGGCGTTGGGCCTATCGCTCACCCTGCGATTGTGGCTCGCGCAGCGGCACGTTAGCTATGTGCTTGCTCATCGGGCGCAGGTTCCGGCCGCATTCAGCGGGCGCATGCCTTTAAAGGCACATCAGAAAGCAGCCGACTATACTGCTGTCAAGACGCGCCTGAGCATGGTGAACGCGTGCTTGGACACCGTAGTGCTCCTGGTCTGGACACTGGGCGGCGGGTTGAACCTCGTTGATCAGGCATGGCGGTCGCTGGGCACAGGACCGCTGGTCACGGGTGTTGGCGTTTTTTTGAGCGTGTTGCTCATCGGATCGATCATCGAGCTTCCCATATCGGTATACCGCACCTTCGGGCTCGAGAAGCGTTTTGGTTTTAACCGCACAACGGTCCGCACCTTCGTAGCTGATCTGGTCAAAAGCGCGGCACTGCTGCTGGCTATTGGCGCACCACTTATGTTCGTGGTGCTATGGTTGATGGAAGGTGCGGGTGATTATTGGTGGCTTTATGTATGGGCGGTATGGATCGCGTTTGGATTGTTTATGACTTGGGCCTATCCCACCTTGATCGCCCCACTCTTCAACCGTTTCAGTCCACTCCAAAACGAGGCTCTGTACAAGCGTATCCAGGGCTTGCTCTCTCGCTGTGGCTTCCAAAGCAAGGGCGTGTACGTAATGGACGGTTCCAAGCGCTCGGCCCATGGCAATGCGTATTTCACAGGATTTGGCCGCAACAAACGTATTGTGTTTTTCGATACACTAATAGACACACTTTCCCCCGACGAGATTGAATCGGTACTCGCACATGAGTTGGGCCATTTCAAACGCAATCACGTGAAGAAACGGCTGCTATTCATGGCGGCTTATTCACTGATCGCACTTTTTATCCTCTCGTGGCTGATGCGTCAGTCCTGGTTTTATAGCGCTCTAGGGATAGCAGAACCTTCTGCTTACATGGCCCTGCTGCTGTTCATGATGGTGGGTCCGGTGTTCGGATTTTTCTTGCGGCCGCTGATGGCGTGGTGGTCACGCAAGCACGAATTCGAGGCTGACGAGTTCGCCGCTGGGCAAAGCGACGCCCACGCCTTGATCACCGCGCTGGTAAGCCTCTACAAGGAGAATGCCAGCACCTTGACGCCGGATCCGCTTCACTCAGCAGTATACGATTCGCATCCACCGGCAGCCACGCGCATCGCGCGGCTCTCTGCATACGCCAGCTCCAACTGATAGTGATATGCAGTGGATCAGCCTGGCTTTGCTGCTGCCAACGATTGTACTAAACCCCACGTTCGCGGGCGCTAAGCCCGATATTGCGCATGGCGAAGCGCTGCACAGCGCCCACTGCACACGTTGCCACGCAGCCATGACCGGCGGCGATGGTGCTGTGCTTTATACTCGCGAGCAGCGACTTGTCAACTCCATGCAGGAACTCATGGCGCAAGTGCGCTACTATCAATCCAGGCTTAAATTGCATTGGTCACACGCGGATATTGACGACGTAGCACATTACCTCAATCAACGGTACTACCAGTTCGGCAAAACTAGCGAGTAACCGCTGTGGCATGGAGACATAACTGCAACGACGTACGCGACGTCAAGCGAGGAACCTATGTCAGAAGAGACTATTTTCAGCAAGATCATCCGGCGTGAGATACCTGCGACCATATTTTTCCAAGACGATCGTGTAACCGCTTTTCAGGACATCAACGCCAAGGCGCCTACGCACATTCTGATCGTCCCTAATAAGGTTATTCCCAGCGTCAATGACGTCAAACCGGAAGATGAAGGCCTGCTTGGCCATTTGTTCGTAGTCGCCGCACGGCTGGCCAAGGAACAGGGCATCGCAGAAAACGGCTATCGTCTGATCGTAAACTGCGGACGTCACGCCGGCCAGGAGGTTCATCACTTGCACATGCACCTGATGGGCGGACGGGTGCTAGGTCCGATGTTGATGCCTGCGGATTGAATCAGGCTTAAGCTGACGCAGTGCATCGATCAAAGGCACATCATCAATCGAGCTGGGGTTTTTAGCATCACATGCCGATATGAGCAGAGAGGTTGAGCGATGCCAAAGGCAATTCAAGTACACGAAACCGGCTCGGCCGAGGTCTTGCGCTTCGAAGAAGTCGAGGTTGGGAAACCGGGGCTTGGCGAGGTATTAATCCGGCATACCGCCATCGGTGTTAATTTTATTGACATATACTTCCGCAAAGGTGTCTATCCTGCGGTTAGATTTCCGTTCATTCCAGGCCAGGAGGCGTCTGGCCAAGTCGAGGCCCTAGGACCTGGCGTCGACGACTTTCAAGTTGGAGATCGCGTGGCGTATGCCGGCCCTTTGGGCGCTTATTCCGAGAAGCGTGTCATACCAGCGGACCGCCTGGTGCATGTTCCCGATTCAGTTGATGATCGCACCGCCGCCGCGATGATGCTCAAGGGCATGACAGCGCAGTATCTACTGCGACGCGTTTATCCGGTTAAGGCAGGTGACACGATCCTATTTCACGCGATCGCCGGCGGCGTCGGGCTGATCGCCTGTCAGTGGGCCAGGTATTTGGGTGCAACAGTGATCGGCACAGTAGGCTCCGAGGCCAAAGCGGAGCTTGCCGCCAAACATGGCTGTCATCACACGATAATCTACACGCGCGAGAACTTTGTGCAAAAGGTCAAGGACATCACGGATCGTGCCGGCGTGCCGGTCGTCTATGACTCGGTGGGCAAGGACACTTTTATGCGCTCGCTGGATTGCCTGCGGCCATTTGGGCTTATGGTGAGCTTCGGACAGTCGTCTGGTAATGTGGAACCGTTCGACCTCAGCGTGCTGAGCCGGAAAGGATCACTGTTTCTGACCCGGCCGACTTTGATGACTTACACCGCCAAACGCGAAGACCTGCTTACCACAGCGCGTGAACTTTTCGATGTAGTGGTCCAAGGGCACGTAAAAATCAAGATAGGTCAGTCATACCCACTACAAGATGCAGCGAATGCTCATCGCGCTCTGGAGGCTCGCAAGACCACGGGCTCCACCATACTGCTTCCGTAATCAGATCTTCTATAAGTGGTCCAGCTGAGCTAATCCGCGTCAGGCTGACAGCACTTAGGAGGCGATGATGGCGTATCACCACACTCAACTCCCTCCGGGCGGCGAGAGGATTAGGAGGTCGCCGCACGGGCTGGACGTGCCGGACAATCCTATCATCGGTTACATTGAGGGCGACGGCATTGGGCCGGATATCACACGGGCTTGCCTGCGGGTGTGGGACGCGGCAGTAGAGAAGGCTTACAGCGGCCGCCGCATTCACTGGTGCGAGCTGTACATGGGGGAAAAGGCAGCGCAGTTGTTCGCCGGAGATTATTTCCCACAAGAGACACTGGATGCGCTAAAAGAGATCTCCCTTGCTATCAAGGGTCCGCTCACCACCCCAGTAGGCGAGGGCTATCGCTCGCTCAACGTCGCCTTGCGCCAGCAGCTGGACCTCTATGCCTGCGTGCGACCAGTGCGTTATTACGCTGGAGTGCCCTCACCACTGCGTTACCCCGAGCGGGTGGACGTGGTGGTTTTCCGAGAAAATACCGAAGACGTATATGCGGGTATCGAATATGAAAGCGGGAGCCCAGCAAACACCAAGCTCGCCCACTTCTTGCGGGAGGAGCTAGGCGAGCGCTTTTTTGAAGCTGCAGGATTAGGCGTCAAACCGATTAGCCCATTCGCTACCAAGCGTCTCGTACGCAAGGCGATTCAATACGCCATCGATCAAGACCGTGAAAGTGTCACCTTGGTGCACAAGGGTAACATCATGAAGTTTACCGAGGGTGCATTCCGGAAGTGGGGCTACGAGGTGGCAAAAGAGGAATTCCGGAAGCGCATCATCACCGAAGAAGAGCTGTACAACGAATACGGCGGCAAACAGCCGCAGGATAGGATCGTCATCAAGGACCGCATCGCTGATATCATCTTCCAACTCCTGCTGCTGCGACCCAGTGAATTCGATGTGCTCGCGACCATGAACTTAAACGGTGATTATCTTTCCGATGCCTTGGCGGCGGAGGTCGGCGGCATCGGCATCGCGCCTGGCGCTAACATCGGCGATGAGGTCGCCGTGTTCGAGGCGACTCATGGCACGGCCCCTAAGTATGCCAACCAGAATAAGGTTAATCCCAGCTCAATGTTGCTATCTGGCGCCCTACTGATGGAACACATGGGCTGGAAAGAGGCGGCCGATCTGATCAATGCGGCCTATCCGCAGGTGATCGGCGAGAAGTTCGTGACTTACGATTTCGCGCGCCAAATGGAGGACGCACACGTCGTATCGACATCTGTTTTTGCCGACGCGCTGATTGCTAAGATCAGGGGCAGTGCGAAAGATCTTGTGCGCTTAGAGGAGCAGCGTCGCGAGGCACTAGAGGATGAGCGCAAGCAACGCGAGGCGCAGCGCATTAAAGACCCAGTACAGGCCATGAAGGCCGCGGGAGGCCGGCCGACAACCGCAGGTCATGCGATGTCCCCGGTTAAGACTGTGCCCAATGACGCGCCGGTATCGGAGGCTATACACCTCATGGGCGAACACGGCATCAGCTCGATTCTCGCCGAGCCGGACGCAGACGGCGTATGGGGCATCATGACTCAGCGTGACATCGTCACCAAAATCGTTCGCGCCAACCAATCCGCGGGCAAGATCAAGGTAAGCGAAATCGCCACCCGACCGCTCGTGACTGTACCCGCCGAGGCTACATTGCAGACGATATCAATGACGATGGCAGAGCATGGAATCCGTCGCGTTGTCGTCGAAGAAGACGGCACTCCTGTAGGTATCGTCTCAGAGACCAATCTGTTCGAGATCGTGGAGGAATTCGGTTGGGAGCCAGAAGAATAAGGCCGGGATGGTATACCCGCGGCGGCCGGTTAACGTTACGTGTAGTCCCGGCGTCCGCTAAAGGCATGTGATAGGGTGGAACTGTCCATATACTCCAGCTCGCCGCCGACAGGCACACCTTGAGCGAGACGGGTGGTTTTGATATCGCGTTTTCTCGCCATCTCAGCGATCACATGCGCGGTCACCTCGCCCTCCACGGTTGAGTTGGTGGCCAGAATGACCTCTTTGATCTGCCCATCATCTAAACGCTTTTCTAGCTTTTGGAGACCCAATTCGGCGGGACCGATGCCGTCTAGAGGCGATAGGCGACCCATCAGCACATAATATACGCCACGATAGTCGGTGCCGTATTCAATGGCCATCACATCGGTAGGTGATTCAACCACGCATAGCATCTCACGACTGCGACTCGTGCTGCTGCAAATGCGGCATAAAGGTTTTTCAGTTAGCGTGCGACACTGCTGGCAATGACCGATCTTCTCTACCGCCTCACGTAGGCGATCGGCCAGATTCAAAGCTCCTTGCCGATTGCGCTCCAATAATTGAAATGCCATGCGTTGCGCGGTCTTATGTCCCACGCCGGGCAGACATCTGAGCGCCTCGATTAACTGCTGCAGCAATGGGGTATCCGCCTGCCGCGACTCATTAGGGTTAGCCGTATGATTCAACACTCAAGATTATCCATATGCGAATTCGACAAGAGCCTTTGTATGGCGCGCCTCGGCGTAGCGGCTTTCTCAAAAGGGTAGCTTTATCCCCGCTGGCAAACCCATACCCTGGGCGAGCCCGGCAAACTTTTCCTTAACAGCCACGTCCAGACGATGCACAGCGTCATTGATGGCTGCGGCAACTAAGTCTTCGAGCATATCTTTATCTTCTCCCAGCAGGCTGTCGTCGATGCGCACGCGCTTAGCCTCGTGGCGCCCGCTTATGACGACACTCACCAAACCACCGCCTGACTGACCGGTAACCTCCATGCCAGCCACCTCTTCCTGTGCCCTCGCCATGTCCTGCTGCATCTTCTGGGCCTGCTTCATAAGATTACCGATTTCATTTTTCATAGGCTTCACCTTCGGTTGATCAGTCGCTAATGGGCCTTATAGAGCCCGGAATAATCTCGGCATCGAAGCGCTCCTTGAACGCTTGCACGGTCGCATCCGTCTCGATAGCCGTCTCAGCCGCACGCTGGCGCTCTGCTAAGTTTCGACTGGCAAGCTGCGCGGGCGTTTCATCAAGATGTTCGGCGATCTCGATGCGCAGCCGCACAGCTCTGCCGAGATGATCGCTTAACGCCCGCTTCAACCGGGCTTCAGCATTGCCGGTTTTGATCTCCGCGTGCTTGGCATCGAGGACAAGACACACTTCGTCGGTGGACAATGACTTAACGCTACAATTGCTGGCAAGTGCATATGCCACGCCCTTGAGTTTCAAGTTCTGCATCAGTCGCGGCCAGCCTTGGCTACAAGCCGTACTTGGCGCCTGCGCATAGTCGCGTTGCTGTGCGTCTGCGGATTCGACAGCGCCACTCTGTGGTCGAATTTTGGCCTTATGTGGCTGCGATTCGCCAGCAATATTGTGCAAAGCGTCAGGCAGATCGGCTCCCTCTTCCGATTGCGCTCGAGGTAGCGGTTTGAAGCTTAACATTCGCAATAAGGTCATCTCCAGACCAGCCCTGGAGTCGGCCGCGAGCGGAAGATCCCTTCGTCCGATCAAGGCGATTTGATAGTAAAGTTGCACATCTTGCGGGCTTAGCCTGCGCGATAACTCTCGTGCCAGAGACGCCAGAGGATGATTATCGTCGACCGCGGCCGGTACCGCCTGCGCTAGCGCCACCTGATGCAGCAGCGAAATCAGCTCGGCCAATACACCGGCAAAATCGGTAAGGTGTTCAGCGAGATCGGCGACTGCCTGTAAGACGATCGTAGCGTCACTGCTGGCGACAGCAAGCGCCAGTTTGCGCATAAGTTCGCGTGGCGCCGCTCCTAGCATCTCGCGCACGGCGGCCTCACGCACCGCGTCACCGCCAAACCCAACTGCCTGGTCTACCAGGCTTAGTGCATCGCGCATGCTACCATCCGCCGCCCATGCAAGCTGGGTCAGCGCGGCCGCCTCTGCGGGGATGCCTTCCTCGTCCAGTATGTGACGCAAATGTGCGCTAATCTGCTGCACCGATATACGCTTTAGATTAAACTGTAGGCAGCGCGACAGGACCGTCATCGGCAGCTTTTGCGGATCGGTGGTCGCCAATATAAACTTTACGTGCGGCGGCGGCTCCTCCAGGGTCTTGAGCAAGGCATTGAAGCTGTGCCCTGAGAGCATATGCACCTCGTCGATCAGATATACCTTGTAACGGCCGTAAGTAGGCGCGTATTGAATATTATCCAGTAGTTCACGCGTATCCTCGACCTTCGTTCTAGACGCTGCGTCTACCTCAATCAAATCAATAAAGCGGCCCGCGTCGATATCCTGACAGGTGCCACATTGACAGCAGGGCCGCGCGCTGACCCCTACTTCGCAGTTCAGGCATTTGGCAAGCACCCGGCCCAGAGTGGTCTTGCCCACACCACGCGTGCCGGTGAAGAGATAGGCATGATGCACACGCCCTTGATTGAGCGCATTGATTAGCGCGCGCAGCACATGCGTCTGGCCGACCATCTGTTCGAAACTTCGCGGCCGCCACTTGCGCGCTAGCACTTGGTAGCTCATGAAGTAGCTTGGAAGTTATTGACAAGGATGGGCATACTTGCCGCGGGTCGTATGAACTCGGCACATCACCCGCCGACTACTGTTGCCCGAATGATGATACAGAATAGCGGTGGCCCGTACCAGCCGCTCCCCGGCACTCGAATCCATTGCTACCGTTGCTCCCTTCCGGGCCTGGCGGGGTTCACAACGTATCGTCGCGGGGAAACCGGCACGGGCCACCATTACGCGACAAACTGATCATTGACTTCCTTGAGCGAATTGGTGAAGAGCGAGATTACTCCGGTCGCTGCCCCTACGCCATTCGGGCTGGCCTCGCTGTTCAAAATCGCTCCAGCCGATTTTATTCCGGGCGTCCTGCTCTCCTCCTATAGGGCCGATCTTCGATCGTTCAGCAATCTGGTGTCGAACCCTTTCCTTGGGTTCTCATCCGCCTCTATCACCTAATCCAAACGGGATTGTAGATCCCGTCTGGATTAGGTGGCGGAGAGGGAGGGATTCGAACCCTCGATACGCTATTAACGTATACACACTTTCCAGGCGTGCTCCTTCGACCGCTCGGACACCTCTCCGCCAATCTAAACACCTAACGTACCATTGGCGAAACACTCTTAATTTAGATGCTCCAGCCTCAACCTCGTTGGTGCGTCGTTCTCCGAGGAATCAAGCCAATAGGTCGATCCCTATTTCCGGCTCACCCACTCGGACACTTCTCCCGTATTCTTACTTGCCATTCTTGGTGTAACATCATCGCTTACTTAGGCGTAGGGGCGGCACATCAGGCATAGACTTGCCGCATGTATCTTATTCCTTTTTCCCGCCTCCGGGACTATACATTGGTGACGGGAACATAGCGACATTAGCACCCGCGTCGCTAATCTTTGCTACACCCTGTTTCTCAACTTCATCGATGCGTGCTACAGCATGCATAGGAATATGCGCACGCTTGACATATTCGAATTCGGTCTTTAAGCGTTCTTCGCTTGGATCTACCACGACCGTGGAACGCTCGCCGAAGACTAAGTCCTCGACCACGACGAAGCCATACAGGTCGCCTTGGTAGACCCGCCGTGCGAAGATCTCATAGACCTTGCCTTGATTAAAGAAGACGATTTTATAGATATTTTTCACTGGTATGCTTCGGTTGATATAAGCTGGCGTAGCTCCGGTTCATCATAATGAGACCACTTTGGTCGGATCAAAATCCTGCACCTCGCGATAATTATAGTATCCGCGCGGATTACATACGACCCGCACGCCATACGCGACATAATCATGCGACTCGTGGATGTGGCCATGCACCCAGAGATCAATCTGCCGCTGGTTCATCAATTCATCAAGCGCATTACAATAGGCAAATCGCGTCATATCTTCGTCGCGCCGCGCATACCAACTGCGTATAAGCGGCGCGTGATGAGTGACCACAACTGTCTTGCCAACATAACGCACGCTCAATTCTTGCTCCAGCCAACGGCGAGATTCGAGATTGATTTCCACCAAATCGCGTGGGCGCGCTCGGCGTGAGCCATGAGCAATATAGCGGAAATCATTCATGACCATGAACATCTCTGCCATAATCACAGGATCGGCGTCATGAAAGTCCGTCCATAAGGTACAACCGATAAACCGTACGCCATCGATCTCGACACTGCGGTTCTCTAGAAAATGGACATTGCCCCGCCGGGACATTTGAGTCAAAGCATCCTTCAGTGTAGTCAGATCGTGACCCCAGTATTCATGATTGCCCGCGACATAAACGACGGTACGTGGCACGCGCTGCAACCATTTATGGCCCTCCTTGCCGATCGCGATGTCTCCCGCCGCGATTAACACGTCGGCCTCACTCGCGGGCAGTTCCAGCGGGCCGAATTCCAGATGCAGGTCTGAAATAATTTGGATACGCAAGCGCTTATTTCAAGTCTAATGTGATTTTTGCAAACTGACCCGAACCATCGGCCTTATGCGACGCACTTCATTGCACGCCCGATTTATACGCTCATGAAACGCTTAATCCTTGTCGCGCACGGCAGTCGGCGCGAAGCCTCTAATGCTGAGGTGCGAGCGCTTACCAGGCGCCTCGCAGACCGAGTAAAGGATCGATTCGACTCCACCACCTGCGCCTTTCTCGAATTCGCGGAACCTTCGATTCCGGCCGCGATTGATGCCGCAGTTGAGGCAGGCGGCCGTGAGATCACCATTTTGCCCTATTTTCTCGCCAGCGGTGCGCATGTCAGTGAGGATATTCCGCAGCTTGTGGCTGTTAAGCGGGCGCAGCATCCCATGGTGACCATCGAGCTTACATCTCACATCGGCGCGGCGCCCGCTATGATTGAACTACTGGCCTCCACTGTTGTTTAAGCGCGCCCATCGTCGCAGTACGCGCGTACTTAATATTGGAGGTACAACTTTGAGCTTAGGCATAGTTCTCAATCCTCCGCTATGAACTCGCCGGTCTGTTCGGCCATGAACAACCAGGTCTCGACTACAGAATCGGGATTGAGCGATACACTGCCTATCCCCTCCTGTAAGAGCCAGCGGGCAAAATCAGGATAATCCGACGGTCCCTGACCACAGATACCGACGTACTTGCCCGCTTTGCGGCATGCTCCAATCACTTGGTGTATCAGCGACTTGACAGCCGGATTACGCTCGTCGAAACCAGTCGACACCAAGCCGGAATCGCGATCCAGGGCCAAGGTCATCTGCGTAAGATCGTTAGAGCCGATGGAAAATCCATCGAAATACTCTAAAAACTGCTCGGCTAGCACGACGTTGGAGGGAATCTCGCACATCATGATTACCTTAAGGCCATCAACACCACGCTGCAGACCATTATGCGCCAGCAGGTCTGTTACTTGCGAGGCTTCCTCTAGCGTGCGCACGAACGGCACCATGATCTGCACATTGGTAAAGCCCATCTCGTCGCGCACCCGGCGCAATGCTCGGCATTCGAGCTCGAAACAGTCGCGGAATGATTCGGAGATGTAGCGCGACGCACCACGCCAGCCGATCATAGGATTCTCTTCCTTAGGCTCGTAGCGCGAGCCGGCGACCAGGTGTGCATATTCATTGGACTTGAAGTCCGACAGGCGCACGATGACCGGATGCGGCGCAAACGCCGCCGCCAAGGTGGCGATTCCTTCGGTGAGCTTGCCCACATAAAAACTTACCGGATCAGGATAACCAGCGCAGCGCGATTGGATCTTTCTACGCACCTCCGACGGCAATTGCTCGAATTCCAAACACGCTTTAGGATGCACACCTATCGTGTTATTGATAATAAACTCTAGGCGCGCCAGGCCCACCCCAGCATTGGGAACACTGGCAAATGTAAATGCGCGCCCCGGATTGCCTACATTCAGCATTACTTTAAGCGGCAACCGAGGCATATCATTCAGTTCATGTTTATGTACCTTAAAATCCAGCTGCCCTTTATAGATAAAGCCAGTATCACCCTCGGCGCATGAGACTGTGACGTGCTGCCCGTCAGACAGCCGCCGCGTCGCGTCCCCGCAGCCGACCACCGCTGGGATGCCCAGCTCGCGAGCGATGATGGCCGCATGACAGGTACGCCCGCCTCGATCGGTCACGATGGCCGCAGCACGCTTCATAATGGGCTCCCAATCGGGGTCGGTCATGTCGGTGACCAGTACATCACCTTTTTGAAGTTTATCCATGTCCTCTAAGTCGATACCAAGTCGAACCTTACCACTGGCGATCCGCTGACCGACCGATCGCCCTTCCACAAGCACTTCACCGCGCTCGCGCATGATGTAGCGCTCCACCACCTGATGTGACTTACTCTTCACCGTCTCCGGCCGCGCCTGAAGAATAAACAGTTCGCCGGTCTCGCCGTCTTTGGCCCATTCGATGTCCATGGGCTGCCGGTAATGTTGTTCGATAATCACGGCCTGACGAGCGAGGTGTTCGACTTCCTTATCCGTCAAGGTGAAGCGAGCACGCTCTGCCTCGGGAATATCGACGGTACGCACCGTCTCGCCCAAACCGGTATCATTGCTGTATACCATCTTGATGTGCTTGCTGCCCAAAGTGCGTTGCAAGATCGCGGTCCGCCCGGCGGCTAAAGTTGGTTTATGGACGTAGAATTCGTCGGGGTTCACCGTGCCTTGCACCACTGCTTCGCCTAGTCCATAACTGCTGGTGATAAATACCACGTCCTTGAAGCCCGATTCGGTGTCTAAGGTGAACATCACGCCGCTGGCGGCGAGATCACTCCGCACCATGCGCTGTATGCCAGCCGATAACGCAACCTCGTCGTGGTCAAACCCATGATGTACTCGATACGAGATCGCGCGATCATTGAAAAGCGAGGCAAAAACAGTCTTGACCGCCAAAAGCACATTATCCAGGCCGCGCACGTTGAGAAAGGTTTCCTGCTGACCAGCAAAAGAGGCTCCGGGCAGATCTTCAGCGGTTGCAGACGAGCGTACGGCGACCGCAAGCGAACCGCCCGCCTCGCGCTCCATCGCCTCGAATGCCCGTGCAATGGCGTCGCGTAGCTCATCCCCAATTTGACTGTCGATGATCCACTGTCGAATGGTCTTACCGGTCTGCGCTAGCGATCTCACGTCCTCGGCATCCAGTTTTTCCAGCGCCGCGCTAATCTTATCCGTCAAACCTGCGTCGGCCATGAAGCGCCTATAAGCCTCGGCAGTCGTGGCAAATCCACCCGGCACATTCACGCCGCTAGCGGCCAGATGTTGAATCATTTCACCTAAAGATGCATTCTTGCCGCCCACGCGCGTGACATCATCCATGCCGATCGAGTCCAGGCTCAGGATATACTCGTTCACGAGGGTTTCTCCGTATTAGCGATAAGCTTCAAAGTAAGAGGGTGACACAAAACGTCGCCACCAGCGAGGGCTAGTCATGCGTAGTGTATTTTTTTTATCTAATCGTACTGCCATTACCGCGGAAACCTTAGGGCATAGTCTTCTAGCTCAATTCGAAGGCCTACAATATCGCGAATTCACTGTGCCCTATGTCGACAGCCGTGATAAAGCAGCATCGGTGGCCGAACAGATCGATCGCGCCGCAGCGCAAGACGCCAATCGGCCCATTGTATTCAGCACATTGGCCAATCCAGATATCAGAGCCTTGATCCTGGCCTCGCACGGATTGGTGTTGGACCTCTTTCATCAGTTTTTACAGCCATTGGAAACAGAGCTTGAGATAAAGCCGCGAGAGCGCGCGGAGCGTTCGCACCGGCTTGTCGATGTGCACAGATATGAATCCCGCATGGAGGCCATCAATTTTGCGCTGCTGCATGATGACGGCGCTTATACCCAACAGTACGACCAATCCGACATTATCCTTATCGGGGTATCCCGCTCCGGGAAAACCCCAACTTGCCTGTATCTCGCACTTCAGTTCGGCATTCGTGCAGCTAACTATCCCATTACAGAGGAAGATCTGGGCCAAGGGGTGCTGCCGCGTATGCTAAGACCGTATGTGGATAAGCTATACGGCTTGACCACCACTCCGGAACGCCTGCAGAGTATTCGTACGGCCCGCCGCCCCGGCAGTCGCTATGCCTCCATAGAGCAATGCCGTTACGAGGTTCGGGCCGTGGAGGATTTGTACAAAGCAAAAGGTATCCCGTTCCTTGCCACGACGACGCGCTCGGTCGAGGAAATTGCTACCCGCATTGTGCAGGAGAGAGGCCTGCAGCGCCACAGTTACTGAAGACGTTTGCACTCCATTATTCAATTAAGCTTAGGATCTCTCCGCTGGGTGGGCGGGGCATTCATACTCGCAATTACGGCGTCACCAAAACCGGAAGTTGTCACCAAGGTGGCGCCAGGCATAAGGCGTTCGAGGCTCTCTTCTACCGCCCGCGTGCTGTCTACCCGCACGCCACGCGCGAGCATGCCAGCGCGTGCCCTGGCCAGATCATAGGTCACGGTCCTGGCGGCAATTGCGCCCCTTACGCCTTTCAAAATCAGATCGGCCGCTTCAGTCCAACCCATGTATCTGAGCATCATCTCGGCGGATAAGATGATAGAACCAGGATTTACACGGTTTTTGCCCGCGTACTTAGGCGCGGTACCGTGAGTCGCCTCGAATACGGCGATGGTGTCGGCAATGTTAGCACCCGGCGCAATACCGATTCCGCCCACTTGCGCCGCGAGTGCATCGGAGATGTAATCGCCGTTGAGATTCAACGTCGCGATTACATCGTAATCCTCGGGACGCAGTAAAATCTGCTGCAAGAAGTTATCGGCGATGACGTCTTTTATAATGATTTCGTTGCCAGTTACGGGGTTGGTAATTCGTCGCCAAGGTCCTTCGCCAATCAGCACGGCACCAAATTCCTTGTCGGCTACCTCGTAACCCCAAGTTCGGAATGCGCCTTCCGTATACTTCATGATATTACCCTTATGTACCAGGGCGACCGATCTGCGATCACAATCTATGGCGTACTGAATCGCCTTGCGCACCAGACGCGCCGAGCCCTCGCGAGATACCGGCTTGATACCGATACCCGAACTAGCAGGAAATCGGATCTCAGTGACGCCCATTTCGTGACGCAGGAAATTGATGACCTTTTTGACCTGTTCGCTTTCCGCGGCCCACTCGATGCCAGCATAGATGTCTTCGGTGTTCTCCCGAAACACCACCATATCCGTATCGCTTGATTCCTTCAAAGGCGTCGGCGTTCCTGGGAAATAGCGAATCGGCCGTATGCAGGCGTAGAGGTCAAGCTTCTGCCGAATCGCTACGTTCAGCGAGCGCATGCCCTGCCCAATGGGCGTGGTCAATGGCCCCTTAATCGACACGACAAATTTGCGCATCGCATCGAGGGTCTCTTCGGGTAACCAGGTGTTCTCACCATACAACTTGAGCGCCTTCTCACCGGCGTAGATCTCCATCCATGCGATCGAGCGCTTATCGCCGTAGGCCTTTTTCACCGCGGCATTGACGGCCCTTCGCATCACTGGCGTTACGTCAATGCCAATTCCGTCACCTTCCACGAAAGGGATTATTGGATGATCGGGAACATTGAGTGTGTTATCCGGATTGGCGGTGATCGGCTCCCCCTCGGCGGGCCTTAAGACATATTCGTAGGCCATGCTTTATCCTAAACTCACGTAAACGGAAACCGGTTCAACCGGATGTTATACACGGTGGATAATATGGCCAGCCTTACTGGAGAAGTCCAGTGGCAGGGCGCACCCCGCCACTGCATTCAGTTACTTGTCGACGCTTGCGAGCTTGGGCATACTCGTCTCGAACTGTTCTTCTTCGGTTGAACCACTCAATGCACCCAGCGAGGATGCGCCGCCGGTAATGACCGAGGTCACGCTATCAAAATAGCCGGCACCGACTTCACGTTGATGTTTAGTCGCCGTATAGCCCCGTGTCTCGGCCGCAAATTCCTTTTGCTGCAATTCCACGTAAGCGCTCATGCCCTGATCCCGGTACTTATCGGCGAGATCGAACATGCTGTAGTTGAGGGCATGGAACCCGGCTAGCGTGATGAACTGGAACTTATATCCCATAGCACCTAGTTCACGCTGGAATTTCACGATGGTGGCGTCATCTAGATTCTTGCGCCAGTTGAACGATGGTGAACAGTTATAAGCCAGCAGCTTATCGGGATATTGCTTGTGGATAGCCTCTGCGAATGCCTTGGCAAACTTGAGATCCGGTTTACCCGTTTCACACCACACCAAGTCGGCGAAAGGCGCGTAGGCAAGTCCGCGGGAGATAGCCTGCTCAAGGCCGCTTCTGACACGGAAAAAACCCTCATAAGTGCGTTCGCCGGTCAAGAATGGCCTATCGTTCTCATCGGCGTCCGAAGTCAGCAGATTAGCCGCCTCCGCGTCGGTACGCGCTAAGATAATAGTCGGCACGCCCATGATATCCGCAGCCAGACGCGCGGCTACAAGCTTGGTAATCGCCTCTTGAGTGGGCACCAAAACCTTGCCGCCCATGTGGCCGCATTTCTTGGCTGAAGCCAATTGATCTTCAAAATGCACGCCTGCGGCACCCGCCTCAATCATGCCCTTCATCAGCTCGAAGGCGTTCAAGATGCCGCCGAAGCCAGCCTCGGCGTCGGCGACTACGGGGACAAACCAATCGATCTCATCTTTGCCTTCAGCGTGATAAATCTCATCCGCCCGTTTGAATGCATTGTTAATCTTTCTGACCACCGTGGGCACGCTGTCGACCGGATAAAGGCTCTGATCAGGATACATCTGAAAACTACTGTTTGCGTCCGCGGCAACCTGCCAGCCGCTCAGATAGATCGCCTTCAAGCCCGCTTTAGCCATTTGCATGGCCTGATTGCCTGTCATAGCGCCCAGCGCGTGTACGTAATCCTCATGGGTCAGGCGCTCCCAAAGCTTCTGTGCTCCATGCCGCGCAAGCGTATGCTCGATCTGCAAGCTGCCGCGCAACCGCACGACATCCGCGGCCGTATAACCGCGTTGCACGCCCTGCCAGCGGGGATTCCCCCCCCAGTCCCGCTCTAGCTCATTCGTTGATAACTGTTTACTCATGACTCTCCATCCTCCTCAATATGCTCGCCAAGCGCTTGATCTGCAATATTGATCAGGCGCTACACGGCCGATAATCGATTACGCAGCATTACGCAGTTCGGCCACTCTGCGTCAGACAACTCAGTCCGCTTCCAGCGTTAAAAATTCTGCAAATCGGTCGTCAATTACCAGCTTGCGTAACAAAGCGGCTGCGGCTTGCGCATGGCTTTTCTCGAACTGCGGATCTCCGAGTTCATAGCGGATTTGCTGCAACTCATGCTCTAGCGCTTGGTCGAACAGTTCAATCGTTACCTTACGGCCATCGTTCATAACACCTTTGGGATACCGAACCCATTGCCACAGCTGGGCTCGCGCGATCTCCGCAGTCGCCACATCTTCCATAAGGTTATGAATGGGCACTGAACCCTGCCCTCCCTTCCAGGCCGCGATGTAACGTAACGCCGCACTAACATTACCAGCCAATCCGGCTTCAGTAATCCCGCCTTCAGGTATAGAAAGCAAATCCTGTGCCGTTACTTTGACATCATCGCGCTGCCGTTCAATCTGATTAGGTCCGGGCATATATCGATTGAATATCTCCTCGGCGACGGACACCAGGCCGGGATGCGCTACCCAGGTTCCATCGTGGCCGTCGCGTGCCTCACGCTCCTTATCCGCGCGTACCTTAGCTAACGCTATTTCATTAGCTTCTGGATCCCCTTTAATGGGGATCTGCGCCGCCATCCCACCCATTGCATGCACGCCGCGCCGGTGGCAGGTCTTGATTAACAGCAGCGAATACGAACGCATGAAGTGCGCCGTCATCGTGAGCTGCGAACGATCGGCCAAAATGAACTGAGGATGCTTATGAAAGCATTTGATAAAGCTGAAAATATAATCCCAACGCCCGCAGTTGAGTCCGACAACGTGATCGCGCAGCTCGTAGAGGATTTCATCCATCTCGAATGCTGCCAAGATGGTCTCTATAAGCACCGTGGCCTTGATGCTTCCATGTGGAATACTCAACACCTGCTCGGCATAGTTAAAAACATCATTCCAAAGTCGAGCCTCGAGATGACTTTCGAGTTTGGGTAAGTAAAAGTATGGCCCGCTACCTCTATCTAATAATGTATGAGCGTTGTGGAAGAGATACAGTCCGAAGTCCAAGAATGCACCCGGGATGGGCAAACCGTCCAGCAAGACGTGTTTCTCGGGCAGATGCCAACCACGCGGGCGCACAACGAGTGTTGCGACAGAATCATTTAGACGATACTGCTTGCCCTGAGGATTTGTAAACTCAATAGTGCCATTAACCGCATCACGGAGATTAATCTGGCCCTGAATAGTGCCCTCCCAAGTCGGCGCATGAGCGTCTTCGAAATCAGCCATGAAAACCTTAGCGCCAGAATTGAGCGCATTGATGATCATCTTGCGATCGACAGGGCCGGTAATCTCCACCCGGCGGTCTTGTAAATCCGCTGGCGCCGGCGCTATCCGCCAGCTGCTCCTGCGGATCTCTGCTGTTTCGGGCAGAAAGTCCGGCATCACACCAGCATCCAAACGCGTCTGACGTTCATGCCTCATTGCCAGTAATTCGTCGCGCCGCGCCGTGAAACGCCATGCCAGCGCCGCCACAAAATCTAGCGCCGCAGGGGTTAGAACCTCCCTAAATTGCGAAGTCAGTTGCCCGGTCACTTCGAGGGCCGGTGACGACTGCTCATAAGCTTGAGTAGCCATGGTAGCTGCTTCTCCTGTAAGATCATTGATGGGGCGCTTAAGGCACTGAGAATTTGCTAATATTTGTGGCACTGCAATAAAAGTCTAATCAGTTGCCTAGAATCAGCGCAGCGGATATTTCTTGCTTATCTAGCATCGAGCCACTCACCGATTGCCGGGGGCACGGTTTTCTGTGACTTTCCGCTAACATAGATGCCGATGTGGCCGCCTGGGAAGTCTAATTCACTATAATCACGCGTGCTTACATAGCGCTTGAGGGCGGTGCTTGCAGGCGGCGGCACCAGATGATCCTCTCTGGCATAGATATTCAAGACCGGCATCGTGATGTTTCTCAGATCTACACGATGCGCGCCGAGCTGCACCTCGCCCTTGATCAGGCGGTTTTCTTGATAGAAGCCTTTAACGAATTGCTTGAACGTCTCGCCGACCTGATCCGGGCTGTCAAATATCCATTTTTCCATGCGCAGGAAATTGCGGGCCTGCTCCTCATCATCAAGCAAATCGACCATGTCCAGATATTTTTGGCCCATCAGGCGGAAGGGTTTAAGTGACAGAAACATCCAGTTCATGAGATCGCCGGATACGTTGCCCATAGTGTCCACCAGCAGATCGACATCGATCTGTTGTACCCAACGACTAAGCAAATCGCCTGGGGTTTGAAAATCGACTGGTGTCACCATCGTGATCAGATTCTTCACTTTATGTGCATGTATGGCGCTGTAACACAGGCTGAAGGTGCCGCCTTGACAGATGCCCAACATGTTGACCTTGTCAATCCCATGCCTCCGCCGAATAGTGTCTACACTGCGGTCTAGATATCCGTTGATATAATCATCCATGGTCAGATACTGGTCGGCGCGATCCGGGTATCCCCAGTCGATCAGATACACGTCCTGACCAGCCTTAAGCATGCCCCGCACGAGCGAGCGATCTTCTTGCAGATCAGCCATATAGGGGCGATTCACTAACGCGTAAACGACTACAACCGGCACCGGATTGTGCGGTTCTCCGAAGGGTGACTGGTAGCGGTGCAAGGTCAGTTTGTCCTCGCGATAAATAACCTCCGTAGGCGTCGCGCCTATGCTGATTTCGCCTATGTTAATCAGGTTCTTGAGGCCTAGGCCGAGCTTCTGATTAAACTCGAGCATTTCCTTCGCGGCCCTATCAGGACGGATCTGAACCGGTATCATGGATTACCTCCTCGAAGTCTGCGATTAGAACCGCTTGGTAGTTGATTGTTCGCGCTTGGTGCGGGAGTTTTGTTCGGTCTTAGATTTAGCAGCAGACTTTGAGGCCATCGCTTTCGTCTTCGCGGCCGCGCGTTTGGGTCTATTTACGGCAGGAGCTGGAGGGCGAGCTTGCTTTTCCTTAAGCGACGCCTGATGTTGTTCCTTCAAAATCTCAATCTCAGCCCTAAGCGCCTTACCTTCCCAACGTACTTCGTGCATACGATGCACGAGAGTACGGATCTCCCTACGGGTTGGTATGTCAACGGCGTTCAATGCTTCATCGAGCATCATATGGCCGTGCCGCTTTAATGCCATCAGACTATTAACCAGACGTCCATAGATCTCGACGTACTTATCAGTGCTGACGTAATCACCATAGGCCTGTTCACAGCTATCAACCCATAGACCATAGAGCTCGCGCAGTGATTCAATAGGCTTGCGTTCCGCCACCCGTTGCTGAAGATTCTGCTGCAGCACCTCGACACACTTGACGCCTATTTCAGCATAGGTAGCTACGTAATCTTGCAACGCCTGTTGATAATCGAGATTTAGCCTAATCAGGGTTTGTACCTTTTCCTGATCTTCGCGCATGTAGCCAATGGCGGGTGTGGATAACAGTTGATCGACGCGACCATGGAGCTGATCGCGCACTTGACCGATACTTGATGCGCCAACATCTTGCAAAAAGTCGCCGGGCAATATTGACGACGATACCGCTCTCCGCCATGTATTAAGGGGCAGCTCCCAAAAGCCCATGGCCTGGCGTGCAGCCCCTTGAACATCCGTCCTTTGCCCCGCGAACATGTCTCTTAGGCTGGACAGCACATTATTTACGGCCTCCTGCCATCGCATGGCAGACTCACCCGCAGCGGTCGCCTGCTGGAGCGCCCTGCTTAAACCATCCGTTACTTGAAAGTATGCCTTTCCCTGTTCTACCAGCTTGGAGTAGAAATTCTGCACCGACGGCGCCGCACTAGGAGATACCGCTTTCCACCATTGATCCAGTGCCGCTATCCACGGATTCGCGTTATTGAGGCCCTCCACGCCGAGACGCGCTCCATTTGCGCTGGAAGCGAATGTCTGCCATACGTCTTGATATTGACGTTGATATTCAAGCAACTGATTGGCCCAGGCGGTAAACGGATTATCATTCATGACGACTGCCTCCAGCGAGAATTTGGAGCAAGTGCATGGCCGCAATCCACGTATATTACCCTACTAACCGTAACATAAGCTTGTTTTGCGTCGCAACATTGCGCTAAACCCAAGCGTAACGGCATTTAAGTTGCATCCATATCTAGTATCACGCGCTGAGCTTTGATAGCGTTGCATGCATGTGACACCCTCATTTCGCATAGTAACCCCACGTAGAGCAATTACAACTGAGTTAGCCAACCGTAAATCTCAGTTTAGGAGCGGAGAATGAAAGAAGACATTATCATTGTGGCTGCCGGCCGTACCGCTATTGGCTCATTCGGCGGCACCTTGTCCTCACTGCCAGCAAGCGCGCTGGGTGCCAAGGTTATCGCCGGGCTGCTATCCCGCGCAGGTTTGCAGCCCGATCAAATTAGCGAGGTAATCCTGGGACAGGTGCTGACAGCTGGCGTCGGCATGAATCCGGCAAGACAAGCCAGTATACAGGCTGGGCTACCGCATTCAGTGCCTGCTATGACTATTAATAAGGTGTGCGGCAGCGGGTTAAAGGCAGTGCACTTGGCCGCGCAAGCAATCCGTTGCGGTGATGCGGCGGTTGTCATCGCTGGTGGTCAGGAAAGTATGAGCCAGGCTCCACACGCCTTGCCCAATTCTCGTACCGGTCAACGCATGGGAACTTGGCAATTAGTGGATACCATAATCAATGACGGCCTATGGGACGTATTTAATAAGTATCACATGGGCACGACAGCGGAAAATATCGCCAAGAAATACGGAATCAGCCGCGAGGAACAAGACGAATTCGCGGCCACGTCGCAACAGCGCACCGAGGCCGCCCAAGAGGCAGGCTACTTCAAGGATCAGATTATTCCCGTCGAGGTGCCTCAGCGCAAAGGCGATCCAGTCGTATTCGATACGGATGAGTTCCCACGAAAAGGGGTGACCGCCGAAGGATTGAGCAAGCTACGCCCCGCCTTCGCCAAGGATGCCGGTACGGTTACCGCGGGCAATGCATCAGGTATTAACGATGGTGCCGCGGCCGTAATCGTAATGAGCCGCAGTCGCGCCGAGGAGTTAGGTTTGAAGCCCATGGCGCGCATCGCCGCCTATGCAAACGCGGGTGTGGATCCGGCGATTATGGGCACTGGGCCTATCCCCGCCAGCACTCGTTGCCTGGAAAAGGCTGGATGGCGGGTCGAGGACTTGGATTTGATCGAGGCCAATGAAGCTTTTGCTGCGCAGGCCATTGCGGTTAATCGTGATATGGGCTGGGATCCCGAGAAGGTGAACGTCAATGGCGGTGCTATCGCGCTTGGCCATCCGATCGGCGCATCCGGCGCGCGCGTGCTCGTGAGTCTGCTCTACGAGATGATGCGGCGCGATGTGCAAAAGGGTTTAGCCACATTGTGCATCGGCGGGGGTCAAGGTGTCGCTATTGCTGTCGAGAGGTGAGGGCAATGAAGATTGATCTAACGGGCAAAGTTGCGTTGGTCACCGGCGGCACCGGTGGGATAGGCGATGCTATATGCCGGGAGTTAGCCGATGTAGGCTGTCGCGTCGCGACCAATTATCGCAATGAGGAGAAGGCCCGCAAATGGGCTCAGCAGTGCCAGGATGATGGCTACGATATTCCTGCCTATAAAAGCGACGTCAGCGACTTCAAGGCATGCGAGGAGCTTGTCAAGACAGTTGAGAGCGAGATTGGGCCTATCGATATCCTCGTTAACAATGCCGGTATTACTAAGGACGTAACCCTGCGCAAGATGACCTTTGAGCAATGGAGTGCGGTCATCAACATTAATCTGAATAGTGTCTTCAACTTAACGCGACACGTGATCGAAGGCATGACCTCGCGTGGTTTCGGTCGCGTAATCAATATCTCGTCGATCAACGGTCAGAAGGGTCAAATGGGCCAGAGCAACTACGCTGCCTCTAAGGCCGGTATGCATGGATTTACCATGTCGGTGGCGCAGGAAGTTGCGCGTAAGGGTGTGACGGTGAATACGGTTTCGCCTGGATACATTGCTACCGACATGGTCATGGCGGTTCCGGAGGATGTCCGCAATAAGATTATCGCCACCATTCCGGCAGGCCGGCTCGGTGAGCCAGAAGAAGTAGCGCACATGGTCACCTTCTTAGCTTCTGAACATGCCGCCTTCATTAACGGCGCCGATATCTCGATCAACGGCGGCCAACACATGTGCTAGATTAGGCTAAACTACAGAAATCCTCGCATGGCCGCCGTATGCCCGGCCACATCGCCGGCTTACGGCGGCATCATAAAAGGCTGGTATGACCAACAAAGCGCAACAGATACGCATCATCAAGAAATATCCAAACAGGCGCCTATATGATACAGAGGTGAGCCGTTATATCACCATGGCCGATGTTCGTGAACTAGTCATACAAGGCCTGGAGTTCCGGGTTATTGACGCGAACTCTAACGATGATATCACGCGTACTACCCTACTGCAGATCATTTTGGAACAGGAGTCGGAGGGACAACCGCTATTCACTGCCGACATTCTATCTAAGATGATCCGCTTCTACGGCGGCTCGGTGCAGGGCATATTCTCTACTTACCTGGAGAAGACCCTGGAACTATTCGTGGAGCAGCAAACGCGCCTACAAAGGCAGATGCGCAACATGATTAGCGGCAATACGCCGTTCGAGCTCATGGCGGATCTGACCCAGCGCAACCTGGAGATCTGGCGCGACATGCAAAGGAATTTCTTAAAGGTGGCTGGCATCAAGCTGCCGTCCGACAACGACAAAAAGCCGGGCGATAATTCCTAACAGGCGCCTGGGTGGCCGCACTGGGCCCAAGCGCATCTCCCTGCGGCGCGACTGTTTCTGCCGCGCAATTTATTGATTGATGGTGCTTCTCACTTCTCTAAATCACCATTAGGGTTGGCACTAAGTCCATGCGCAACTTGACATACATTGATGCGTATAATATTTTGCTTTGCAGCATTTATATCTCGTACGCGGACAGCCGACTATCCAAATCCCAGGATGCGGCGCCAGGAGTATTATCGGTGCTAGGAGTATTATCAATATGAATAATGAACAGAAGGTCGCGTTAGTTACGGGTGGAATCGGCGGAATCGGTACCGAAATTTGTAGACGTTTGGCGCCAAGCGGCCGCCAGGTCGTCGCTGGCTATCTGCCGAGTGAAGAAGCGATTGCCAAACAGTGGCAGCAGGCGCGTCGAGACGAAGGCTTGGATATCGCGATTGTGGCTGGGGACGTGACGTCATTTGAGTCCAGCGGAGCTATGGTGCGCAGTGTACGGGAGAGGTTTGGCCACATTGATATTTTGGTTAATTGTGCAGGCATCACGCGAGACAAAACGTTGCGCAAGATGGACCCGGAGCAATGGAACGCAGTGCTTACAACAAACTTAGATAGTGTGTTTAATGTAACGCGTCATGTTGTAGAAGGCATGATAGAACAGAGGTTCGGCCGCATCATTAACATATCTTCAGTGAATGGGCAGAAGGGCATGTTTGGGCAAACCAACTATTCCGCGGCGAAGGCCGGAGTACATGGTTTTTCGATGGCGTTAGCCCAGGAGGTCGCTAGCAAGGGAGTGACCGTGAATACGATTTCGCCCGGCTATGTGGAAACACGCATGACCCAGGCGGTGCCTGAGGACATTCGTAACACTATTGTTGCTGGTATACCCATAGGACGCATGGCGCATCCATCGGAGATTGCCCATGCGGTGGCATTTCTAAGCGCCGACGAATCGGGCTATATAACCGGTATCAACTTGCCCGTAAACGGGGGCATGTACATGAGCTAGTTGTGTACCCCCTCGTCGTAGGCAGTGTAGTAGCGCCTGGTGGTTCATTACGTACATAAGACCACCGCTGATAAGGGCATTTTATACATGCTGTGTTGCAACGAAGAATATGGCACTGTCGGTTAAATACCGTAGCGGCATTAGCTGAGATCAGTGCGCCCGCGCTGGGGGCCTCGCTAGACAATGTCCAGGCAACAGCATAAATAACATCAATCAAGGTGGACAGCAGCCAAAAAAGCCCACACCTCCTTTAATCCTCATGACTCCAGCCCTTGTGGACTTTTCTCTTTGCCTTGAAATATGGGCATTTCCTAACCGCACCCGTGACTCACTAAGGGTTAGTGACAGCGCAAGCCTCCCCAAATATAAAAGCCTGATATCAGCGCCAGGACCGACAGACGTGCATGACGTTCGAGCTAATAATTAACTGCAAGTCAGCCTAATGAAGCCGATTGTCCCACCGGAATTCAAGACAGCCGACCTTTGCGACGCGCACAGCGCGAACTTGCAAGTGGCTCTACCGCTACTGGCGAACTTTGGAGCACTTACAGCCTTTCAAGGGGAAATAAGCACTGTTCAGTGCTTAGAGGACAATAGCCTCGTCCGTGACGCGCTGAAGACGGCCGGTGACGGCCGGGTTCTCGTTGTGGATGGTTACGGTTCGCTGCGTTGCGCCCTAATCGGCGATCAGCTAGCAGCATTGGCAGAGAGAAACGGATGGGCTGGTATCATCGTACATGGTTGCGTGCGGGACTCCGAGGCACTGGCCAAGACCCGCATCGGAATCAGAGCGCTTGCAAGTCATCCCCGCAAGAGTATCAAAGAAGGTACCGGTCAGCGTGATGTCACAGTGCGTTTCGCAGATGTAACATTTTTGCCGGGAGAGTACCTGTACGCCGACAGGGATGGCATTGTCATCTCCTCGAAACCCCTGCTGGACTGAACATATAAGTTGCTTAATCCAATTCAGACGTTTCTTACAGATTAATGCCCGTTCGCGCGAATCTAACGCACCAGCTGAGCGGCTGAAGTACAGGGAGGATATGTATGCGCACCTCATCATTCTACCGTGAGTTGCCGAATGGCATCACCTGTATCGACACCGGTTATCTTCGGCCGCAGCACGCCGCGTGTTATTTGATCGAACAGGGCGATCGCGCAGCCTTCGTTGATACGGGCACATCATATACGGCGGCACGGTTGCTTAAGCTACTGAGGATTAGGGGCATTACGCCCGAAAGTGTGGCTTATGTAATGCCCACGCACGTGCATCTCGACCACGCCGGCGGCGCGGGCACACTTATGCGCCAATTGCCAAACGCCAAGCTGGTGGTACATCCTCGCGGCGCACCGCATATGATCAATCCAAGCAAGCTGATTACCGGAGCGAAAGCCGTTTACGGCGACACTACATTCCACGAGAACTTCGGTGAACTCGTAGCGGTTCCGGAAGCCCGCGTAACTGTAGCCAACGATGGCCTTGTGCTAGATCTGAATGGCCGACCGCTGCTGTTCGTGGACACCCCCGGCCACGCTCGGCATCACTACAGCATATATGATGAGGTCAACAAAGGCTTCTTCACCGGAGACATCTTTGGACTCTCCTACCGAGAGTTCGATACCGCAGCGGGTGCGTTTATCTTCCCGACTACCACACCGGTACAGTTTGACCCAGACGCATGGCATGCTTCGCTTGGCCGTCTGCTAAGCTATGCACCCGAGCGCATGTTCTTGACGCACTACGGGATGGTAACGGACGTAGCGCAATTAGCGCGCGACCTGCACCGACGTATAGATGGGCTTATCGAGATCGCGCGCAATGCTGCGCGCGCCGACGACCGACATGAAAGAATAATGCGCGATATGACTGATATGCTGCTGCATGAACTCGCGCAGACTGGGTGTCCGCTCGGTGCTGACGAGTCGGTTGAGTTATTCAAGCCAGATCTTGAGCTAAATGCACAGGGATTGGAAACGTGGTTGGACCAGAATAAGACAGACCGACGTGCGTGAGCAAGCGGCCCTAAATCAAGCAAGCCACTGACCTACTTGCAAAGTAGACCGTCACCGCGGTTTGCAGAAAAATGAGCTATGGAACGTTGAAATAATGGAGGCAGTGACACGTCAGGCGAGCGATTCAAGCGCCTGCTGCCATGGCCTTGGATTCGGCGCCCGTATAAGGACGCGCTACTGCTAGCCGGTAGGAAGTATGCCGCGTGCTCGCCATTGTAAAGAATTCTAGTAGTTCCAGGCCCGATTCACTTAATATCTCGCGAAAGTCATCTTCATAGGTGACACGGCCAAAATGAATGGTCGTAAAGTAATGCAGCATCGGTTTGACCTTCTCGATCAATAGCGATTTCTCATGATGAAACGTCTGCGTGAAAAATATCCAACCACCAGGTGCCAATTGCGATGAGACATGCTTGATCGCGCCTACCGGATCCGGCAATAACATAAAGCTGGCGCTGAAATAAACGGCGTCATAAGGTCCGCCGCAGTGATCGTAGACAGACGTAAGACATGGCGTTACGTGATTCAACAGGTCATTTCGAGACAGCACCTTCTCACAGCGGCTTAAGTAGTCCCGATCGATATCCAATCCCAAAATATGAATATTCTTAGCACGTATTAATCTAGCGTTGTGAGCAATGGCGCTACCTGTGCCTATTCCCACGTCGAGCAACGAGGCACCTGCTGGTAAGCGCGTTAATACTTCCCGATACCAACCCGAAGTCAATCCCGTCAGTATGCGATCATAAAGCCAAGCCCGCACCACGCCTTTTGTGTTCTGGCGCTTAGAGATGGCATTTTCGCTGGGCATTGCGTTGCTTGCTTGCGTTTGCTTGGTTGCAAGAAGAGGCTTTGGCATTACTCTGTTCAATACTCAAAAGGCGGTTGAAAGTCAATCTGCCACTACGGGATTGTGCTCCTGAAGGTAAGGCAGAATACATAGATTATACTATACCGGCGGGTGCTAAGTAGCGTAACCCCCTGAGCGGCGTCCCGCATAGCATCTAACGCCTGGATCCCCCGCGATGAAGCAAGAATAACACCGGCGTCGCGCTTGCGAGCAAGTTAATTTAGATAACCGTTGCGATCCAAATATTCTACGACCTGATCGACACACGTCTCCAGCGCGGTTTCTCCTGTGTCGATTACCAGTTCTGGATTCACAGGTTCCTCATAAGGAGACGATATGCCGGTAAACTCCTTGATCTCCCCGTGACGCGCGCGCTTATAAAGTCCTTTTACGTCACGGCGCTCGCAGATCTCCAAAGAGCAGCGGCAGTAGATCTCGATGAAATCGCCGGGACCTACCAGTTCCCGGACTTTCTGGCGGTCCGATCGATATGGTGAGATAAAAGCCGTAAGTGAGATGATGCCGGCCTCGACGAAGAGCTTGGCCATTTCTCCCACTCGGCGGATATTTTCCTTGCGTGCCTCCTCAGAGAAGCTCAGGTCTGAACACAGGCCATGACGGACGTTATCGCCGTCGAATACAAACGTATGGCAACCCCGCCGGTGCAGCGCCTCCTCAACGGCGTGAGCAACCGTCGATTTGCCCGCCCCAGATAAGCCCGTAAACCAGAGTATTACGGATTTATGGCCGTTCTGCTGTTGCCGCCTGGCTCGGGTAACAGTGGCATGATGCCAAACAGTGTTAGGGCTTTTTTTGACCTTGTTATCGGCCATTCCTCGGATTTTCCAGTTTCCACAGCGCGCAGCTTTTCATTTTAGGTTAATCCACGCGCCATCAAAACCCCAGTCGTGGCGAGAGATGACAATGTGAGCGGATTCCAGCGCTCTCTCTTTTCTATAATCAGCAGCTCGCAGGCATAGAGAAGAATTATCACTTCGAATACGAATAAGCTGATTTGGTCATTAACACGCTGCGTCTGCGACAGGATCAAACTGCTCAATACGATGAGTATCATCAGATAGTCCATGGCAGTCGTTCTGAATTCAAATTCCCTGCGGCGGGGGGAAAACTTTATAGCAGCCGCTATCGCCAGTGCTAATAGTATGAAAAAGCCCAACTGTACCGAATCTAACCAAGCGATATGCGGGGGCGGGAAGTTATGATTGAGGTAAATAACGAACGTAGCAACGACATAAACCAGTGCACGTAATATGATCGACCGGGACGTAACGCTTAAGGATGACTCGATCAGCAGTAAAAGAAATATACTGGCCGCTGCAAATCCAAAGTCTTGAGGAACATCAGCGATCAACAGGCTCGCTATAAGTAAGTAGGCTGGCACCGCGAATTCGATGAAGCGTCGCGGCAGTGCCACTAAAAGCTTGAGCCTCAGATACGAGATGGTGTTACTGAGGCGATTCTCTTCATTATTCCGGTGCGCCATCCAACCGGTGTGCTCGGCATAACCCAGCGCCACGAAAACGACAGAACAGGCTGCTACATATACAAAGAACAACAACCAATCATCTTGATAACGAAGGGCAATGCCGCTAAAGACCAGCAGTGCCTGTATGGTGTAGATGATGACGACCGACTCTTGGTGCACAAAGCCGATATCTAATAGCCGATGATGTAGGTGGTTCCTTGTAGCACGAAACCAGTTCATCCCTCGGCTTATACGTTTTGCCAAGACCATTAGAATATCGGCGATGGGCAATCCTAATAGCAGCAGGACTACGGTGGGACTCAGCGATCTATCGGCCTGCTGGGTCAGCTCTATAGCCAAAAATCCGAGCGTAAATCCCAGAAATTGGCTGCCGCCATCCCCCATGAAAACGATTGCAGGATGGGTATTGTAGCGCAGGAAGCCAAGCCCGCCGCCCATCGCCGCCAAGGCGATAGTCAAGACCAAATCGCTACCTGCCAGGTAGCCCAAAAACGCGAACGCAGCCAAACTCAGGAACGCCTCGCCACCGGCAAGTCCATCCAGGCCGTCGGAGTGATTGATCGCGTTAATCATTCCCATTAGCGCAAAGATGCTAAAGGGAATACCAATGGCGGTGGGAATGAGCTCTATTCCGAGCAGTGGCAGGTGCGCAACATATACGCCACCGTAGGTGACCACAGGTAGTACAGCCAGGAATTGACCTACGAACTTGGTGTAGTGCCCCATCTCCTGCCGATCATCCAAGGTACCGAAGATCAGCAATACGGCGACGCCAAAAACATAGGACAGCACCGTGGGCGTGTGCGGCAGCAGAATAAAAATGGGTAAGAGCGCACCTAGAGCTATCCCCCAGCCGCCGACCCTTGGCACCGGTCTGGCATGCACCTTACGTGGATCGGGCTGATCCATCATGCCGAGCCAGGGTGCCAGACGCATCATGACCGGTATCACCGTGAGACTCACCGCCGTAGCGGTCACAATCGCAAACAGGTAATTCATTGCCCAGATCCCTACCTCGGGGGAATGCCTATGAGACCACGCATCGCAAAGGTACCGTACCGCGCCCTGGCCCCCAGCGCATTAAGAAAGGCAGCCTGTGCTCTCAAGGCAAACCTGCGGCAGTCGCTTGATTTTAGTGATAATCCTTGGTATTCGCTGGCGAGTTCAGATTCAAGAGCGATGCGCCCATACCATCAAAGCCTCCAGGTGCAGCAAACATAATAAGGATATTAACTGAACGGCATTCCCTCAAAGCTTGTATATAAATGCCGCGGAAGTCCCGTTACGCCACCTTGGGCACCGCTTTGCCACTAAACAGCGTTTCATAGGCCGCGAGTAGCTTTGGAATCTCGAATTTCCATGCCAGCTCGTTTTCGACTCTCTGTCGCCCGGCGTTACCCATAGATGCCCGTAGCGCTGGATTATCGAGCAAGTAGAGAATCTTATGCGCGAAATCCAGCGGGTCGTTTTTAGCCGCGTATAAAGAAGCACCTTGCGCAGAGAAGCGACCCTCCGTGAGATCGAACTGCACTATCGGTTTCGCTAATGCCATGTACTCCATGATCTTATTCATCGTGGACTTATCATTCATTTCGTTCGCCACGTCTGGATTGACGCACACATCGGCTGTATTCAGCATGGCTAACATATCGGCATCCGGAATCCGTCCGGTGAATGTGACATAGGCACTCAGGCCCAACTGGCTTGCATAAGCCTTCATCTCCTCAAGTTCAGTACCGCCTCCCACCAAACCGAATTGGACATCCTTACGGCCCAGACCAAGCACAATATGATGAGCCGCCTGCAAAAGATAACGTACGCCCTCTTGTTTTCCCATCACGCCAACATAGCCGACTAAAAACTGCCGGCCTTGCTTAAGGCTATTGTCAGGTGGCCCGATTTTCAGCCGAGTGAGATCAGGGCCACTGCGTACCACGAACACCTTTTCTGGAGACATACGGCCACGCTCGATTGCAATACGTTCATAGGATTTATTGGTCGCTATTGATACGTCGGCGAATTTAAACGTCCAACGCTCCAAACTCACCATCAGTTTGTAGAAGATATCCCGACGCCCAAATTTAGCCTCATAAAGCTCAGGGTTTATGTCGTGATGATCGAACAGAAACCGTTTTCCAAATAGCTTAAAAAAGGCTCCAATCAGGAAGATAGTATCGGGTGGGTTACAGGCATGGATAACGTCAAATCCCTTGCGTACTAGTACCCGCCATGCCAGCACGAATTCCCAGAATAACGCCGCTGCATATTCTACTGCGTACCCCAGCGCACCGCTCCCTTCCACCGGCAGATTATGTCGATAAATCTCGACTCCATCGATGACCTCATATCTAGCCTCAAAACCTTTGCCGGTTGGACAGATGATCGATACTACATAACCCGCGTCTGCCAAGGTCGTGGCCTCCTGCCACACTCTTCGATCGAAAGGCACTGGCAAGTTCTCTACAATGATCAGGACTCGCCGTGGCCTACCAGCAGATGCCGTCATACTTTCCTGCCTCGCTTCTGCCCGGGCTAACACGAACCAGGTCGACCAACACCTGATCGGCGCGTAGTCGATCGGGGACAGCCGCGAAATCCTTGTCTGCATTGCCAACAACCACCGTCTGGGCATGGGTGAGCACCGCTTCGATGCTCTCGACCATCAACTTCGAAATGTGGGGAATATGGTTAAGAATGTAATCACGGTTGGCGCCAACTAGGCGCGCAATGTTGACGTTGCGGTCGAAAATTTTCACATCATAGCCCTTGCCGATAAGGCGCTCGATCAGCTCCACGAGTGGGCTCTCGCGCAAATCGTCGGTGCCCGCTTTAAAGCTAAAGCCGAGAAATCCCACCTTCTTATTTCCCTTTTCGAGAATCATCTTTAAGCCCTTCTCGATCTGGCATTGGTTGCTCGGAATAATGGCGTTCAAGATAGGCGCCTCGAGATCCAGGCTGCGCGCTTTGTAAACCAGGGCGCGCACGTCCTTAGGCAAACAAGAACCCCCGAAGGCAAAGCCTGGCTTTAGATAATAGGATGACAGATTAAGCTTATTATCCTGGCAAAAGATCTCCATCACCTTATGTCCATCGATACCTATAGCCTTACAGATGTTGCCGATCTCATTCGCGAAGCCGACCTTTAGCGCATGCCAGACGTTATCGCTGTATTTGACCATTTCCGCCGTTTCCACATCGGTGCGTATTAGCGGAGCGTCCAGATTTTCGTATAGGCGCGCCAGCAGATCACCGCTGTTTCGATCGATTTCGCCAATTAATGTTTTGGGCGGATGATAGAAATCATAAACCGCCGTGCCCTCTCGCAAGAACTCCGGGTTGTTACATACGCCAAAATCCTTGCCGGCTTTCTTGCCAGACGCTGCCTCCAAGGTGGGGATTACCACGCTGGCCATACTTCCTGGTCGCATCGTGCTACGCGCCACCACCACATGAAACCTGTTCTTTCGCTTGAGCGAGGCACCGATCTGCTCACACACATTCCTGACATACTTGAGATCGAGGCTCCCATTTAACTGACTGGGCGTACCCACGCAGATAAGTGAAATATCGGATTTGTCAATTGCCTCCGACACATCAACAGTGGCGCATAGCCTCTTGTTTTTGACCGCATAGGCAATGATCTCGCCAATATCCTTTTCTATAACTGGCGACTGTCCATGGTTGATTAGATCCACCTTCGGTTGATAGGGATCTACGCCGATGACCTCATGGCCGTCCTGGGCGAAACAACCAGCGGAGACCGCACCTACATAGCCAAGTCCGAATATGCTTATTTTCATGACCTATTCGTTGCGCTTAATTGGCCGGAGTCTCGCGCAGTGTAGGGCCTTATGGACTGCGCGCAGTCAATTACCGTACGCACAGTGGTAGTACCCATAATCTGTCTGCACCACACCAACGTAACGGTGGGCACCTTTACGTCATAGTTTCTGGAAATCCAGCCGGCCGGACGCTCGGAGTCACCATCAAAGCGCAGCACCGCTACCTGGTCATCCAAGCAACGCATCATCATCAGGATACCTGTATTCTTTACATAGATGACACCATCTTTTTCAATCACGCTGCATTGCTCAGAGAAGTGCCACATGAGTTCGACCGCGTGTGCGCCCTGGCAATCGATCGTGTCGACGATCTCAATGCGTCTTGTAAGTTTTTCAAAACGTATTTCTCGCCGATGCGTTACGGGATCGGGCAAGCGCACATAGCCATCATGTGAGCCGCGAAACAAGTCCATGTGTTCATCGCTAGACCAGGCCTCGCACTGAGCCCGTGCGTGCCGTATCCACATAAAATTCCCGCCGGATACGGACTGATCAAGCCCATCGATTCTTACCGTATTATGCGCCGCGGTGCCCCTGAAATAATCGCGCCATTTCGGCTGCGTGTGGTAAGCGTAGGTACCTGGATCAATCAAAAACTCTCGTCCTCCAATGGCAAGCGTAAACGCCAAGGCGTCCGCATGCCCGTGCGCAGCGATAGACGGATAACCCAGCGGCCCTGCGTCAACCACGAGTCGGACCTCGCTTTGGGTTTCAAAGTCCGTGCCTAGGATATAGTACCCACCCTCACGAAACGCACACCGCACCGGTAAGGTGCGTCTTTTCTCAAGGCCGTAGTAGACCTGCGCTTGCTCACCGAGCAACCATTTTGTCTTATCGTCAAGTCCGCCTGATTTCGCTTTAAGGTCAGGTCGATTAAACAATACTGCGCCGGTTGCTAATAATGATCGATAGGGACAGAAATCACGCTCTTGCGATAGGCGTACCGCACACCCATCATCCGCATCGCCGATCATAGGAATATTGCCGGAGACATCCATGATGGACGCCATAAAGTCCATCATTGCCTCTAATCTGGCCCAGTAGTCTGGCGGAAATGTAATTCCTACAGCCTTCCCGACCAGCGCGGCGATCAGCAGAAAATCCATCACATAATGTTGATAGTAGATCGCCTGTTCTCGGTTGACGCCATCCGCGCAATTCTGCAGCATCGCCTCGCGGGTCAGCGCCTCGAAACCTTGCACACGCCAAACGTCTGCGTCTTTCCATAGTGGCCATATGCAACCCGCGACAAAGAGACCTGCGAGCTCGCCAACCAAGTGGTTATTCGCCGAGGAGAACCTGGATAGGTGACCCGCCACGAAATGGGCATGCTGATATACTGAAGTCAGCCAGCGATCCCTGAATATCCTGCCCTTTTGATCTTCGAAGACAACACAAGTCACTCCTCCAATGAGTTGCCACGTAAAGGCCCAGTTGATCAGGCGAATACCGAGCTCTAATGAACTCGACCAGTTTGGACCCTGCAGGTAAGGGCACTGCACGAACCAAGATTCCAACTTATCCCGCAGTGCCGTCAGGTACTCAGCGCCTCCGGTCAGTTTATATGCCTGCGCCAAGGTAACCAGCTGCAGGTGCCGATTGGGTTCCCAGAGATACTTGATATCCCCGACCAGCCGCTTATCCCGGTAGTCCATCTTTTTTCCAAACAAGAGTGGCGCCTCTATCCCTGTCCGGATATCTTTATTCCAGGATGGTATATATCCTAAAGAAATATCTTTCAGCGCAAATAAAGATATCTGTCCTGCGATTACGCGATCGGCGGCCTGCGTGTAAGTTTCAGTATTGACCTCAGGTGGCGCATCAAGCCAATGGATAGGTTCGCTAGGATATGTGGGCGGGGGCACCCTAAGAGCCGCACCTAGACCACACAACTGAGCCTGTTCACCTGCCGCTCGTTTTAGTCGGTATACCACCTCCCCTAGTGGCATCTGCTTTAGACGGTTTATATACCAACCGAGCGCTTGCATCGTAAGTTATAGAATTCTAATAGCTTTTGCATCCTATTACGCAGAACCTAACGATCAGAAATGCGCCTATTATGGGGGCCGATTGTACAGACGATGGTGTTATACTTGCCAGTCCTCAATGCAATCAGAGATTACATCTGATCGCCTATTTTTAGCCGTTGACGATAGATGCCAATTCGCCCGCACTAGGCGGTATGTATAGTCGGCTTGTATAAATGTAACCTTTAGAGACCCTTAAGCGTCTTTAAAGCAGGCCTCGGGTAGCCTTGTTTTCACACTTTCAATCTGATGTAGCGTTAGCAGATATTCATCATTGCTCACCAACCCGCCTGCCATTAATCGTTCCTTGCCTTACTTCTACCGAGGCAGCGCCGGTGGATGGGTCGATTCGGTACTGTTTACGCGCCTACCATATGAGACGTGACAATGAGAAAAGTCGTCTTCGTCGGTGGGAGCTCGTATAGCGGCTCCACCTTTTTGGACTTGATGCTGGCGAACTCGCGAGATGGATTTTCATGTGGCGAGGTGAGCCAGATGTTTTATCCATTCCGACAGCACCATTTCAACATCATTTGTGGGTGCGGTGATCCAGAGTGCCTTTTATGGCATAACATTCAGCGGGCTGGCGTAGATAGGCTCTATGATACGATCTTTGAACTGTTTCCGAGTGTTAGCTATATAGTTGATTCCAGCAAAGATCCATTGTGGATTCAGCAACGCACCAAGACGCTGATCCGCTCCGGAGTCGGCGTCGAAAATGTCTTAATCTGGAAGACTCCAGAAGAATACTATCATTCCTGCGCCAAACGAGGCCAAGAGCGTAGATGGGAGAATGCATGGATAAATTATCACAGATTGTACTTTCGCATGATAGATGATTGGCATGCGGTGCGGTGCGCTGATGTAGTGGCTTCCGCCGATAGTTTGCGCCTGCTGTGCGAACAGATTGGGCTGCCTTATTTTGAAGGGAAGCACCGCTACTGGGAGAAAGTTCACCATATGTTATTCGGCAATCACTCCGCCAAACGACACCTCTACCAGAAGGGAACGAAGGCGTACGAACGCTCCAACAAGGTGCAACGTGACAGCTTTAAGAAATATGCCGATCATCAGTTCAGCGAAGTCTCGCACCAAGCAATTGTGTCTGAGCGCCCATCGCTGTCATCGAAGGAAGGATGCAGGCCGCGAATATCCCCTATTTCAGAACAGATTATGCGAGTTCTTGAATCTCAATCGATAGCTCCGCATAAAAGCCAAGAGCCCGACAAAGATCAGTGCCGTGTGACGGAGATCATCGACCGTTTGAAGGCAAGTAAGGCCTATGAATTCCGGCGCCGCACGCGCCGAGACATCCGTACGCGCACGATGAGGCTCTTTATGCAGCTGAAAAACGGATAGCGCTCAACCCCGCGGAGGAGTCTATAGCGATGAACGCCTTAGTTCGCCTGTTATTTCTATCGGCCTTTCTGGCTGAGTGGCTGGTCAGTACGACGGGAGCCCTACGTCTCGTGAGCTAGGCGCCTGAGCTGATAGCCGCCGCCATGGTGCCGATAGTAGCCTTACGGCTTGCAACCGACCATACCATCGTCATTACCACAGAAATACATCTTTCTGTTCAGCGTTATGTTGGTGCTAATCACTATGGGCGTCGCCGCAAACACAGTGCAATCCGGCGCGGTTTCGCGGGTCTGCACAGGGTTCCTGTTACCCATCGTTTATCATTTCTCGGATCAACAGCTAAGGCGGCAGCTTACGTTTATACCTAGCCTTACGCTGTTACAGCTTCCTATAGCTTTGTTGCCCAACTAGTTGCGAAGGCGGGGGTTTAGTAGCCTTGTATGCGAGCAAAGGCAGCCAAAGCCAAATACCGCTTGTGCAACTGGCGGGAGTATAAGGCGGTGCTCATTCGGTGCGAGAGCTTGGCGCTGTGGGGGGGCGAAGAGGCTCTCACTACATAGCATGCGGTCAGCCGCAGAGGTCAAGCAGGCTCTTTGCGCCCCTATATAGCGACACGGCGATATATGGCATGACCTTCGGTGGTGTACCGGTTGGCGCTGCCTTTGCTCATTGTGGTCATTGCTCAAGATGGAGCTGGCGGTGGTGTACGCAACGACCTTTTAAGCCAGAGACAACTAGCGCCGCAATGCTTGATAAATCAACGCGCACCTCGCGCAGGGCTCAGGCCATGGGGCCTATGACGCACGCGACTGCTAGCAAGCAATCGATGAGAAGGTCTTAGGCGGCCATTCCACCGCGGCGCACGTATCTGGCAGCATGATAATGCACGTGAGCTTGGTGCAAGACGAGAACTTGCGATGTATCCGGCGCAAGGCGTGAAACAGGCGTGTGGCTACCACCGCCGCAGTGTGGCTGAGACAGCCATATCTCGTGTCAAGACGATCTTCAGTGACCGGATGTGCTTGCGCTGCATTGCAGGGCAAGGCGCACAGATGCTTGTCTGCTGCGCCGCATTGAATCGCATGACCCCCTCGGGTGAGCCAGACAGCTACGCTGCGTCAACACCCCCTCCGGAGGAGTCCTTTCAAGAAGATCTGTACAACAAGGCCAACAAATCAGATAAAATACCATAAATTTTACTTTCGAATAACCGGGTCCCGCGTGCAGTATCATG
>DATACK010000338.1:0-5068 GCA_036259115.1 Gammaproteobacteria bacterium | reverse complement strand
GATCGCCATATGACCCCGCTCGCGTAGATCGCGTATCCGCTTTTTCTGCAGCTTGCTCGCCGGCTTGCCAGGTGCTTTGAATTCGATATGCAACGTGTACCCGTACGGCATGTAGATCTCAGTATCCGGCCAACCAGCTTCTACACCCGGACCAAAATAACTGCGTTTGATAAGGTAGCCAAGCCCCTTTGCGTATTTACAGACGGCTTCCTGTACCTTTTTCTCAGGGCCGGTCATTGCTTTACAAAGATCGGATTAATGGTGCCGAGTACCTTTTTGAAGTACAGCGCGTTCAGCCTTTCGGCGTGCGGGTGTCCCATGAAGTGTAGCACCATTTCGTTCAGCTCTACGTCACATAGAGCGCAGAGCGGCCGCCACAGGTTGTTGTCCGAACAAATCTGCCACTGATAACGCGCCGGCTGTCCGCAGCGGAAACACGGCAACCTGCGTATGCCTCGATCAGTGTAAGGCTTTCGCCGGCCGTGACGCCGCCACTCTACAGTGCTCATTCAGTGCCTGCAGTCCGGGCAATCGTCGCTGTTGGAACCGTGCGGACACAAACCTGCCAATTCCTTCTGCTTCTGCTTCTCCGCTTCCGCGTCCTGCTCTTTCCTTACTGCCCTGCAGCGGCTGCACCACACGGAATACTTTGCGGGTGCGTTTGGCTTTATGAATTTATCGCCCATGGCTGCACTGATACGCTGGCCGCACAGCGTCACGCCGCGTACGTCCATTTGAACAGCTTCGTAGGACGCCAGCCAATGCACGGTGCGCGCACGTGCGAGTTTCGCTTTGTCGTAACGATCAGCCATACTTACACGGTCCACCCTTGCTGAACGCGTAGGAGCACCAATGGCAGTGACTGCCTGGCCGCGGGGCCATGCGCTTGTCAGCTAGCATTTGCTCGCCGCGCTTCGTCCACTTCGCTTCGAGCTCTGCCATATCGCCAGATCGGGAGTAGCGGTGCACACCCTCTTCGCCGCTGTCAAGATACCAGAACCGTACCGTAACGTGGTGCACGTGGCTGTAGCGCTTGAATACTGTCAGTGCGTACAGCTCTGCCTGTAGCGCGTGGCGCGGCTTGCTCTTACCGGTCTTATGGTCAACTACGTCAGCCGTGCCGTCAGCATAGACAATGAACGCGTCCATTTTGCTGCGTAGCCACGTGTCGCCTGAGAACCAGCCGGTGGCGCTCCAATTCCTGCGGAAACTCCACTCCTGTTCTACCAGAGCTTTGAGCTCGCGCAGCTCCATGAACAGCGAACCGAAGAAACGCCAACCGCGGATCGTCTCTAACGCGTCGTCTCGATCGCCGCGTATGAATTCTGCGATCTCATTGTGTGCGATCGTACCGCCGCGCATGGCGTCGTTTTCCTCTTCTGGGATCTTGGCTACGAATTTGAAGAACGCCTGCTTTGGGCAAGTGTCCCACATATCCCAGCGTGAATAGCTCCACGCCGTCATAGCCATGTTCGGGTTAGGCTCACTCATTGCGCACCCAGCAACAGACCCAGAGCGAAGAGGCAACCCACAATGAGCTGCAGCAACGTAACGCGGCCCATGCTGCGGTTGTAATCATACGGCGCGAGCTCCACTGCGTGGCGGATCCCGACAAGCACGATCAGCAGCAGCGTAACCGCCACAAGCGCCATGAGCGCGTAGAGCGTGTTAATTACCCAAGCAGGCATTATTGACCGCCTCTCACCTTGCGTATCTCACCCAGCACTGCGTCAGCGGTGCGCGTCATTAACGTTTGGTGGATCCGCGCCAGCTTGTCGAAAGGCACGCGGCTTTCCAGCTTCGTATGGTAGCCTACGTCCTTTGCAATCCGTTCGTAGTGCTCGTGGAACCAGCGCGCTACTTCTTCCGGCGTCGGCGCAGGCTCATTCATAAGCATGGGCAGGAGATCGCCGGCAAGCACGCGCATGGCTATCTGGATCTCCTGCAGGTGCGCCTGTCCTCTGATACTGAATGCCTCTACGCCGATGATCGGTTTCAGCTTTTCCCACGCCGCGATATGATCGAGCAGCGCATTGCGCAGGATCTCGCGCATGACGCACGTACACCCTGGCGGCACAAAGTGGTCGTCCAGGTAGCGAATGCGATACCACGGACGGAACGCGCAGTCCGGTGCGTGCGGGTTCCAGATCTCTTCGTCAGGCTGCGGCACCTTGCGCGCACGTTCGATCTCTTCGCGCTTGCAGACCAGGCAGAGCATACCAGGACCGGGGCACTCTGCGTTGCATGCGTTGGGCGAATTCGATACAGAGCCCCACGGCCGATCCGGGTGCAGCTCGCAAACCAACGCACCTTCACACACGCGGCAGACACCCTCTGCCGGCGCTGTACTGAGAACAGGCGCACCGTTTAGTGCAGCTACAACGGTTTTAGCGTTGCCTATATCGTAGCACGTGGCTACGCGGTTGTCGTCCGCGTCTGTAATGCGGTAGTGCTCACCTGCGCGCGTCGTCGGGTCAGGAATGGTTTGGATCGTATACATTAGTCCACCTTCGTTAGAGCGCCCCAGCGCTCGCCAATTTTGCCGCTGCTGCGCATGGGTACGTCCAGCTCCATTCCGTCCATGATCGAGCGCAGGAAAGCCATGCTCTCTTTCGCACGATTGCGCGGCGCACTCAGGTTAATTTCGTCGTAGACAGTGAGCAGGAACCGCGAACCGTTGGACGGGCCGCCTTGCTCGTGCCAGCGCGCGATTGCCTCTTTGGTTACGTCGGCTGCAGAACCCTGAATGAGATAATTGATCAGCTTGTATTCCCACGTCATGCGCCGCCTGTGCTTCTCGCTGTAGCTGGGCGGCTCTACGTAGTATTGCCGGCCGCCCCACGTGCGTATGGGATCGCCACGGCGCACGATACGCTGGATCTCTTCCGACAGGATCTTACGTCCAGGCAACGCCTGGTCATGGAACGCTTTGAATTCCTTTGCTTCCTTCGCACTGCAGCGCAGCTTCGTCTGGATCGCCTGAATGCCGCCGCCGTACATGCTTTGGAAATTGAGCGTCTTAACCTGCGTGCGTTCCAGGTCGCGCTGCACGAGATCAATAATTCGTTGCTTGACCCAACCGTGCGGATCGAGCATGGGATCCTGCAGGTACATTTGCATGAGCTCGCCGCACTCGAAGTGTGCGAATATGCGCAGCTCCTGCCCGTCGAAATCGCGGTGCACCCAAACTTCGTCACCGTCAGGCAGTATGTATTCGCGTGTTAGCGGCAGCTCTGGCAGGTTCAACAATGTTGGGTGCACGTAACCGTCCGTGCGATCGTCCCACGTCTTGCTCACGTTCAACAGGTTAGGATCCGTCATGCTGGGTCGGCCGGTGCGTGTGCCGCCGCGCGGATTGCGAACCTGGTTCCACTTCGTATGAATGTAGCTTCCGTTCGGCACTGCCTTTTCAAGCCACGGCTCCATGAACATTTTAAGGCTTGTCACGAGCCTATTGCGGTAGCCAAACGCACTTGCCAGCAGCGGATCCACAAAGGCTTCGGGCGGCAGGTTGTCTTTCGATATTGACAGTTGCTCGCTCTTCGCCGTCTTGACCCACATATCCTCTTTCACAGCGCCGGTAGCTTCAAACGCCGCGGCTACGTCCTTGTCATTGTCAAAATTGAGCTCAGGCGCGTCAAGGTAATGGCGCATAGCGCTCTCAACCTGGTGCAGCGCTCCCCGGTATACCGGAATGTCCTGCGACAGGCGGAGCACGTCAGCACGCAATCCTACGCGCTCGTTTTCAAGCAGGATCGGCATTACGCGGCGCTCGCGTTCGTACGCGTCGTACATGCCGGCGCCGACAATGAGTGGATACAGGAACCGGAACAGAGCCAGTGTACGTTCTACGTCACCTACTGCGTAGCGCCCCACGAGCGTTGCCGGCGCGTACGCTATCCATGCAGACGGAGAGTTATCACCCTTTTTCGCACGCGTTATGTTGCCGCCGTATTCAGCGATCAGAACCTTGCGGTTCGCATAGATCCACTCGTGTACTTCGTCGCGCTCTTCCGGCGCCCAGCCAAGCAGCTTTTCCGCTGCAGGCTTCAAACTGAGCTCTTTGGCGTGCGGGTCGTACAGGAATAGAAGTAGCTGCGTATCGTGCACGCGGTGCCACGGCAGCATGGGGAGATCGAGTTTTTCAACCGCAACCGATATGTCGAAAGGCGCGTTGTGGAACAGCAGATCCACGCTGGGATCTTCCCACACTTTCAGCAGCGCGGCGCGCCCTTCGTCTTTCGTGCAGTTGTTATACGACGGCCCCAGCGACGCCGGCACTCTGTGATTCCAGGCGAAGTAGTGCCGCAGTGTCTGGTCACGTGTGCAGAGTGCGACGCCTGCAGGTTCAGGCGGATATTTCGGCCGTGGCTCGATTTTATCCGTCTCGAAGTCTACAACGACAATGCGGCTCAGGTTCATTGCTGCGCGCGTCGCTGGCTAGGTGTCAGTGGTGCGCTACCATTTATGAGCAGATCGGCACGCAGCTCCATGAGCAACTTTCCCAGCATGTTTTCGCCGCGGCCGTTGCACACACCCCAATACCTGTCGTTCCAGTGGTTCCCCTCGATCAGCTCTGCAGGGTACGTATCGAGCAGTTTGATTCTGAGCACGTGGCTACGCGTGAATTTACTACGCAGCACGGCGCGCATGATCTCTACTTTTACCTGTTCCCAATCGCCGCGTAGCGCTATACGGCGGCCGGCGCGCTTCGCCTGCCCAGGCGTTGTGTAGATACCGCCCATTGCGAAGTGGCGGCGTACGTCAGGATCCAGGCTCTTTGCTGCTTGGTACGCATGCTCTGCTGTGGGATACAGCGTGCCGGCATACTCAGCCGTGGCCGGATAGAAATTCGACAGGAACCTGAATGTTCCCGTGAATGCGGAGATCGTTTGACGCGGCACTGTCGCCCCTCTACTTCCGCACTTCGCGGAAAATGATTCCTTCTCCGCCGCTCTGCAGCAACTTGCCCAGCGTCGTTGCAGTCATGCGCCAGTAGCCGTCACGGCCGCGCGTCGGGTGCCGTTTGCCGAACACGTTTCCCCACGAATTCGGCCCCCATATTTCG
>DATACK010000337.1:0-2108 GCA_036259115.1 Gammaproteobacteria bacterium | reverse complement strand
GTGTGTTTAAAGATACGGAATTTACCGGATACGATAGACTGATCGATGAAGGTGTGATCAACGCACTGTTGTTTGAAGGAACCTCGGTGGAATGGTTGGAGACGGGTCAGGAAGGCGCAGTATTTCTGGATCGCACGCCTTTTTACGCTGAGGCCGGTGGCCAGGTTGGCGATACCGGTGTATTGGAAAACGGCGTCGCGCGCTTTGAGGTGCGCGACACGCGCAAATTCTCGGGTGCCCATGCGCACATCGGCGTCGTGATGTGCGGTCGGCTTTCGATAGGTGATCGGGTCACGGCGGCCGTGGACGCTGAACGCCGCCAGGCTACTGTGCTCAACCACTCGGCCACGCATCTGTTGCATGCAGCGCTACGCAAGGTGTTGGGCGAACACGTGACGCAAAAGGGCTCGTTGGTTGCGCCGGATCGGCTGCGTTTCGACTTCTCGCATCCTGATCCTGTCTCCCCGCGACAACTCAACGAAATCGAGACGCTGGTTAACGATCAAATCCGCGCCAACGTTAAGGCCGATATCCATATTATGCCCATTGATGATGCGCTCGCGGCAGGTGCTATTGCCCTGTTCGGTGAGAAATACGGTGAGCAGGTGCGGGTAATGAGGCTGGGCGATTTCTCTACCGAGTTGTGCGGAGGAACGCACGTTAAGCGTGCGGGTGATATCGGGCTGTTTAAGATTGTGAACGAAACTGGTGTTGCCGCGGGCATACGTCGCATCGAGGCATTGACCGGCAGGGGCGCGCTGGCATGGGTGGATAGCAATGAGCGGCGGCTGGATCAGATCGCCGAGCTTGTTCGGGGCAATCGATCGGATGTCGATCAAAAGGTGCGTCAATTGCTGGAGCGTAACCGTGCCATGGAGCGCGAGCTGGAGCAGCTCAAAACAAAGCTTGCGGCATCGAGCAGTACCGACCTGGCTTCGCGGGCCGTGGAGATAGACGGCATCAAGGTGCTCGCGGCACGTGTAGAAAACGCAGATTCTAAATCTTTGCGCAATGCGCTGGATCAGCTAAAAGACAAACTCGGCAGCGCGGCCATCGTGCTGGCAACAGTGAGGGATAACAAGGTCAGCTTAGTGGCCGGCGTAACCAAAGATCAGACGGACAGGATCAAGGCTGGTGAGCTCGTCAATACAGTCGCGCGTCAGATCGGTGGTAAGGGCGGCGGACGTCCCGAGATGGCGCAGGCTGGCGGTAATAATCCGCAGGCGTTGGATGCGGCCTTGAAGTCGGTGCCGGACTGGGTGCGCGCGCAGTTACTAACGACGGCTTAGATGTGATTCTAGACCCTTGGCAAAGATGATGTGCGGCACTGTGGTTTTACAAACCCAAGCTGCTCGTGAAACCTGTGGATCTCGATTTTTGGTGCGGTTGAGTCCAGGCTCTGGCGCCAAGCAGCATTCAGATTAGTTGATGGCTTTGACGCTTTCACTAGCGCTGTAACTAGTGTCTAATGCGCGCCTTTGCCATGTGCACCTTATGTCACTGATCGTTCAAAAATACGGCGGCACCTCCGTGGGCTCAGTAGAACGTATCGAGCATGTTGCCGCTAAGGTCAAGCGTTGGCGTGACGACGGGTACGACCTCGTGGTGGTAACCTCGGCCATGTGCGGTGAGACCGATCGGTTAATGAGTCTCGCGCACGCAATCAATCGGCAAGTGGGCGGCCGTGAACTAGACATGCTTCTGGCCACGGGCGAACAGGTGAGCATCGCGCTGCTTGCCATGGCCCTAGAAAAGCGTGGCTGTCCCGCTGTCTCCTACACCGGCGCGCAGGTGCATATTCTCACCGACAGCGTGCACAATAAGGCGCGTATCGTGGAGATCGACGATGCGCGCGTGCGGCGCGATTTAGCTGCTCGCAAAGTTGTGGTCGTCGCTGGGTTTCAAGGCGTGGATGAACATGGCAATATCACTACCTTAGGTCGCGGCGGTTCCGATACTACTGCGGTTGCACTCGCAGCTGCTTTAAAGGCGAGCGAGTGCCAGATCTATACGGACGTGGACGGCGTCTATACCACTGACCCGCGCGTAGTACCGCAAGCGCGGCGTCTGGCGCGAATTACCTTCGAGGAGATGCTGGAGATGGCGAG
>DATACK010000336.1:0-6766 GCA_036259115.1 Gammaproteobacteria bacterium | reverse complement strand
TTCTGCTATCGAATGTACCACACATGTTACGAGCCGAAGCTGCCTACCGCCCGTGACGTCCCCCCCTTCCTTTTGATTTTTGGAATAGCCTCATAATACGGCGTAGAAGAGCATTTACATTCATTTCAAGATCCGCGGATTGGAACCAAACAGCAAGCTTGCTCTACATAGCTTCTACACGCATATAAACAAAACGATTGAGGTGGCCCCCAATCGTTGGACAGGCCGGCAGCATTCGTAAGGTGGAATCCAGTTCATGGATTACGCTGCCATGGTCAGGGGCGGCATGCCCCGGAAGGCTTCATCCGGTGTCCGGTCTTCGAGTGAAGAATGCGCACGCGCCTGATTGTAATACTCGATCCAGTCACCGATGTGGGCTCTGGCCTGCCACGGGGTCTCGAGGGCGTGCAGGTAGACGCATTCGTACTTCAGTGAGCGCCACAGCCGCTCGATGAAGACGTTGTCCATCCAGCGGCCCTTACCGTCCATCGAGATGCGGATGCCGTGTTCGTTGAGCTTGCCCGTGAAGTCATCCGAGGTGAACTGGCAACCCTGGTCGGTGTTGAAGATCTCGGGCTGCCCAAAGCACGCCAGCGCCGCTTCGAGCGCCTCCACGCAGAAATTGGTATCCAATGTGTTAGACAACCGCCACGCCAGCACGCGGCGCGAGTGCCAGTCCATGATCGCAACCAGATACAAAAAGCCCCGGCGCATCGGGATATAGGTCACGTCGGCACACCAGGCTTGATTAGGCCGGGTGATGTCGATGCTCCGCAGCAGATACGGGTAGATGCGATGGGCCGAGTGCGTCTTGGAGGTGCTGGGGCCGGGATACACCGCCACCAGCCCCATCTTGGCCATCAGCCGGCCGATGCGCTTGCGGTTCACCCAGTGACCCTCGCGCCGTAGGTGCCGGGCCATCTGCCGCGCACCAGACCAAGGGGTGCGCAGGTATTGCGCGTCGATCAGGCGCATCAGGAGCTCGTTCTCGGCACTATCGCCCTTGGGCGTGTAATAGACCGACGCGCGGCTGATACCGACCAGCTCGCACTGGCGTGCGATGCTCAGGCCCAAAGCATCGCGTTCGATCAAGACTAAACGACGCTGCCGACTCATCGATCGAACGCTCTGGCTAAAAAATCCTTCTCCACCGTCAGCTCGCCGATCTTGGCGTGCAACGCCTGGATTTGGGTCTCGTAACCGACATCACGGCGCTCGTGACCACCTGAGAACACCTCAGGCAGACCCTCCAGCGCTTGGCGCTTCCAATTGGTGATCAGGTTCGGGTGCACCTGGTAGCGCTTAGCCAGCTCGGCAATGGTGGCGTCACCCTTGATCGCCTCCAATGCAACCTTCGCCTTGAAGCTTGGTGCGTAGTTCTTCCGCTTACGCATTGCAGTACCCTCAGCTTAGCGGATTCCACCTTACACTCCTGTCCGAAAATCGGGGTCCACTTCTTTGCGACTTTCGCCGACGACAATGATGACTATAAATTCTGACAGAGTCTGTTTAGGCCCTGCTTTGTCATTCCAGCGCAAGCCGGAGCCTAGCACATTCGGATGACTGGACAGCGGCTTGGGCCGGCGTGATGAGTCGCTTGAAGGGTCTTTTTGTTCGCTCAGGTCGCATCGTGGAAGATGATGCCCAGCGTATGACGATGTCCTGAGCGGATGCAGCTGATGCCATGGCGCATATTGACCCGATAAAATCCGCGCGTGCCTTTGACTGGCCGCTGATGGACCGGGAAGATCACAGCATCTCCCTGATTGAGTAGCACGACCTCGGCGCGCGATTGCACGCGCGGGCGCTGTTCGGTAAGCACGAATTCGCCGCCCGTGAAGTCGCGGCCGGGTTTTGACAACAGAATTGTGACCTGGAGCGGGAATACATGCTCTCCATAGAGGTCTTGATGCAGGCAGTTGTAATCGCCCGCCACGTAGGCAAGCAGCAGCGGCGTGGGCCGAAGCTGCCCTGCAGCATGACAAAGTGCGACATAATCTGCATGCTTTTCCGGATAGCGAACATTGATGCTCATCGCGGCGTTCCAGCGATTGGCGATCGGTACAAGGCGCGGGTACATGGCTGTACGAAGGCCGGCAACGATATCGGGCAACGGGTAGCTAAAATACTTGTACTCGCCACGCCCAAAGCCGTAGCGCGCCATCACGACGCGGCTGCGGAAGAGATCGTCCATTGGGTACAGGGCGGCCAGCGCATGGCATTCCTCCCGCGTGATCAGACCTTCGATAATCGCGTACGCTTGCGCATCGAGATCTTGCGACACCCGCGCCCAAACACGCGCGTTCACCCTGCTGGCAATGTCTTCGGCGGGGATGATCGCCCGCGCTCCTCTGACCACTTCATTCATGCGTGTGCCTCCTTTTGCAAAAGCGCGCTTGCGTTTAACACTCCCAACGATTGCGCGACAGTCCACCATCTTTCTTCAGCACGCGATGGCAAGGAATCGCCATCGCTGCCAATCACATCGGTTCGCGGGAGACAGTCCCGCAAATTACGCGTCATTTCTAAGGATCGTCACCTAACAGAACGGCGCATGAGTTGAGCATTCATCACTGTCACGTTCATCTGCATCCTTCTTTTTCAACGATTCAAACGATGAAAGTAATCTAATCAGCGGCTACGGGCCCGCGCACTCCGAAGATTGCTTTCAAATTCGGGAATGCCGGTATGCTGGGCCCTCAAGAACCGACACGAGTCCAATATCTAAGGGATGAGACAGCGTTGACATCCGGGGTATAGTCCGCCAGCTCTTAGATCTGTTGGCTACCTAACCGCTTAAGCGGCATTATGCCGGCAAAAACAAAGAGGTCGAGATTACGGCAGCATTGGAGCATTGGATCGATCCTAAACAAACGGGATTCAGACATAAGGAGCTCGACATGAAGGTTCTGATTGTTCTCACATCCCACGATCGCCTAGGCGACACTGGTAACAAGACCGGCTTCTGGTTGGAAGAGCTCGCCGCGCCTTACTATGCGCTCAAGGATCCGGCGTGAAAGTCACGTTGGCCTCTCTCAACGGCGGCCAGCCGCCACTCGGACCAAAGAGCCATCTACCCGAAAACGAGACCCAAGCAACGAAGCGCTTTCCCGCCGACAAAGTCGCGCAAGCTTAACTGGCTAACACCAAAGGACTTGCCGATGTATCGGCCGACGATTTTGATGCGGTCTTCTATCCCGGTGCTCACGGCCCGATGTGGGATATGCCTGACAACGCGACATTCATTGTACTGATCGAACAGGCCACTCAGGACCTGCTTGCCACGCCTGAAAACACTCCTCTGCCAAATGATCCCTGTGACTGGCGGGCCGTGAGCAAGCGCCGCGAGAACATGTCGTTTATTCCTGTGGCTGTTGGCTAAGGCTGCGAAATCACGCTCGCGAACGGATAAGAGCAGCCCAAGAAGCGACCATCCCGATTGGCTGGCCATATCAACGTAGATGATCAATCCAGACGGAGGTGTCGACTAGGATCATGCGGGCTTGCGACCGTCGGGGAACCGGTTGCAGTGGGGTTCGCTACCACCCTGCCGTGTCAGCCGTCGCGCGCTTTCCCGTTTGATCAACACCCACAATCCTACGCAAATCAGGACAGTTCGCTCTTTTATGCCCGCAACACGCTGGGGTTCGTAGAACAGCTTTTGATCCGGATTGATGGTGATGCACTCGATACTCTTACTCCATCGAGAGTTGCTCACGACGCCTCACGCTCGAGCAGTGCACGTTTGCGCTCGATACCCCAGCGATAACCGGACAGTGCACCGTCATTTCGCACGACCCGATGACAAGGAATGGCGACGGCGATCGGATTCGAACCACAGGCCTGCGCCACCGCGCGCACCGCCTTCGGCGCGCCAATGCGTGCGGCGATTTCCGTATAACTCGCCGTCTCACCGATGGGAATCGAACGCAGCGCCTGCCACACCCGCCGCTGAAAGGCCGTGCCCCGCACGTCTAGCGGCAGCTCAAGGCCCAATGCGGGCCTCTCGACCAAGCCGATGACCTTCGCCGCCCAGTGCTCGAAGTCCGGGTCTCCGCCGATCAACTGTGCCTTAGAAAAGCGATCCTGGAGTTCGCGTAAAAGCTGTTCTGGATCATCGTCGAGCATGACTGCGCAAATTCCCTTGTCGGTGGCGGCAACTAGGATTGCACCTAGCGAGCATTCACCGACCGCAAAGCGGATCAATTCGCCCTTGCCTCCCGTGCGGAATTTAGTCGGTGTCATGCCCAAGGTTTGTAAAGCCTCGGCGTAAAAACGCCCACTGGAACTAAACCCGGCACCGTAGATCGCATCCGTCACCGACTGACTGCGGGCCAATTCATCACGCACCCGCTGCGCCCGGTGTTGGGCAGCATAGGCCTTCGGCGTAACGCCGGTTACGCGCTTGAACACCCTATGGAAGTGAGAGCCACTCATACCAGCAGCTTGCGCGAGCCCATCTAAGCGTAGCATTTCGTCGCTTATCTCGATCAAATGGCAAGCCCTCGCTACGGCTGCGCTGTGCTGCTGGCTCAGCGCAGGCTCATTCGGCCGGCAGCGTCTGCACGGCCGAAACCCCGCCTGTTCGGCCGCCGCAACGGTCGGATAAAACTGAACATGGTCACGCCGCGCCTGCCGAGATGGACAGGACGGCCGACAGTAGATGCCAGTAGTCTGGACTGAATAGAAGAATACATCGTCTGCATGCCGGTCACGGCGCAGCACCGCCGCCCAACGCGCCTCACCGGTGACAAACGATGGCGGCACCTTCTCTTTTATAGTCATCGTAGGATGCAAGGTAGCACTCCTCGTCGATCTCGGCGCGCCAAGTGGCTCGCCGCAACTGCTAGCATAAGGATTATGGGCTTGCCGGCACTCCGATCCTTGCTTTCAAATCCAGAAAAATGACGGACGCCGCTGCTACTGACATCGACAGCGTTTTAATCTCTGCATGTAAGTATCTGCCGCGGCATAGATCGCGGACTGTGCGAATCAATGGAGCGCGTTGAAGGAGAATTGAGGATGCCTTATGAAGCGCGTGAGGGGCAACATTCGCGCTATGCTCGCCGATCCCCCCACTGAACGGTTTACGCCTTACATCTTGCTCGAATGGAGCCGCGCTGTTTAGATAGGCTAGATCGAGCCCCTTACGCTCCCGGTGCTCCACGGAAGGCACCAGCGTTTGGAAGGTAATTCCATACATGGGAGTCTCATTGCCCCGTCAAGTAGCGGGGCTTTTGTTTAGTGCAAGCAGGCTGGATTTGGTCACGTAACAATCAGCTAAATCTGCTTGTTCAGAACGTTCCCCCGTAATAGCGCCTCCGCCACATGAGCAACTTCTCTGATGATGTCGCCTAGTTCGTCAAATTCTAAATGAGAGCTTGAGCTGTCGCCTTGAGCGTAGAGCCCATCGTTGTTAATCCACACCGGGTGAAGATTTCCCGACAGGAGCGCTCTGGGATTGGAGTGGCGACTGATGTTATAGATTCTTCTCAGCCGGTCATAGGGGCTATCAGGACGCGTATCAATGTCTTCGATCTTATGCGGCTGGAAAGCCTGTTAGATCGCCTGATACAACATCGTGACCGCCGATTCGATCTGCTCAGGCAGAGAAAATAAACAGAAATCTTGCTCTTAGACTGAACGCGAAACTACCGAGATGTTCAAGAGCTTCCTTGCAGTCTGAAATGGCCGCGTTCGCTATGCGAATGAGCGCGAAGGTTCAACGCGGCTTCTCTTTCGGAATGAAACACCGCAGCTCCAATTCAACAAGAAGTTGCCGAGCCGATATGCGGACTGCGGAAATTCCTCATCTACTGGTTGCACCCGGCATTCCGTCAATTGCGAAAGTTCCTGTGAAACCAAGTTGTCAAGCGCCCCACGTTGAAAACGGTATCCCGTACCTTCTCAGTCAGGCAAGCATCATCCGCTACAGGCGCATCTGCAGATACAATGCGGACACAAATCGCCAGTTTGTACCGACTACGCAAATGATTATTTTATACTGGCCGTGTATGCCTCGAACCTACAATCTACTGATTAAGAGTTGTACATTCCTGAAATTCTCTCAAACGATCTGCATCCGGCTGAGCGCTCTTATAGATTGAAATAAGGAGGTTTGTGTTTCAATATGTCCCGGAGCTTTCCACATTGTTAAGCATATTTTGTTACCTGTTTGTTACCTAGATAATCATTTCTCACGATCATTGGGGTGTGCAGCTCCGCGTGTAACCACTTCCACTTCAATCAGGCGGCGCATCGCAGCGTCCTTTCTCGGACGCCGAGCAGCGCGCTGGCGTTTTCTGCCCGGCCTCTATCTGCTCCCGGATATGAATAAACTGGAGCCACCAGCTTGCGCGAACGCTCCCCACGAAAGCCCCAACCGTAGCAGTCCCAGTAACCCGCCCTCGACACAGTGGCTAGGTGGCAAGAAACAAGGAGCTGAGTTTATAGTAACACTGGATCGATGCTGTGGCGGGAGGGGATCTCAGACATAAGGAGCCTGATATGAAAGTTCTAATTGTTCTCACATCCCATGATCGCTTGGGTGACACTGGTAAGAAGACCGGCTTCTGGCTGGAAGAGTTAGCCACCCCCTACTATGTGCTGAAGGATGCCGGCGCGGAGCTCACGCTCGCCTCTCCCAAGGGCGGCCAGCCGCCGATGGATCCGAAAAGTGTTCTCCCCGAAAACCAAACCGAAAACACCAAGCGGTTTCGCGCCGACGATGCAGCACAATCTCAACTTGCGAACACAAAAAAGCTCG
>DATACK010000335.1:0-8641 GCA_036259115.1 Gammaproteobacteria bacterium | reverse complement strand
CGATCAATGGGTAACGCAGAGTGCGCAGCCTATGCGAGATTACCGTGACATAGACAGCGCCTTGCTTGTCGCGCACACGGGTCTGCGGCATCGTCGGCATGGGTGGCGCCGCATTCCCCAGCGCAGTCAAGCTCTATTTCCCAAACAAGATCGACACGCTGATCATCAACGGCGGCGAGTGCGAGCCATACATCAGTTGCGATGAGATGCTGATGCGTGCGCCCCAGGAGGCCGTCATCGAGGGTGCACACATAATGCGCCACGCCCTACGGCGGGCATCTGCGTGATCGGCCTCGAGGATAACGCACGCGAGGCGTTCGAGGCACTTTGTGGCGCGTTGGGCGGTGTTGAAGTCGATGGCCTGCGTATTGCGCGGGTACCGAACCTTTATCCGGTCGGCGGTGAGCGGCAGTTAATAAAGGTCTTAACCGGCTTAGAAGTTCCCAGCGATGGACTACCTGGCGACATCGGTGTCATCTGCCATAACGTGGGCACTGCCAAAGCGATGCGGCGCGCGGTGATTTACGGCGAACCGCTGCTGTCGCGCATCGTTACCGTCACGGGCCAGGGCGTAAAGCAACCGCGCAACCTCGAGGTGCCACTAGGTACGCCTATTGCCGATGTCATCACATACTGCGGCGGCTACACGGACGACATTGAACGGCTCATCATCGGTGGCCCAATGATGGGCTTCGCGTTAGAAACAGACGACGCGCCGGTTATCAAAGCCACGAACTGCATTCTGGCATTAGCACGCGGGGAGTTAGGCGCACCGGCGCTGACCATGCCCTGCATTCGCTGCGACGATTGCGCCAGCGTCTGCCCGGCGTTATTGCTGCCGCAGGAAATCTACTGGCGCGCCAAGGCCGGAGATCTTAAAGGGGCACAGGCGTATAACCTGTTTGACTGCATCGAATGCGGCTGCTGTGCGTATGTGTGTCCCAGCAAGATCCCGCTCGTGGATTATTATCGTGTGGCCAAGACAAGAATCTGGGGCGAGGATCATGACCAACATGTCGCCCATATGGCCCACCGCCTTTATGGCTCGCGCGCAAAGCGCAAAGAGAAAGAACGAGAATGACAACGCAGCAGAAGCGCAGACCGCCACTGGCCGAGAGGCGTGATTGCAGCGCCGTAGGCGTGACTATCTTCGATTATTGCGGCTGAGGCCTACCTAGGGCCGTTTGCTCGAAAACTTTGTCGAACAGGCTTCCTGTCTATCCTGTAATGCGACACGTCCAGATCGGGTCGCGATATCGAACATTCGCACCACCAGCTGGCGCAAGTTATGCCGCACGCGACTGCATGTTGATGTAACGTATGCGCAAGAAACCATACGCATAACAAATGCGCTTTCAAACCTCCACCTCTCCACACCATACCACCAACAACAGCGTTGGCCGCGTCATGCGCCAAGTGCTCTATGCGCTGGCGCCGGGAACACTCGCGATGAGCTGGTATTTCGGCTCGGGCGTGCTGTTTCAGATCCTCATTGCCATAGTCGTGGCACTAGCATCAGAGGCGGCGATGCTCGCTGCGCGCGGGCGGCCTATGCAGCCTTTTTTAGGCGACTACAGCGCGGTGGTAACGGCTTGGCTGCTGGCGTTAGCGCTGCCACCGCTCGCGCCCTGGTGGGTCGCTGCTACCGGCGCTGCATTCGCGATCATTATCGCCAAGCACATTTATGGGGGATTAGGTTATAACCCATTCAACCCCGCGATGGTGGGGTATGCGGTCGTGCTGGTGTCTTTTCCAAGTGAGATGACGTTGTGGCCGCCGCCTGCACCATTGGCCGGCGAAGACTTGCACTTGCTGCAAACCTTGAGCGTTATTCTGACGGGTAATCTGCCGCACGGGATGGATTGGGACACGCTCACCATGGCCACCCCACTGGATGCTATGCGCACCGGGCTTGAAATGATGCGCACCATCGAGGAGATTCGCGCAAGTCCATTGTGGGGCGACTTTGGCGGCAAGGGTTGGGAATGGGTCGCCAACTGGTATTTCGTGGGCGGCATGTGGCTGCTATACAAGCGGATCATCACCTGGCGCATCCCGGTGACGATGCTGGGTAGCCTGCTCATTACCGCAGGCCTCGCTTATATTGCCGATCCAGGCAGCCATCCGTTCCCAGCCTTTCACGTGTTTAGCGGCGGCGCCATGTTAGGTGCGTTCTTTATCGCCACCGATCCAGTAACTGCGAGCGCCACGCCCGTGGGTAAACTGATCTATGGCGCTGGCATCGGCGTGCTTACTTTCGTGATCCGCGAGTGGGGCGACTACCCGGATGGCGTTGCCTTCGCGGTGCTGCTGATGAACATGGCAGTCCCGACCATCGATCGCTACACCAAGCCGCGCGCCTTTGGCCAGCGCGCCGAAAGGGACATTAATTAAAAATGCACCTTTGCACTGCGCGGGCGTGCCATGCGCGCGTTCAGTTAAACTTCCGTCTCATGCTACCAATGGGTATATCATACTGGCCACCTTCACCTGCGCGGAGATCAACACGCGGGAGGGCTGTCGGTGTGTGCTGCCCTCCGGCCAACGCGTTTTTAATGTTGGGATTGTCTTGATGAATATACTAATCGTCGGCTGCGGCGGACGTGAGCACGCGTTGACCTGGAAGATGGCGAATTCACCGCGGGTTCAGCGCGTGTTTGTGGCGCCCGGCAACGCGGGCACGGCGCGCGAGCCCAAGACGGAGAACATCGCCATCACGGCCGATGATCTGTCATCGCTGCTCGATTTCGCTAAGACCCATACCATCGACTTAACCGTGGTTGGGCCTGAAGCGCCATTAGTGGCAGGCATCGTGGACGTGTTCCAACACGCGGGACTGAGGATATTCGGCCCCACGAAAAAGGCCGCCCGCCTGGAAGGCTCCAAGCACTTCGCCAAGGACTTTCTTGCGCGCCACCAGATCCCCACCGCAGCTTATGCGAGTTTTACGGAGTTCCGGCCAGCGGCGGCGCACATCCGTCGGTGCGGCGCGCCCATCGTGATCAAGGCCGACGGATTGGCAGCGGGCAAAGGTGTGGTGGTCGCGCATAGCGAAGCTGAGGCTATCGATGCCGTACATGCTATGCTGGATAATGGAACCTTCGGTGAAGCAGGCCGGCGTGTGGTCATCGAGGAATTTCTTGCCGGCGAGGAAGCGAGCTTTATTTGCATGGTGGATGGCGCAAGCATTCTCCCGCTCGCGACTTCGCAAGACCATAAAGCGTGCGGTGATAGCGATACCGGTCCCAACACCGGCGGCATGGGGGCTTATTCGCCGGCGCCGGTGGTCACGCCTGAGCTCCACGCGCGCATTATGCGCACGGTGATTGAGCCCACAGTCACTGGTATGGCCGCCGAGGGGAATTCCTATACGGGCTTTTTGTATGCAGGTCTCATGATTGGCATCGATGACGCGCCCAAGGTGCTGGAATTCAACTGCCGTATGGGCGATCCAGAGGCTCAAGCTATTTTGCTGCGACTGAAATCGGATCTGGTCGAGCTGTGCCTGGCCGCATTGGACAGCCGGCTTGCTACTACCGATGCTCAATGGGATGCGCGCGCCGCATTGGGCGTCGTTATGGCCGCTGGCGGTTATCCGGGACCTTACACCACAGGCGACGTAATTCGCGGGCTGCCGGCGCGTGAACCCGCGGATGTTAAGGTCTTTCATGCGGGCACGGCGGAGCACGATGGAGAAATTGTCACCAGCGGCGGACGGGTGCTGTGCGTCACGGCGCTAGGCGATACGATTCCTGATGCGCAGGCACGCGCCTACGAAGTGGTGCACACCATCAATTGGGAGGCGGCTTATTTTCGTACCGACATCGGTAGCCGCGCGGTTTACCGGAAGCAAGCCATCACTTAAACGATGAGGTACCTTAACTACGGGGGTCGGCATACTCAGTGGAGGCCACGGCCTGTGAACCCTTGCGTATTCTAGTCGTCGACGACAACGCCGCTGTGGCGGAAGTCATCAACATGTTGCTCGCCTTACTGGCCTATTGGACATTGAGCTGCCGGGAATGGATGGCTGCGAATTGGCCATGCGGCTGCGCGAAGGCTTAGCCGATGCGCAGCTATCTCCTAGTCACGAAAACCGGCTATGACGACGCGGCGATATGCGAACGCATCATGCAAGCTGGCGTCGAAATTACTTGTTCAAGCCGTGCAACGCGGAGGAACTGGAAAATATCTTGACCACGCATGACACCTGACTCGTGCGGCCGGTGTGCTCACAAAAGGCGCAAGATCGGCTAACGCAGATCCAGTCGTATAAGCAATGATATGCTTCAGCGCGGTCCGCGCTGTTAGACAAGGATGGCGTGGGGGCGCCTGCTAGCGTCGCATTGCATCAAAGAACTCATTATTCGTCTTGGTCGACTGCAAGCGCCCCAGCATGAAGTCCATGGCTTCGACCTCGTCCATCTGATTTAAGAACTTGCGCAGCACCCACATCTTCTGCAGCTCGTCTGACTCGGTAAGCAGCTCCTCGCGGCGCGTGCCAGAGCGATTGATGTTGATGGCGGGAAAGATGCGCCGTTCATAGATGCGGCGATCGAGATGGATCTCCATGTTGCCGGTGCCCTTGAATTCCTCGTAGATCACCTCGTCCATCTTGGAGCCGGTATCGATCAGCGCGGTGGCGATGATGGTGAGACTGCCCCCCTCCTCGACGTTACGCGCGGCGCCGAAGAACCGTTTGGGCTTCTGCAAGGCGTTGGCATCCACGCCACCGGTCAGTACCTTGCCAGAGGCCGGTACCACGGTGTTGTAGGCGCGTGCCAGACGTGTGATTGAGTCCAACAGGATCACGACGTCCATTTTGTGCTCGACTAGACGTTTGGCCTTTTCGATCACCATCTCTGCGACTTGCACGTGGCGGGTGGCGGGTTCGTCAAAGGTGCTGGATACCACCTCGCCCTTGACCATGCGCTCCATCTCGGTCACCTCCTCCGGACGCTCGTCTATTAACAATACGATGAGGTAGCATTCTGGATGATTTGTGGTGATGCTCTGCGCGATGTTCTGCAGCATGATGGTCTTGCCGGCCTTGGGTGGGGAGACGATAAGTCCGCGTTGGCCCTTGCCGATAGGGGCGACGATGTCGATGACTCTTGCGGTGATGTCCTCGGTGCTGCCGTTGCCGCGCTCGAGCTTGAGGCGCTTTTCAGCATGCAAGGGCGTTAAGTTTTCGAACAGCACCTTGTTTTTAGCATTCTCCGGGGCCTCGAAGTTGATCTCATCGACCTTAAGCAAGGCAAAGTAACGTTCCCCGTCCTTGGGCGGTCGAATCTTACCGGATATCGTATCGCCGGTGCGAAGTCCAAAGCGGCGGATCTGGCTGGGAGAGACATAGATATCATCCGGGCCCGCTAGATAGGAGCTGTCGGCTGAGCGCAGGAAGCCGAATCCATCTTGCAAGATTTCTAATACTCCATCGCCGAAGATGTCTTCTCCGCTCTTTGCATGTGCCTTGAGGATGGAGAAGATGATGTCCTGCTTGCGCGAGCGCGCCGCCCCTTCGACGCCCACCGACTGTGCGACGTCCACTAGCTCCGCGGCGGGTTTCTGTTTGAGTTCAGTAAGGTTCATAACTGCGACACCGTTCATAATGGGGAAGCGCAGAGAAGCCCACGCGATTAAGGGCTCAATCACGCCCCCGGCGTGTATAAAAAACCAGGTTTTGGAAATATGGCCCCTGCGCATGCACGCAAGGTCCTGCGTGATCAGACAATATCAAGCTTCAAAGGCGCCGTTACGCAGCATACGCCCGGGGCGGGTTATCTCTGCGTTATGTGATTCTACTTGAACGAGGAAATGCCTGGACGGCAAGGAATAAACGAATAATTAAAAGCTAGCATTAATATGGCGCCCCGTCCAGCCTATCTCAAGGGCCGCCCGTCTGTTTATTAGATATTTTCGTCGATAAAGGCCATTAGCTGCGACTTCGATATAGCGCCTACCTTGGTTGCCTCCACGCCGCCGTTTTTGAATATCATCAAGGTCGGTATCCCGCGTATCCCGTACTTACGCGGTGTGGCGCCGTTGTCGTCGATGTTGAGCTTTGCGACCTTGAGCTTGCCAGCGTATTCATTCGCGATTTGATCGAGTATCGGAGCGATCATCTTGCACGGGCCGCACCATTGGGCCCAGTACTCCACCAGCACTGGGGTGTCAGATTGCAACACTTCGGCTTCGAAAGCATCATCGGTAATATCCCTGATATTTTTGTTCACATGAATCTCCGCAAAGGCTTGAAATCTGCGGCTCTGTGCCTATTGAAGATCAGGTTAACGTATCGTCGCGTTCAAGTCTATGACGTTTTTGCAGTATACAAGCAAAATAAGCAAGGATCTGTCGCATCCTATGCAGGTAAGCCCCTAGCCATCTATAAGTCATTTATAAGACTGGATCTAATTACGCTATCCTAGGATAATGATTGTAAAACAGATGCCTGATGTCAGGTTTACTCAATTCGATCTGCCGGATGCAGTCCAACGGGGTCTAGCCGAAGTGGGGTTTTCCCACTGTACTCCGATTCAGGCGCGCGCCCTGCCGCTGCTCTTGGCGGGCCGCGATGTGGCTGGGCAGGCGCAGACTGGCACCGGCAAGACGGCCGCCTTTCTGGTAGCGCTCTACACGCGATTGATAAGGATTCCAGCTGCGCCCGATCACAAACCAACCCAGCCGCGCGCGGTGATTCTAGCGCCAACCCGCGAACTCGCCATTCAAATCCACAAAGACGCACTGCAACTGGGTCGTCACACCGAGTTTAAGCTCGGGCTGATCTACGGCGGCATCGACTATATCAAACAACGTGATAGCCTCACCTCTGGTGTCGACATCCTCATCGGCACACCCGGCCGCATCATCGATTATTTCAAGCAAGACGTGTTCGACCTGCGCGCGGTCGAAGTCATGGTGCTGGATGAAGCCGATCGTATGTTCGATCTGGGCTTCATTAAAGACATCCGCTTTCTGCTGCGGCGCATGCCCAAACCTGAACAGCGGCTCAGCATGCTCTTTTCCGCGACGCTCTCCTACCGGGTCATGGAACTGGCATACGAGCACATGAATAACCCGGAATTGATAAAAATCGAATCTGAGCGGGTGACGGCCGACAAGGTGCGCCAGCTTGTCTATCATCCTTCAAACTCGGAGAAGATCCCGCTACTGTTGGGTCTTTTACGGCAACATCGTCCCGAGCGTACCCTGATCTTTGTCAATACCAGACAGGCCGCGGAACAGATCGCGGCCTACCTCGCGGCCAACGGTTTCAAGGCGGCATCGCTCACGGGCGATGTCCCGCAGCGCAAGCGCCAGCGGCTGCTGCAGGGTTTTCTAGCGGGCGAGTATCCCCTGCTCGTCGCCACCGATGTGGCCTCGCGCGGCCTGCACATTCCCGCTGTCAGTCACGTGATCAACTTCGACGTGCCCGAGTCCGAAGAAGACTATGTACATCGCATCGGCCGCACCGCGCGCGCCGGGGCCGAGGGTGACGCCATCAGCTTCGCTTGCGAAGACTATTCCTTTCACCTGCCGGACATCGAGGCCTTCATAGGCCACAAGATTCCTGTTGCCGATATCAGGCCAGAACTGCTGATCACACCACAGCCGCCCGCACGCGGCGAACACAAGCCACGCGTATCTGCGGGCAAAAAGGGCACAAGGCATCCGCGGCGTAGGCGCTCAATCCGCGGCGCATAAGTGGCGGCGTCTGTTACATGATCTTCATCTTTTGCTAGATCAAGACACGATGAGCATACAAGAGATATGCGTACTCGGCGGCACCGGTTTTGTGGGCCGTCATCTGCTCAGCCGTTTGGTTGACCAGCATCTTCAGGTCAAGGTGCTGACCCGCCGGCGCGAGCGCCACCGCGCGCTGCTGGTATTGCCCACGGTAAAGCTGATCGAGGCCGACGTGCACGATCCCACGCAGTTACAGCGTCATCTGCAGGGCTGCGACGCAGTCATCAATTTAGTTGGCATTCTCAACGAGGAAGGCCGCAACGGCAGCGGCTTTAGGCGTGTACACGTGGAACTGGCGCACAAAGTGATTAAAGCTTGCCAAGATCAGCATGTGCACCGTTTGCTGCACATGAGCGCGTTGGGTGCACACGCCACGCAAGGCGCGAGCTTCTATCTACGCACCAAGGGCGAAGCGGAAGATTACGTACACGCTAAGGCAGGAGAAAGTCTCAATGTTACGAGCTTTCGCCCCTCAGTGATCTTTGGACCGGAAGACAGCTTTATCAACCGCTTCGCTGGTCTGCTCAAGTTCGCGCCGATCCTGCCGCTAGCCTGCCCTAACGCGCGCTTCGCACCGGTTTACGTCGGTGATGTCGCCGATGCATTCGCAGCAGCGCTGAAAGATCCATCGACCCACGGTCAACGCTATAATCTCTGCGGCCCGCGCGAATACACGCTCAATGCCCTGGTGCAGTACAGCGCAAGCGTAATGGGCGTCAAACGGCTGGTGATCGGCCTACCAGACCGCCTCTCTCGGGTCCAGGCTTCGATCCTGGAATACGTGCCAGGAAAGCCGATGTCGCTGGACAATTATCGCTCGCTTAGGCAGGACAGCGTTTGCAGGGACGGCAAACGCTATTCTACCACACTAGAATCTGTGGTACCGCAGTAT
>DATACK010000334.1:0-15880 GCA_036259115.1 Gammaproteobacteria bacterium | reverse complement strand
AAAGGAAATAAAATCCCCGCCATAGGTCTCGCCCATCACCTTGGTCAACGCCGCCGTCAACGTGGTCTTGCCATGATCCACATGACCTATCGTGCCTACATTGACATGCGGCTTGGTGCGCTCATACTTGGCCTTGGACATGTCATTGCCTCCTCACGCTCACGTAAACCTCTATAGTTAAGGCATAAGGTGTGAGAAACTATTAACCAGCTTGCATCTCACTTCTCACGCCTCACGGATATCAAGACGCCCGTTTGATAGCCGCCTCGGCCACGTTATTAGGCGCCTCGGCGTATTTTGTAAACTGCATCGAATAGGTGGCGCGTCCTTGGGTGGCTGAACGTAGGTCGGTTGCGTAACCGAACATCTGCGAGAGCGGAACTTCAGCGCGAATCACTTTGCCTGCGGGCATATCCTCCATGCCCTGAACTAGTCCACGGCGCCGGTTGAGATCGCCCATTACGTCGCCCATATACTCTTCCGGCGTCACCACTTCCACCTTCATGATTGGCTCTAGCAGCACCGGGCGGGCCTTGATGGCGCCCTCCCTAAAGGCCATGGAGCCAGCGATCTTAAAGGCCATTTCAGAGGAGTCTACATCGTGGTAGGAGCCGTCGTATAGGGTCACTTTAACGTCTACTACCGGAAAGCCGGCGATAACGCCATTTTGCATCGCCTCCTGCACGCCCTTGTCAACCGCCGGGATGTACTCCTTAGGCACCACACCGCCAACAATCCCGTTGACGAATTTGTAGCCGCTTCCAGGCTCAGCAGGCTCAAGACGCAGGAATACATGGCCGTACTGACCGCGGCCACCACTTTGGCGCACGAACTTGCCTTCTTGTTCGATCGTCTTACGGATTGTCTCGCGGTAAGCAACCTGCGGCGCGCCCACATTGGCCTCAACTTTAAATTCCCGCTTCATGCGATCGACGATGATATCCAAGTGCAGCTCCCCCATACCGGAGATGATCGTCTGACCCGATTCTTCATCGGTATGCACACGAAATGAAGGATCTTCCTGTGCGAGCTTCTGTAAAGCCAAGCCCATCTTCTCCTGATCGACCTTGGTTTTTGGCTCCACCGCAACCGCGATCACGGGCTCTGGGAAATCCATCTTTTCCAGGATGATGACATTGTTCATGTCGCACAAGGTCTCACCCGTAGTGACGTCCTTTAGACCCACCGCCGCGGCGATATCGCCCGCATAGACCTCTTTGATCTCCTCACGGTGATTGGAATGCAGTTGCAGAATTCGCCCGATGCGCTCCCTTTTGGCCTTGATCGGGTTGTAAACAGTATCGCCAGACCTCAGTACGCCGGAATAGACGCGGAAGAAGGTCAAGGTGCCGACGTAGGGATCAGTCGCAATCTTAAAGGCAAGCGCAGCGAAGGGCTCATCATCGGAAGAACAGCGCTCGGCGATAGTCTGCTCGGCGTCGTTCAGATGCCCCTTAATCGCGGGCACGTCAGTGGGCGCAGGTAGAAGCTCGATGACCGCATCCAGCACCGCCTGAACACCCTTGTTCTTGAATGCCGATCCGCATAGGGCAGGCACGATCTCGTTGGCCAAGGTGCGCATACGCAAGCCCTTGATAATGTCCTCGGCTGCAAGATCACCCGCCTCCAGATACTTATCCATGTATTCCTCAGAGGCCTCGGCCGCTGCTTCCAGCAAGGTCTCGCGCCACTTCTGACACAATGGGAGAATATCTGTAGGCACCTCGCCAGTCTCAAAGGTCATACCGAGATCAGCGTCATTCCAATACACGGTGCGCATGCGGATCAGATCCACCACGCCTTTGAAGCGTTCCTCGGCACCGATGGGTATCTGTAAGGGTATAGGAACAGCGCCTAAGCGTTCGCGAATCTGTCCAATAACGCGTAGAAAATCGGCGCCCGCGCGATCCATCTTGTTCACGAACACGATGCGCGGCACCTTGTAACGGTTCGCTTGCCGCCATACCGTCTCAGATTGCGGCTCTACACCGCCGACCGCGCAGAACACGACCACGGCACCATCCAACACACGCAAGCTGCGCTCAACCTCGATGGTGAAGTCGACATGCCCTGGCGTGTCGATAATGTTGATGCGATGTTCTGGAAACTGCTGATTCATTCCCTTCCAGAAACAGGTGGTGGCCGCGGAGGTAATCGTAATCCCACGCTCCTGTTCCTGTTCCATCCAGTCCATTATCGCCGCACCTTCGTGCACTTCACCCATCTTGTGGGACACGCCCGTATAGAATAGGACGCGCTCGGTGGTGGTCGTCTTGCCAGCATCGATATGCGCTGCGATACCGATGTTTCGGTAACGCTCAATAGGAGTCTTGCGTGCCACGAAATTAAAACCTCAATAAACTTGCGTAGCGCTCAATCTATATTTGCACAACGAGTGTTTATTGCTGCTACGCCAAAATTGACAGAATTCGACCGACGGGCCGAACGAATGTACTTGAGAATACCCCCGGACCCTTGACACAGCAAAATTGCGCGACGAGGAGACCAAGTGTACAGAAGTACATAAGGTCGTCGAATTGATTTTCAACAACGCCAGCGGCTATTTAAGAACTGTTCTTATCACCAGCGGTAGTGCGAAAAAGCCTTATTAGCCTCTGCCATACGATGCGTGTCTTCACGTTTTCTGACCGCGGCACCACGACTTTCGGCCGCATCCATGAGCTCACCAGCAAGTTTGTTGGTCATGGATTTCTCGCCGCGCTTGCGTGCCGCACCCACGATCCAGCGCATGGCCAACGCTGTTTGACGCACCGCACGCACCTCTATCGGCACCTGATATGTGGCGCCGCCGACTCTTCGGGACTTCACCTCCACCATCGGGCGCACGTTTTCCAGCGCCTTACCAAAGACCTCTATACCGTCTGACCCTTTCCTGGCCCTAATCTGATCCAACGCAGCATACACAATTCGCTCCGCCGTGGACTTCTTACCATTCAGCATGAGCATATTGATGAACTTGGCAAGCTGAGCGCTGCCGTACTTAGACTCGGGCAGCGGTCGGCGTTTGGGAACTTCTCTTCTTCTCGGCATGGATTTTGGGTCTGTCTGATGTTAAGCCTTAGGCCGTTTAGCGCCGTACTTGGAACGCCCCTGACGACGGTTTTGCACGCCTTGGGTATCAAGGCTGCCGCGTATGGTGTGATATCGTACACCGGGCAAGTCCTTGACCCGACCGCCGCGAATAAGCACCACTGAATGCTCCTGCAGATTGTGCCCTTCACCTGGAATATAGCTCGCGACCTCAAAGCCATTAGTCAGGCGTACGCGCGCTACCTTACGCAAGGCTGAATTAGGTTTCTTCGGCGTGGTCGTATAAACACGCGTACAAACACCGCGCCGCTGCGGAGAGGCCTCCAACGCCGGCACATTACTCTTCTCGCGACGGCGCCTGCGTGGATTACGTACTAATTGGTTGATGGTCGCCACCTAAGACTTTCTCCTGTCAAAATACGGACAGGCCGGTTTACCGCCGGCCTGTCTACCGCATCTATTGTAGAAGCTATGGGACGACCTGTCAAACAGGCCTAAACTTACCATAAGGTGTGAGATGAGCACGAGTGATGATCTCGTGCTCCATAACACCTTAGCGTTTTACTCCTTACATCTCACACCCTCTACGTGCTCGCATCGTGCGCGCTTTCTTCTGTCTGCGTCTCAGTCCTCTCGCCCTCGGGCGCAATCTCAACCGGACGCCCCGGTATGCCTACGCCCATAAACTCGCCTAAACGCCGACGCCGCCGTTCATTATGATAGGCCTGACCGGTACCGGCTGGAATCAAACGGCCAACAATGACGTTTTCCTTTAAGCCCCTCAAGTCATCGCGGCTGCCGCGCACGGCAGACTCGGTGAGTACCCTTGTGGTCTCCTGGAAAGAGGCTGCGGAAATGAATGATTCCGTCACCAGCGAGGCCTTGGTTATGCCCAGCAACACCGGCTCGAAAGTCGCCGCTTGTTTACCTTCCCGCTCGAGGCGATCTTTCTCCTGCAGCAGGCGTGCAGATTCGACCTGCTCACCACGCAGGAATCGGGTATCGCCGGGTTCGATGACCTCAACCTTGCGCAACATCTGCCGAATGATGACCTCGATGTGCTTGTCGTTGATCTTAACACCTTGTAGCCGATAAACCTCCTGGATCTCGCCGACCAGATATTCGGTCAACGCGTTGATACCCAATAAGCGTAAGATGTCATGCGGGTTGATCTCACCATCGACGATCACCTCGCCTTTTTCGACATGTTCACCTTCGAATACATTGACGTGACGCCATTTGGGAATGAGTTCCTCCACCGATTCACCATGCTCATCGGTGATCATCAGCCGCATCTTACCCTTAGTATCCTTCCCGAATCCGACGGTACCCGAACGCGCAGCGAGAATGGCCGCCTCCTTAGGCTTTCGCGCTTCAAACAAGTCTGCTACCCTCGGCAGACCACCGGTGATATCGCGCGTCTTGGAAGACTCCTGCGGAATACGGGCGATGACATCACCCACATCGACCTTGGCGCCATCCGTGAGACTGATGATCGCGCCCGGCGGCAGCGCATACTGAGCCGGAAGCTCAGTGCCGGCCAATGCTAAGTCAACGCCATCTTCGTTTACCAGTCTGACCATGGGCCGCAGGTCCTTGCCCGCCGCGCCGCGCGTCTTGGGATCGGAGATTACCCGCGCGCTCAGACCGGTTACTTCGTCGATCTGTTTGTTGACCGTGACACCTTCGACGAAGTCAATCAGCGAGATGTAACCGGCGACCTCGGTGATAATCGGGTGCGTATGTGGATCCCAACTTGCGACCACCTGACCGGGTTCGACCGCATCACCGTCGTTGACCGAGATGACCGCACCATAAGGAACCCTATAACGCTCCTTCTCGCGTCCCTGAGCATCGATAAGACCGATTTCGCCGGAACGCGATACCGCGACGTTATTGCCACTCGATTTATGCTTAACGATCTTGATGTTATGCAAACGAATATGACCGGGCGCTTTGATCGTAATGCTACTCGCGGCCGCAGCGCGGCTGGCTGCGCCGCCGATGTGAAACGTGCGCATGGTCAGCTGAGTGCCCGGTTCGCCGATGGATTGCGCCGCAATGACACCGACGGACTCACCTTTGTTGACAATACGGCCGCGCGCCAGATCGCGCCCATAACAGGCCGAGCAGACACCATAGCGGGTCTGGCAATTGATCGCGGAACGCACCTTGATCTCGTCTACTCCTAGGTCCTCGAGTCTTTGCACCCACCGTTCATCTAGCAAGGTGCCGGCCGTCACCACCGGCTCTTTCTGACCCTGAAGATATACATCCTCGGCGACCGTACGACCCAGCACGCGCTCACGCAGCGGCTCGACTACATCACCCCCCTCGATGATGGGCTTCATGACGAGACCGTCGCGTGTGCCGCAATCCTCCTCTGTTACGACCAGATCCTGCGCCACGTCCACTAAGCGGCGGGTGAGATAACCCGAGTTGGCGGTCTTCAAGGCTGTGTCCGCCAGACCCTTGCGAGCACCATGAGTGGAGATGAAGTACTGCAAGACGTTCAGGCCCTCGCGGAAGTTGGCAGTGATCGGCGTTTCGATGATAGAGCCATCGGGCTTGGCCATGAGGCCGCGCATACCCGCAAGCTGACGGATCTGAGCCGCTGAACCACGTGCGCCGGAGTCGGCCATCATGAAGATCGAGTTAAACGAGGGTTGCTTCACCGACTTACCCTCGGCATCCGTTACTTCTTCGCTGCCAAGCTTCACCATCATGGCCTTCGCCACCTGGTCATTGGTGCGTGACCAGATATCCACCACACGATTGTATCGCTCGCCCTTGGTCAATAGACCAGAGGTGTATTGGTTTTCGATCTCCTTGACCTCACGCTCGGAGACGGCCAGGATGCTTTCCTTCTCCTGTGGCACCACCATATCGTCCACACCGAACGAGACACCAGCTCGCGTAGCGTAATAAAAACCTGTGTACATCAGCTTGTCGGCGAAGATCACGGTCTCTTTTAGACCAACCAACCGATAGCAGGCGTTAATCAGCCGCGAGATCGCGCGCTTATCGAGATGGCAGTTGATGTAATCATAACTGAGTCCCTCAGGCAGCACCTGCGACAGCAGCGCACGGCCGACAGTCGTCTCCACACGCGTCAATTTTTCCTCGTGCTCATCATCTTCATGGAATGTGACCTCGCGAATACGCACACTGACGCGCGCATGCAGCTCAACCTGACGATTCTCGTAAGCGCGATGCACCTCGGCTATATCCGCGAAGCGAATACCTTCTCCTTTGGCGTTTATCTTTTCGCGGGTCATGTAGTAAAGGCCCAACACGATGTCCTGTGAGGGCACGATGATCGGATCGCCGTGGGCCGGAGACAAGATGTTGTTGGTGGACATCATCAGTGCGCGCGCCTCAAGCTGTGCCTCTATAGATAGCGGCACGTGCACGGCCATCTGGTCGCCATCGAAGTCGGCGTTAAATGCCGCGCACACCAATGGATGCAACTGAATCGCTTTGCCCTCAATCAGTACTGGCTCGAACGCTTGAATTCCCAACCGATGCAAGGTAGGTGCACGATTGAGCAGCACGGGATGCTCGCGAATGACTTCTTCGAGAATATCCCATACCTCCGGGCCCTCCCGCTCGACTAACTTCTTCGCCGCCTTGATGGTGGTGGCAAGGCCACGCAGGTGCAGTTTGCTGAAGATGAACGGCTTGAATAATTCCAGCGCCATCTTCTTCGGTAAACCGCACTGGTGCAGCTTTAAGGTCGGGCCGACCACGATGACTGAACGCCCGGAGTAATCCACGCGCTTGCCTAATAGGTTCTGACGGAAACGGCCTTGCTTGCCCTTGATCATATCCGCTAAGGATTTTAGCGGGCGCTTGTTACTGCCAGTAATCGCACGTCCGCGCCGACCGTTATCGAGCAGTGCATCCACCGCTTCTTGCAGCATGCGTTTTTCATTGCGCACGATGATGTCGGGCGCATTGAGTTCTAACAAGCGCTTCAGGCGATTGTTGCGGTTGATGACGCGCCGGTATAGATCGTTTAAATCCGAGGTGGCAAAGCGGCCGCCATCCAGCGGCACCAACGGACGCAGATCGGGCGGTAGCACCGGTAACACGGTCAACACCATCCACTCGGGACGATTGCCGGAGTCAATGAACGACTCGATCAACTTGAGCCGTTTGCCGATACGCTTAAGCTTGGTCTCAGAACCCGTATCATTGAGCTCGCTACGCAGTTTATTTGCTTCCGCCTGAAGATCGATCGAGCGCAGCAGCTCGTACACAGCCTCGGCGCCCATGCGCGCGTCGAATTCATCGCCATGCTCTTCGATGGCTTGCAGGTAAGCTTCATCGGACAGCAGTTGCCCGCGCTCCAAGGTGGTCATACCCGGATCGACAACCACAAAGGCCTCGAAATACAAAATCCGTTCAATGTCGCGCAAAGTAAGGTCAAGTAATAGCCCAATGCGCGATGGCAGCGATTTCAAAAACCAGATGTGAGCCACTGGCGATGCCAATTCAATGTGGCCCATGCGCTCGCGGCGCACTTTGGTGAGTGTCACCTCAACGCCGCATTTCTCGCATACGACACCCCTATGCTTGAGCCGCTTATACTTGCCGCACAGGCATTCGTAGTCCCTCACCGGCCCGAAGATCTTGGCGCAGAATAGGCCATCACGTTCCGGTTTGAAGGTACGATAGTTGATCGTCTCCGGCTTTTTTACCTCGCCGAAAGACCAGGAACGGATCATGTCCGGCGATGCCAGACTGATCCGAATGGCATCGAAATCCTCGACCTTTCCCTGTTGCTTCAATAGATTCAGTAGGTCTCTCATTGCCTCTCCAAACATGTGAGGAGTAAGAAGTAATGGGTGAGGAGCCTGACTAGAAAGCCTTGCTCCTCGTCGGCCCGCCAAGCGGACGACTCCACGCCTAATTTACTCATCCTGCTCTAATTCGATGTTGATCCCCAACGAACGGATCTCCTTCATCAAGACGTTGAAGGATTCCGGCATGCCGGCCTCCATCCGGTGATCGCCATCGACGATGTTCTTGTACATCTTGTTACGGCCATTCACATCATCGGACTTGACCGTCAACATCTCCTGCAAGGTGTACGCCGCCCCATAAGCCTCCAGCGCCCACACCTCCATTTCGCCGAAACGCTGGCCGCCGAACTGCGCCTTGCCGCCTAATGGCTGTTGCGTGACGAGGCTATAGGGGCCAGTGGAGCGGGCATGCATCTTGTCATCAACTAAGTGGTTCAATTTCATGATGTGCATGTAGCCTACGGTGATCGGGCGGTCGAAAGGCTCGCCGGTACGGCCGTCGAAAAGCCTTGTCTGACCGCTTTCCGGCAGCCCACCCAACCGCAACATGGCCTTGATCTCCTGCTCGTTGGCGCCGTCGAAAACGGGTGTGGCCATCGGTACACCGCTGCGCATATGATGCGCAAGGGCCATGATTTCATTATCACTAAAGGCGCCGAGGTCAACCTTCTTGATCTCGCCGTCGTTGTATATACGATCGATGAATTCACGGATCTCAACCGGCTGGCCTTGTGCATCCAACATTTGGCCGAGTTTCAAGCCCAGCGCCTTGGCCGCCCAACCGAGATGCGTCTCCAGTACCTGCCCTACGTTCATGCGTGAGGGCACACCGAGTGGATTCAACACCACGTCGACTGGCGTACCATCTTCCATATAAGGCATGTCCTCGACTGGCACGATCATGGACACCACCCCCTTGTTACCGTGTCGCCCAGCCACCTTGTCGCCCGGCTGCAGGCGCCGCTTGACCGCCAGATAAACCTTGACCATCTTAAGCACACCAGGCGCGAGATCATCACCGCTGGTGATCTTGCCCCGTTGCTCGGCCAAACGCCGCTCATATTCTTCACGCTGGATTTTAAGGCGCTGCGCCAATGCCTCGAGCTGGGCATTGACCTCTTCGTTGCGCATGCGCACCTCAAACCACTGCTCGCGCGCAAGCTCAGACAGATAGCTCTTGGCCACTTTGGCGCCGGGCTTCAAGCCATTGGGCCCGCCTTCTGCCAGCTTGCCGACCAAAAGCCGCTCAACCCGGTCGTAGATGTCATCCTCGTAGATGCGCAGCTGATCGTTCAAATCCTTTCTGACCTGCTCGATAGCTGCATCCTCGATCTGCAGCGCGCGCTTATCCTTCTCAACGCCGTCGCGGGTGAACACCCGCACGTCGATCACAGTACCTTCCATACCAGAAGGCACGCGTAGGCTGGTGTCTTTTACGTCGGAGGCCTTCTCGCCGAATATGGCGCGCAGCAGCTTTTCCTCTGGCGTCAATTGCGTCTCACCCTTGGGTGTTACCTTACCCACCAGGATGTCGCCAGGACCAACCTCCGCGCCGACATAGACAATGCCTGAATCATCCAGCTTCGCCAGCAATCCTTCGCTGACGTTGGGAATGTCGGCCGAGATCTCTTCGGCGCCGAGTTTGGTATCGCGCGCCACACAGGCCAATTCCTCGATGTGCACCGTGGTATACCGATCTTCTTCGACCACGCGCTCGGAAACCAGAATGGAATCCTCGAAGTTATAGCCATGCCAGGGCATGAAGGCCACCAGCATATTTTGTCCCAAGGCCAATTCGCCTAAATCGGTGCTCGGGCCATCTGCCAGCACATCGCCGCGCGCAATGACATCGCCAGGCTTGACTAATGGACGCTGATTGATACAGGTATTCTGGTTGGAACGGGTGTATTTCGTGAGACCGTAAATGTCCACGCCAGATTCGCCCGCCTCAGTCTCGCTATCATGCACGCGCACTACGATGCGGGCCGCATCGACCGTGTCAACCACACCGCCGCGGTGCGCGATCAATGCCGCACCTGAATCAATCGCCACCGTGCGCTCGATGCCAGTACCCACCAGCGGCTTCTCCGAACGCAAGGTCGGCACCGCCTGGCGCTGCATATTAGAGCCCATGAGCGCGCGGTTGGCGTCATCGTGCTCTAGGAACGGAATCAGCGCTGCCGCCACAGATACGATCTGCTTGGGCGAGACGTCCATGAACTCGATCTTGTGGGGCGTCGACAGGCTGAATTCATTCTGACTGCGCGCGGAGACCAGCTCATCGACCAGGCGTCCCTGCTCGTCCAATGTGGCGTTCGCCTGCGCGATGACGTATTGACCTTCTTCAATTGCGGATAAATACACGATCTCGTCAGTTACTCGGCCGTCGACCACCTCACGGTAGGGGGTTTCTAAGAAACCATAGTCATTGGTGCGGGCATAAACTGCCAGCGAATTGATAAGTCCAATATTGGGGCCCTCCGGGGTCTCGATCGGGCACACGCGACCGTAGTGAGTCGGGTGCACGTCGCGCACCTCAAAACCAGCTCGCTCACGCGTTAAGCCGCCAGGTCCTAAAGCAGAGATGCGCCGCTTGTGCGTCACCTCGGACAACGGGTTATTCTGATCCATGAACTGTGACAGCTGACTCGAGCCGAAAAATTCCTTGATCGCCGCCGCCACAGGTTTGGCGTTGATCAACTCTTGCGGCATGAGACCCTCGGATTCGGCCAGCGCGAGGCGCTCCTTGACCGCGCGTTCAACTCGCACCAAGCCGATCCGAAATACATTCTCGGCCATCTCCCCCACGCAGCGCACGCGCCGATTGCCGAGATGATCGATGTCGTCAATTAGGCCATTGCCGTTGCGAATATCGATCAGCACCCGCAAGACATCAAGAATGTCCTCCTTGCTCAAGGTGCCAGGGCCGGTGATCTCCTGACGTCCCACGCGACGGTTGAACTTCATGCGCCCTACCGCGGAGAGGTCGTAGCGCTCTTCAGTGAAGAACAGGTTGTTGAACAGATTATGCGCGGCCTCCTTGGTGGGCGGCTCGCCGGGGCGCATCATGCGATAAATCTCGACCTGGGACTCGAGTTCTGAGCGCGTAGGATCGATGGCGAGCGTCGCCGACATATACGGTCCGCGATCGATGTCATTGATATAAAGGGTGCGGATAGTGGACACCCCCGCGGCACGCAGCTTACCCAGTGCTTCACTTGTAAGTTCCTGATTGGCCGATATCAGCAACTCACCAGTGCTTTCGTCCACCACATCGTGCGCCATGATCTTGCCAAGGACATATTCATCCGGCACGTCCAGTTCCTGGATGCCGGCCTTTTGTATCTCCTTGACATGGCGCACCGTAATACGCCGCCCCATCTCCACCAGCACCTTGTCATTGGCAGCGATTTCGAATGCAGCAATCTCTCCGCGCAAGCGCTCCGGCACTAACTCCAGCCGGAAACCATCCGGGGTAATGTGAATAGTATTGGTGTCAAAAAACGCCTGCAATATCTGATGCGTATTGAAGCCCAAGGCGCGCAGCAGGATGGTTGCAGGTAATTTGCGGCGCCGGTCGATGCGCACGAAGATGCAATCTTTTGGATCAAACTCGAAATCCAGCCATGAGCCACGATAGGGAATCACACGCGCGGAATACAATAGCTTGCCGGACGAGTGCGTCTTGCCCCGATCATGATCGAAGAATACGCCAGGAGAGCGATGCAGTTGAGAGACCACCACGCGCTCGGTGCCGTTGATCACAAAGGTGCCGTTTTCAGTCATCAAGGGCAGTTCGCCCATGTAGACTTCTTGCTCCTTAACGTCCTTAACTCGGTTACTGCCTGCCGGCGCGTCCTTATCGTAAATGACCAACCGCAGCGTAACCCGTAGCGGGGCCGCGTAGGTCATGCCCCGCAACCGGCATTCCCTAACATCGAAGATGGGCTGACCCAAACGGTAGCTGACGTATTCCAGTTGCACGTTGCCGGAATAGCTAACGATCGGAAATACCGATTTGAAGACACCGTGCAGACCGGCAATTTCCCGCTGGCCCGGCGCTCTATCCGCCTGCAGGAAGTCCCGATAGGAGGACAACTGGATGTTCAGCATATAAGGGACTTCGAGGATCTCGGGACGCTTGCCGAAATCCTTACGTATGCGTTTCTTGTCAGTGTAGCTATAAGCCATTAGGTTACCTCGTTGACAATAGCTTCGTTCCAGGCGAATCAAACATCACGGCTGGTCGGAGGAAACAAATTCATACTAGCGGGTACGTGCATAAGCACGATAATCGCTATCGCTTGCTTGCATGAGTTGGGATGTGGGTATAGTTTACCCGGACAATATCCGAGTGCACGAGCGCCGCCCATAGTCTGTGTAGCGACAACACAAACAGGCTGGCGGCACCAGCCGCCAGCCTATGGAGACAACAGCGATTTCGAGCCGCAACCTGTATACCGCGACTACTTCAGCTCTACGGTCGCACCAGCTTCTTCTAGCTGCTTCTTAATATTCTCAGAATCCGCTTTGCTTGCGCCTTCTTTAATAGTCGAGGGGACGCTTTCGACCATTTCCTTTGCCTCCTTGAGGCCAAGACCGGTGATTGCACGCACGACCTTGATTACAGCGACCTTGTTGGCGCCGAAGCTGGTCATCACTACGTCGAATTCATCCTTTTCCTCCGCCGGCTCAGCGCCGCCAACGGCCGCCGGAGCGGTAGCAGGCGCAGCAACGGCTGCGGCGGATACGCCCCACTTTTCCTCCATGGCGGAGATCAGATCAACGACCTCCATAACGCTCATGTTAGAGATGCTTTCCAAAATATCTTCTTTCGATACAGCCATCATTTAGCTCCTACCGTATATTGTTCCAACGACGTCGATATTCAAGTCCAAGAGCACACCTGTTCAGCCAGCCGCCTCATTCCGATCTTTCAATGCAATCAGAGTCCGTACGAGCTTGGTGTGAGGCGCGGCCAGCGTACGCATGAGCTTTACGATCGGCGCCTGCAACACCGCCAACAATTGACTCAAAGCTTGTTCGCGAGTCGGCAGGCTTGCCAGGCGGTCCAGTGCCGAGGCGTCCATGAGCTGACCACCGACAGCGACTAGCTGCGCTTTTAGCTGCTTATGCTGCTTTGCAAAGTCCTGCACCAGTCGGGCGGCTGCGCCTGGCTCCTCACGGGAAAACGCCAGTACCAATGGGCCGGCTAGACCGGGCTGCATGCATTCAAAGGCAGTGCCCTCTACCGCACGGCGCGCCAGCGTATTCTTTACCACGCGCAGGTACACACCTTCAGTGCGCGCCCTTGCGCGCAACTGGGTTAGAGCTTCAACCGTTAACCCCCGATATTCAGCCGCAACAACCGAACGGGCATTGGCAGCCACGGCAGCGACTTCCGCTACGATCTGTTTCTTCTCTTCTAAACTTAGTGCCACTTTCTTGACGCCTCATACAATCGTGCGGCTATCATCGAGTTGTGAGCAAGCCCTGTTCGACTTGAATGCCTGGCCCCATGGACGATGACACCGTCACCTTCTTTAAATATACGCCCCTGGCCGCCGCGGGTTTGGCCTTGACCAGATCCGCAATCAAGGCCTTTAGATTTTCTTCCAGCGCCTGCGCCTCAAAACTGACCTTACCTATGCTGCAATGAACAATCCCACCCTTATCGGTCCGATAACGGACCTGTCCTGCCTTGGCATTGCGTACCGCCTGCGCGACATCTGGCGTGACCGTGCCAACTTTGGGATTAGGCATCAATCCGCGCGGGCCCAAGATCTGACCAAGCTGGCCGACCACCCGCATAGCCTCAGGACTCGCGATCACGACGTCGAAATTGAGGTTGCCCGCGCGTACCTGTGCGGCTAGATCTTCCATGCCAACCATGTCCGCACCGGCTTCCTTGGCTGCCTGAGCTTTAGCATCCTGCGCAAATACGGCAACTCGCACAGTCTTACCCGTGCCGTGCGGCAGCACTGTCGAGCCACGCACTATCTGATCCGACTTGCGCGGGTCCACGCCCAGGTTCACGGCTACATCGATGGATTCCGGAAACTTAACCGTGGAGTTTTCCTTGAGCATACGCAGCGCTTCGCCCGGCGGGTACAGTTTCACTGGCTTAAGTTTCTCGCGTACGGCCCGCATGCGTTTCGATGCTTTCGCCATAATTTAGACCCCTTCCACGTCCAATCCCATGCTGCGCGCGCTACCTGCGATACTGCGCACCGCGGCATCGAGATCGGCAGCCGTTAGATCCGGCATCTTAGTTTTAGCGATCTCCTCGAGCTGCGCGCGATTGACCTTGCCAACCTTGCTTGAATTAGGCGTACTACTACCCTTATCGATGCCAGCGGCCTTCTTGAGCAAGACCGTAGCGGGCGGCGTTTTGGTGATAAAGGTAAAGCTGCGATCCGAATATGCGGTAATCACCACCGGCAGCGGCATGCCCTGCTCCACATCCTGCGTCTGCGCATTGAATGCCTTACAGAACTCCATGATGTTCAAACCGCGCTGACCCAGCGCAGGCCCCACCGGTGGGCTCGGGTTAGCTTGGCCCGCAGGGACCTGCAACTTAATATACGCCTCTACCTTTTTCGCCATAGCTGCTTTCCAATCAGTTCGATTCCACGCCTATTGACCCAAATCGTGAGAAGCTAAGTAGGCGTGAAGCTATACAACCTCCCGCCCTTTACACCTCTTGCCTTACGATTTTTCGACCTGGCTGAATTCCAATTCTACCGGCGTTGAGCGTCCAAAGATCTGCACCGCCACCAGCAATCGATTTTTTTCGTAATTGACTTCCTCGACGACGCCGTTGAAGTCATTAAATGGCCCGTCCACGACACGCACCACCTCGCCCGGCTCGAACAGTATCTTAGGTCTGGGTTTCTCCACGCCCTCCTGGATGCGCCGCAGGATGGATTCTGCTTCCCGGTCAGAGATCGGCGCTGGCTTATCAGAAGAACCACCAATGAACCCCAACACCTTAGGCACCTCCTTGACCAAGTGCCAAGTCTCATCGTTCATATCCATCTGCACCAGGACATACCCAGGAAAGAATTTACGCTCGCTGCGCCGCTTTTGTCCTTCCCTCATCTCTACGACTTCTTCCGTCGGCACCAGGATCTCGCCGAACCGATCCTGCATACCAAAACGCTCGATCCGCTCCAGCAACGAGCGCTTGACCTGATTTTCAAATCCGGAATAGGCGTGCACAACATACCAACGCAATGCCATCGGCAACCTCGCACTCAGATGATGAACTGGATCAACCAGCCCAAGAGCATATCGAGAAGCCACATGAAAATGCCTACCACAATGACTATCAAAAACACCGCCAGCGTGGTTTGCACCGTCTCGGTACGGCTAGGCCATACCATCTTGCGCACTTCAGTGCGCGACTCCTGCAAAAAATTCAAGGTGCTGCGGCCCTTGGCCGTAGTCAGCGCAATCACGGCAGCGATCACGACGATCGCTAGCAGGCCCAACACACGGTATAAGATCGATTGATCCTGATACCAGTAAAATGCGATTACCCCGGCTGCGAGCAACAGCGCAGCCAGTGCCAGCTTGACCGTATCTACAGCAGAGCTTTGCGCTTCAGTCTTGCTCGCCATCTCTCGTTAAGTAAAGTGAGGAGTAAGGTGACAAGGTTATATACCTCCACAATTCACGCCTCACCCTTCACGTCTAAAATGGCAGGCCAGGAGGGACTTGAACCCCCAACCTGCGGTTTTGGAGACCGCTGCTCTGCCAATTGAGCTACTGGCCTTTAACTACAACTCTACACTGTTTACTAGCCATCCCTGGTATTGCATTTGTACTCAACCTAACGCCCAGCCCAGACATCCCTGTATGGTCGCTCGCCGCGTTGCGATGATTCACTGGATCGATTTCTTTTCCGGCTCACTCACTCGATGATCTTCGACACTACCCCGGCCCCGACGGTTCGGCCCCCTTCGCGGATGGCAAAGCGCAGTCCCTCTTCCATGGCAATGGGCGCAATTAAGCTCACC
>DATACK010000333.1:0-20694 GCA_036259115.1 Gammaproteobacteria bacterium | reverse complement strand
TTGATTGCGGTACTACCCGCTTGTGCGACCTTGCCCAATGGCCACGGGTGGGGACAAGACGCCACCTTGTCACCGAGGTGGGAAAGGATGCAAGCGGCTGTGATTAACGCGGCAAGCTCGCCAATTACCTGGGTGCCACTAATGGCTGCTGGGTTATTGCAAATCGATAACGCGGATCACAATCTCTCTCGCTTGGCTTCCGATAACACGCCCATGTTCGGCTCGCAGCAAACCGCCGACACAATCAGCACGGGCTTGATGGGCGCTTCGATCGGCCTCTACGTGGCTACAGCGCTGCCTGCGCCTAGCGGCAAAGAACAGTGGCTGGCAAATAAAGCCAAAGAGTTTGGGGTCGGTCTCGGCGCCCAGCTTACGACCGCTGGCATCACGGAGGCCCTCAAGACCACCACTGGCCGACAACGCCCAGATGAGAGAGACCACTTCAGCTTCCCATCCGGACACGCCTCTACCGCCGCGGTTTCAGCGACTCTAGCAGCCGACAATATCGATACCTTACAAATTCCCGCAAGCGGTCGCATTGCCTTGAAAGGACTTGGCGCAGGACTTGCCGTCGGCGCCGCTTATGCGCGTGTGGAGGCTAAAGAACACTTCCCATCAGACGTGCTCGTCGGTGCGGGACTCGGACATTTTATCGGCGTTTTCGCCAATGAGGCATTTTTAGGGATAGATCGAACGTATCAGTTTTCACCCAACGTGGATATCTCAAGGGATGGCTTCCTGATAGGGATCAACGGACGCTTTTAGCTAACCACATCCATTAACCTATTCGCAGTCTCTCATCTCATAGAGCTAGCTGACCCAACCATTCCCTTGCACTCATCTCACACGTCCTTAACTAAATGCCATACATTCAATGGATATTGCGACGGGGATGACGTCGATTATGCCCGTAATTCATAGCAAGTTCATATAATCTGTCATGAACTTGGCATCAGCATCTCTATACTCACAGTCAGCCGCGCGGGGTCAGGCTGTGCTTGCGCAGCATGAACTGCTAATGCTGATCAATTCAGAGGGTTGGTTTCCCGATGATCTAGTGCGGCCGGGCGTGAGATACTGCCTTTGCCCGACATGCGGTCGGTTACAGGCCGAGTTTCGCGCGCAGTTCGGATCGTTTTATGCAGCGGGGCTCGAACTTAGCCGCGCATCATCGTATACCCGCATTTACGGTGCTTAGCTTGATTCTGAAAATCGGCCACGAGTACAATCTGCGTACCGAGTGTTCGTATGAGCTAGCTCCTTACGCCTAGCAGGCCTCTGATAATGGATTCTTCAGGGGCTTGGGCCCTAGATTTTCCTCATTCGCTAGATACACCTGATGAAAGCGCGTTCGCGGTGGGCCGCAGTTAAGGCCAACGATTACGTGTTCGACATAAAGAAAGCGGCCATGCGAAAAGCCCGAACGGCATTGATGTGGGCGAGATGAAAGCCTGACGGTCTGCAATCAATCGCCATGACGAGCCATTTATTACATCCCAGTTACCCATTTACTTTACGAAGTATAATTCTCTTGCTTCCTCTCGATACGATGTTTACTCGCCGATCGCAAACCTGTCGATCAAGTCTTCTACGGCGCTTTATGGCGCACGATGTCATGCAAAAGGCCAGCACAGACTTCAATATCAGTAATGCGAGTAACCCCAATGAGCGCAGACAATACGAAGCAGCCTGACAAACCGCAAAGCGATAGGGTGTTTGCGACGCCTAAGTCAAGGATTGAAGATTTTAACTTTGGCAAGGAAACCAGCGAGGTGTTTGATGACATGCTTGACCGGAGCGTGCCGTATTACACCGAGATCCAGCGCATGACCGGAGAATTAGCGGCGGATTTCGCAATGCCGGGAACGCAGGTTTACGATCTAGGCTGCTCGACCTGCAATACGTTCATCAACATCGAGCGCTATCTGCCGGAAAAGCTGGACGTTAAATTCGTAGGCATCGACGCCTCCGCGGAGATGCTGAAAAAAGCGCGGCAAAAATTGGCAACCATGGGATTCAATTACCCTTATGAATTGCAGTGCAGCGACTTGGATAAGGGCGTGAATATCATTAACGCGTCAGTGGTGACCATGATGCTGACCTTGCAGTTCATAAGACCACTGTACCGCACGCGGTTAATCGAAAGCATTCGGCGAGGTTTAGTCGGCAACGGTTGCCTCATTCTGGTGGAGAAGGTACTGGGCGAGAACTCAACGTTGAATCGGCTGTTTATCAAGTATTATTACGACATGAAAAGGCGCAACGGATACAGCGACATGGAGATTGCACAAAAGCGCGAGGCGCTGGAGAACGTGCTTGTGCCATATCGCCTGGAGGAGAACAAACAGATGTTGAGCGATGCCGGTTTTAAGAACGTGGAGGTATTCTTCAAGTGGTACAACTTCTGCGGGATGATCGCACTAAACTAGAAAATGACCATAACCGAACGCACCGATTAAGTTCCATCGTCCATCATGCTAGTACGCACAGGCCAATTCTTCTTTAAGTATAGAGATATCGTAGCGCCGCTGGTGTTTCTGATACTGGTCTTGACGACCAAACCGAGGCTCGCGTTTGGGAGCGCGCAAGGGGATCGGCTGCTCGATATGGTGGGCATCCTGCTGCTAGCACAGGTGCTAGGCGCGGCGGTGATCGGCTATGCGTACATCATCCGTGGCGGGCGGGATAAATCGGAATTCCCTTCTCCCTATCCCTATCGATTGTCGCCGCTGAGGAGGATTTTTTAGCCCGTAAATTCGGTGCTGAATACGAGCAGTATGGCCAATAAGTACTACGCTTCATCCCCAACTTAAAAGGGCTTGAGAAAAGCCTAAGCGATATGCATTCAATTGGAAGCACTTAGTCAGCAAGGAATACGGCACCAAGTTTACGGATGGCACGATGATTCTGCTGTTGCTGGCCTGGGAATCCGACGTCAATTTAGGCTCCACGCGCAGCGAAGACCGATTCGAGGTGCTGGATTATGCTTTTTGCTGCTCATCACAGGATATGCGGTGGCACGATATCTGAAGAAGACAAGAAGGCTCGATACTGCGTGATGCAAAGGACTGACGCTGAGGCGAGTCGCATCGTGTTCCCCGATGCTAGCGTCCCCGATCCATACCCGTACAAACCGTAAGACATTATAGAAAGCCCCCATAACTCAAAGAAGCAACGCTTGTCTGCCTATGAGACTGGCACCTACCTTGGTGCCTATCGTAACGGGTAAAGACGTATTTATCTGAGCCGCGTTTTCCAACGCTGAAAAACACAACGCTGCTATTCGCTTTTCGTACTCCTCAAAAAATCCAGGGCATCACGGATTAAGACGATGCGTTAAGACATTGCCTCACCAAGCAGGCACGCCACGGATTGGCCGCCAAGCGCAGCCAAACCAAGCATGGGGTATAAGCAGCAAACAGACCGGCTTGGATAGCAGGCTCCGGTGCAACGCATGGATAACGTAACATCAGCTTGGCCATAGATTCACAATCAGAATAGGGCCGCGTAACGCAGGGGCATTGCGCTGGCCGGCCTGTTGAGAGTTCCCCTAAGCGCCGGTACAAACGTTGCTGTGAATGTTGCAACAGAATAGGAGCAGTCATGTTCAATGGTCTGACCCGTTGGGTGATCGGCGTCATCAACTCACCGAGGTACATCGGCATCGGAGGACTGATCGCGGTGCAAACCTGTTCCCGCCGATCCCTTCAGTGCTGATCCTGCCATTGGTCGGGTTTCTGACCAGCCGGGGTCAACTAGCGTTCACCGCTGTGGTGGTGGCGACAGCCGGATCGGTCATAGGCGCATTGATTTTTTACGCGCTCAGTTTGCCCTTGGCATGGCGCGTGTGCGCAGGTTCGTTGCGCGGTATGGCCGATGGGCACTTCTAAGCAAAATGGACGTGGACCGCGCCAGTCAATGGTTTTATCGGCACGGGTGACAAAGCCGTTTTAATTGGCCGTCTCATCCCTGGTATACAGTCTCATGTTGATTCCCGCTGGCGTGTGTTATATGCCACGCGGGGGTTTCATCGGTATATCGCGATTGGTAGGGGAGTTTTGGAACGGTCTGCTCATTGGCCTGGGAAACACCTTGGGCGAGCAGCGGGAAATGATCCCGCTCAACCTTTGAGAGATACGTCGGGCTGACGCCGATCATCTTCGCCATCTCTCTCAGGCCTATGTCCAATCGCTCGCGCTCGCGGCGCACTGTGGCACCGAAGCTCTCAGACCTGCTTGCCATGATCGTACATGTTCATTTAGTGTCGAGCTAACACTAAATGCCAAGAGCCTCAAGCAGCGGTTTCTCTAGCGTCTATAAAATGCGAAACGCTGGAAGCCGATTAACTCTTGTCTCTGCCTATCCTTGCCTGAGCGGCGGGGTTCCTTATCAAGTTCGAACCGTACTGTCTCACGACGGTCGGACTGCTCACGCCGCTGCTTGCGGCGGCGTTCGTTTTGAATAGCAATAAGTCACCAGATAGAGCGCTTCCGTGCCCCTCATAAGTGCACCAGACGCGTGGCACCGGCGGCTTCATTGTTGTCGGGATTAACGTGGTCGCAATGCGGTGCTTAACCTTTGAAGCGACATGATCGATAGTTCCGAGCGCTTAGACCAGTCCGTGGCGCGCTAAGGGCAGTGAGCGGAACCGCTTGCCTGTAGCTGCGAAGATCGAGTTGACCACCGCGGGCGCAATCGGCGGTACACCTGGCTCGCCAACGCCGGTCGGTGCCTCGCTAGAAGAGACGATGTACACCTCGATCTTCGGCATCTCAGGAATGCGCAGCGGCTGATATCTATCGAAATTCGTCGTCTGTACCTCGCCGTTCACAAGCTGCACAGCCTCGCGCAGCGCCGCCGACAAGCCATAGCCGATGCCGCCCTCCATCTGCGCGCGGATCACGTCCGGGTTCACGGCGATGCCGCAATCCACTGCGCAGACCACGCGCTCGACCTTCACTTTACCGTCGTTATCGATCGTCACATCCGCAATCTGCGCGACAAACGAGTGGAATGACTCGTGCAGCGCGACTCCGCGGCCGCGTCCCTTGCCTGGTTTCTGTTCGCCCCAACCGGCCTTCTCCGCGGCCAGGTTCAGCACGCCGAGATGCCGCGGGCGACCTTTCAGCAGTCGGCGCCGAAACTCGACCGGGTCTTGTCCCGCGGCATGGGCTAGCTCATCCATAAAGACCTCGTTCGCAAACGCGGTGTGCGTGTTGCCGACCGAGCGCCACCACAGCACCGGCACGCCGACCTCCGGCGTCTGCACGTCGACGCGCAGATTCGGAATGGCATAAGGGAGGTTGCTAGCGCCTTCGACCGAGGTGTGGTCGACGCCGTCTTTCACCATCGCGCTTTCGAACTGCGTCTTTACCGCAATAGATTGCGTCACGATGCGCTGATCCCAGGCGATCATGTTGCCGGCCTCATCGAGGCCGCCGCGCAGGCGATGGAAGGTTAGCGGCCGATAGCGCCCGCCGCGCATGTCGTCCTCGCGCGACCACTGCAGCTTGACCGGCGCGCGACCGTTGATCGTCTTGGCGATCATGACCGCCTCCGCGATGTAGTCGCTGTCGGGCACGGCGCGGCGTCCAAAGCTGCCGCCCGCGAAATGCGTGTGGATGATAACCTGCTCCGGCTTGAGTCCCGTGATCGCTGCGGCGACCATCTGATCCACCGTCTGCAACTGCGAGCCGGTCCAGATCTCGCAGCGGTCGGGACTTAGCTCAACGACGCTGTTCATCGGCTCCATGGTCGCGTGCGCGAGATATGGGAACTCGAACTCGGCCTCTAGCACCTTCGCCGCCTTCGGCAGCGCCGCCTCGACGTCACCGTCGGCGCGCGCGAGCGCGGCAGCCGGTTTTTGCGCGAGCTGCTTGTAATGCGCCATCAGCGCGTTGCTGCCGCGTGTCTCGGCCTGCGAGTGATCCCACTTGATCTTGAGCGCATCGCGGCCGCGTGTGGCCGACCAGTAACCGTCGGCGAGCACCGCCACCCCGCGTGGGATCTCGACGACCTCGCGCACGCCAGCGATCTTCTTGGCCTCGGCGGCATCAAAGCTGGCCACGCGCGACCCGAACTTGGGCGGATGCGCGACGACAGCCACCAGCATCCGCGGCCGCACGACATCGATCGTGAATTGCGCAGTGCCGCTGGTCTTAGCCGGGCTGTCGAGCCGCGGAAGCTTGGTACCAATCAGCCGGAATGCCTTCGGATCTTTGACTTTGGGCTCGCGCGGCGGCTTGATCGCGGCGGCGTCCGCGGCTAGTTCGCCGAAGCTCGCCTGGCGGCCAGAGGCGGAGTGGCTCACTACGCCATCTGTGACCTGCACGGCGTCTATCGGCACCTTCCACCTTTGTGCTGCCGCCTCGCACAGCATGGCGCGCGCCGATGCGCCCGCCTTGCGCAACTGCATCCAGGAGTTAGCGATCGCTGTAGAGCCGCCGGTGCCCTGCACGCCGAAAACAAGATTTTTGTAGAGTTCTGCATTGGCCGGCGCGAACTCCGCGCGCATCTGCGACCACGCGGCGTCCAGCTCCTCGGCGACGATCGTTGGCAGCCCCGTGGTGACGCCTTGCCCTTTATCCAGATGCTTGCACAGCACGGTCACGGTGTTATCACTGCCGATACGGATGAACGGCCCGAAACCTTGCATCGCGCTGGTGTCACCTGCGGGTGCAGCGCGCAGCGCACTCTTGAACGGCGTAAAGCCGATGACGAACCCAGCACCGGCCAGCGAGGTGACTTTTAGAAAGCTGCGGCGAGTCATGCCAGCTTGCGTCTGCCGGGAACCGGCCGCGTCGATGATCTCTTGCGGAAAACGGCCTAACATGATTAAGCCTCCATCAGTTCGGCCGCGCGGTGGATTGCCGCGCGGATGCGTACGTAGGTGGCACAACGGCACAGGTTGCCCTGCATGGCATTGTCGATATCTTTGTCGGAGGGCTTGGCGTTGGTGGCAAGTAAAGCGCTGGCCGACATGATCTGCCCGCTCTGGCAATAGCCGCACTGCACGACGTCCAGTTCGCGCCAGGCTTTTTGCACCGCTTCGAACGCCTGCCCTTTGCCACCCTCGATGGTCGTGATGGAGGCGCCTTCAACCGTGTTCACGGGCATGATGCAAGAGCGTATGGCAGTGCCGTTGTTATGCACCGTGCAGGCGCCGCATTGGGCAATCCCGCAGCCGAACTTGGTGCCTGTGAGGCCAAGGTCTTCGCGCAGTACCCACAGCAGTGGCTTGCTGGGATCGGCGTCCACCTCTACGGGTTTGCCGTTCACTGAAAATCGAATGGACATGTGTACCTCGTCTGGAGAGTGGGGGCAGGGTGAGCGTCACGCACTCTGATCGAACGGCGCGTCTCAAGCACCTGCAATTCGCTGGCAGGATCGATCTCTTGCTTTGCGGCGGACCGCACTTCCATTTCTCGGAGCTGTTTCAAATCGGTTTTCGTGTCGAGGTCAAACTCGGCGTCCGGCATCACGATGCCGGTGACCTCTTGGGCGCGAATACCAAGGATCTGCTTGGCGCCTCGATCACCGCGCAGGCCAAGCAGGTCAGGAAACAGCCGCTGCGGAAAGATCGCCGGCGCCCCGAGCGAGCCAGCATAGCAAGCGGCCGCGATCCGGTCGGGTTGCTGGCGCCAGGCTGATATTAGTCCTTTGAGACTGTCCGCCTGCAGCAATGCCTGATCGGCGAGCATGAGCAACGCGCCAGCAGCATCCTTTGGCAACGCTCGCAGGCCAGTACGGACGGAAGTGCTCAACCCGATCTGCCAGTCGGGATCGGTATCATCGTCGCAGCCACACCCGCGAGCATGGACTCGACCGCCCGCTGTGCCGCGCCAGTTACGACGACCACCTGCCTGCCGCAGAGGGCATTCGCCATGTCTGCGTAGCGACGAACGAGCGGCCGTCCCTGAACCTCGATCAGTTGTTTAGGAGAGCCCAGCCGACTCGAGCCGCCGGCGGCGAGCACGATGGCGTGCAGGCCTTCAGCCGGCGACCATGCGCGCATGGAGCGTCTCTGGCGTGGACGCCGACTGACATTGACGCAGATGCGCCACGATCTCGGACATGATCGCAATCCCGATCTCCTCGGGCAGCTTGGCGCCGATGTCCAGCCCCACCGGCCCGGACACGCGATCTCTCAAGGATACCGCCAATTGACCCATTTTGCCCAATAATCTATCCCGGCGGGCGGCGGGTCCGAGCAGACCGATATACCCGATCGCTGTGCTTGCCAATGTCCGCAAGAACCGCTCGTCGTAGCCGATGTTGTGCGTCATCAACACCGCAGCATCGACCGAGTTCGTCGCGACCTCCTGGATCAGCGCTTCGGGCGTCGTCGTTAGCACCTGGTCAGCCGCCGCAAACCTTGAGGGATCGGCGTAGGCTTGGCGATGGTCGACGACCGTGATCTCCCAATCCAGCAATCGCGCCATATTCACGAGCGGGACGGCATCAGGACCGGCGCCGATAATCAGCAGATGAGGTGGCGGCTGTACCCAATCACAAAAGACCGTTATTGCCCTACCCTCGGCATGGTGCTCAACAAGCACGGGCAGCTTCGTCTGCTGTACCTTTCTGGTGCCCTCATTGAGCCACTCGGGCTCGTCCGTGCAGCATGAGCCTGCTGGAAAGAATGCATGCTGGCCGGCAGGATAATCCTCAAGATTCGACGCACAGACGGTGGCGAGCACACCATGAACGCGAGCGTCCAAGCAGCGTTCCAGGCGCGATAAGGGTTCGAACCCTTGGGCTGCGTCTAGGTGCTCCAAGAGCAAGCGCACCGCGCCATTACAACCTAGCCCTAAGCCCCAGAGTTCATCTTCCGGCGCGCGCATGTCGTAGAAGACGAGTTCGGGATGACCATCGGCAAACACGCGCCGAGACCGTTCTAGCAGATCGCCCTCGAAACAGCCCCCGCCGATGATGCCGTGGAACTCGCCCTCCTGCGTGATGAGCATGCGCGCACCCGCCTTGCGATACGTCGAACCCAGAGTCTCGACTACCGTCGCCAGCAGCAGAAAGCGCTCCGTGCGTTGGAGCGCATGATAGGCAGTAACGAGTGTTCTTAGATTGGTTGACAAAAGGCTCTATTGCTCTATGTGGAGGCTAGCGCAGAAACCAACTGGTCCATTGCGGGCAGCATACGCCCGAATCGCGCCGATAGATACTGCGTTCAGCCAAAGTACGACGCCACCGGAGGTCCGTCTCCGACCTCAACGGAGTATGAGGTACATCCATCTATTGCGTCAGCAAGTTCGCCGTTGAGGGATTCTCCCAGTCCATTGCCAAGGAACTCGCCCCCCTTTGGGTTTTACGGCACGCCCGTCTCGCCGGGTTTATCCGAACAAACTTCCTCGACCTGAGTTCCGCGAAGTATTCCGGCGGAGCGATCAGCGATTACGCCAAGGCCATGGCGGACTTCCGCGCATTCCAAGACGATCGCAATCACACGCAGGCGGGTGACTCCGCTAAACTCGGGCAGGTAATCGTTCAACTTGCAGAAATCGAACATCGGCCCAGTGTCATTCACTGCTTCCCCATCCGGAACCCCAAACGATTAGGGTTAAAGCGGTGAATTCCTGAAGGGAGAACGCCTCGCGGGAAATTTGCGGGACTCAGTTCCGCGCGGTTGTGCTCAGTGCGGGATCAGATAGCAACGGGCACCCCGTAAGTAATTGACTTACATGCTGGTCGCGTGGCGACGTGCTGGCTCATAACCCGAAGGTCAGTGGTTCAGATCCACCCCCCGCTACCAATTGAGCTTCCAGCAACATCTATTGACACCTACCCCTAATTGGGGGTGGTAATGGGGGTACCTGCCTTTCTTACCTACGAAGTACCCCCACGATGGCGTTGACCGCTGCCGCTATCCACGCGCCGCCAAACCTCGCACAAGACCCTATAAGCTTTACGACTCCGGTGGCCTGTTTCTACTCATCCCACCAACCGGCGCAAAAGGCTGGCGATTCAAATACCGCTTCGCAGGGCCTGAGAAGCTTCTATCCTTCGGCAGCTATCCCGGTACAAGCCTAAAAGCCGCCCGTGATAAGCAAGACGCGGCACGTAGCCAACTGTCGAACGGCATAGACCCAAGTAGAGTTCTCAAGGCGGAGAAGGCCGCGCGTGGCGACGCAAACAGCTTTGAGACAGTGGCGCGAAAGTGGATTGCGAAATATTCACCGGGCTGGGCCGATGCACACGCCGGCGGCTGCGGAGTCTACTTCGAAGATCCCAGCGGCCACCTCCTCGAGATTCTCACCCGGCCGTACGGCAGCGGCGGCTGGACCGGTGAACCTTAAGTCGACGCTACACCTGCCCTACGCGGTACTGCACTGAAGGACTTAAGGGGCCCTAACGACATCAGATTCAGCGTGTAGACGCTAGCCCCCACCCAGCCGACGAACCGATCGCTTATCGGATCGTAAACGAAGCCTAGGGTATGACCCATTTGCAAGGTCGTGTCGCCGGAGGTGTTGGCTACCACTGGATCTACCACAAGATTACGCAGTTTCCACACGGCGGCCTCGTTGTTCGGACCACCACTCGCACCATGATCCTGCGCGTCGGATCGATGGCGGCTCTCATGTAATTCTGGGCCTAGTAGCTGCCGAAAGGGCCACGCCAGGTGAATCGCGCATCGAGGCGCTGGAGGAAATCGTGCATGAGCGAGACGCCGAGTCACACTCTGCGCATTGAGGACTTGCGCTATGGCGCGGTTTAGACGACGCCTACGACGGCTTGAGCGGTGCTTGAAGCCGCCTCCTGACCCCACCTTCGCGTACATCAGCTACGACACCGAGGAGGAGCGTGATCAAAAGATTGCGGCACTGCCGCCGAGTGTCAAACAGATCGTCTGCATCCCGAACATGGCGCCGAGCATCGAGGAATGGCAAGCCGAGGTGCGGGCAGATGAGGCAAGACGCCGGCGCGAACGAGATAGCGAACACCCCACGTACGATTGATTGAAGGATCGAAAAAATTGAGCGACACACTGGACAGCATCATCGCGCAGATGATCCCGCCTGAGCCGACTACAAGCGGCCGCGAGCTGTTACCCGGTAGCATGGTGTCACAGGGCTTCGAATGCGCAAACGAGGCGATTCGTGCAAAGTACGGAGCGATATCTATCGGACAGGTCGGTACCATACTTGCCAACCGAGGTCAGACCATGATGAATGCGAGCCTCACGAGCAAGACTAGTCTCTCTGAAGCACCAACGCCCACGCGGAAGCCTTAGCTGCACAGGCGCCTAAGATACAAGCAGAAAAACTGGAATCGCGCCTTAAGGGCGCTGGAGGAAAAAAATAGGAGTGTCTAAATAATTCTACGACGTCGCATCAACAACTAGAGCGTAAAGCCGGACTTAATCAGCCGATCAAGCTGCAGTATCGGTGTTCAATCCGAGCAAGAAAGAGATAGAGCGGGTGCGCCGGGAGTATCCTGGTGCCAACTCTGTTCATTGTGGATATAGGACCGCCTCCAAAAAGGCTTGCGGGATTGCGCAGTGACCGTATCCGGCAGTGGTCTTACACAACTGGAACGCAAAGCCGCCATCAATGAGCCCCGGTACATCACCTTGATCAACCCGGAAGGAAGACATCGAGCGGGCATGTCGTGGTTTATTCCTTTTACTCCAAGACCCAGCGTCAGCGATCAGCGGCCGGGAAAAGGGGCGCACAAGTTGCGAAAGCAACTTGTGTGACGCTTTCGGCCAACACCGGTCACGCGTCTCTAACCCCTGATCTACCCGGTCACCACCGCATCGCCGGTGACGGCCTAGCTTTCAAGCGCCGCGAGCGCCTCGGCGATGGTTGGCGGAGCCGTGGAGCGGGCGTACATCGACTTCAGGTACTCTCTCAATCTCGGTGTGCCGTCGAGCATCTTCTCTTCGTTCGCCCAGTCCAGTGTATACGCGGCGTTGAAGTCGGCCACGCTGAGTCGATCGGCAACCATGAACTCGCGTTCCTCCATGTGTCGCTCGAGCACTGCCACCATCTCCACGCACTCCTGCCTCGCCAGGTCGACATCCTGAGGCAATCGCTTCTCTTCCGGGTAAAGGAACGTGTGACGCGCGATGCGCCACAGAGGCTGCTCTATCTCGGTCACCAGGAAGAAAATCCAACGATACATTTGGGCTCTATCCTCCACCGTCTCCGGGATGAATCCCGCCTGGGGATTTTTGTCGGCCAGGTAGAGTTGGATCGCGGCCGATTCGGTTACCACGAGGCTTCCATCGACCAACACTGGGACCTTGGCGGCGGGGTTGAGAGTGAGAAAGTCTTGTTTTTGGTTCTCACCTTGCAGGACGTCCACCGGGAGCATCTCGTACTCCAGGCCTAGTTCGTTGAGCAACCAGATAACGCGCAGGGCGCGGGTCGGGGGTGTTCCGTATAGTTTCATCATTTCCAGCTCCATCGATTTGCAGACACCACTATTTCTCTACTATTTCTCTTGACTCCTGCTCTAATCGAACGGGAGCGTGCGGAATCGACACCACATCAAAATTCGCCCTTTGAGCTATGACCGAAGGGGGTCGAAAGCAGTCGATCGAAGCAGTGCCGTTTAACGGACCGACGTTCAGCGGCCGGGCGGGCGCCGAGCCACTTCCGAATCACAAGGACCGCGACGCCCGCCCGGTCCGCTGCAACGGCTGGTTATCCCGCCTCTCGTGCGGGCGGGAACATGTTCTCCCCTCGGTCGAAAACCGCAGGCTCAGGACCGAGCGGGTTCGGGTCCGCCCGTCATGTTCCCCTTGCGCTTTCGCGTGCACGCTTCCGCGTTGCAACCTCAACCGCGGCGCGCCGCCTCGATTGCAGCGATGTCGATCTTTTTCATCTGCATCATCGCCTCGAACGCGCGCTTGGCGGCAGCGGGATCGGGACCGGTGATCGCGTTCGTCAAAGCCACCGGCGTAATCTGCCAAGACACGCCCCATTTGTCCTTGCACCAGCCGCACGCACTCTCTTCGCCGCCGTTGCCGACGATCGCGTTCCAGTAGCGATCCGTTTCGGCTTGGTCAGCGGTTGCGACCTGAAACGAGAACGCTTCGTTGTGCTTGAACGACGGTCCGCCGTTGAGCCCGAGGCACGGAACGCCCATCACGGTGAACCAGACCGTCAACACATCCCCTTTCTTTCCAGACGGAAAGTCTCCCGGTGCGCGGTGCACCGCGTCGACGGACGAATCGGGAAAGGTCTCGGCGTAAAACCGCGCCGCGTCCTCGGCGTCGCCATCGTACCAAAGGCAAATCGTGTTTTTTGCAGGCTTCACCATGTCACTCCTCCATCGTGATGAGCCACCCGAAGCCGGAGTAAACGATGCGCTCGCAGTCAAAGGGCATTGGCTCGGCCGACCTTTCCGCGCCAATGTGGTGGACCAACATCCGTACCATTCCGGCGCTGCTTCACTCTGCTTCGCATAGGCGGGATAACTAGATATAGACGACAGGCTTCATGTGCGCCAATGTCATCTAAACTGATCTCGCCGTCAGTTATCTTCGGCGTGTGATGGAGTTAAGTCATTCCTGCCGCGTTAGGCAAGCCTAAAGCAAACCGGACGAACGTGGAGCTTAATTATTGGCCCCGCACAAAGGAGAGTGGCAAGGTTGTTAATCAAACGTTCACGTAATTAGGGACGCGCCACCTACCCTCGACTCGGCAGGCGTGCGAGAGTCCCGAACTGAATAACGGGAATGTGTCTCCACTGGGACGGACAGAAATACGATCATCTCGGCACGTGGGGTCTGCTCAGGTAACCTCGTGTACAGTTATTGGCGGAACTCCAAGGGAAAAGCGGGGATTCAGATGGCGGTGCTGAGGCTAGTCGCCGGAAATGTGCACCGTAAAAGCAGGCTCCGAGTGGTATGTCACTTGTAGCCGGCCGTGGAGAAACTGTGCTGCCGGACGATGGTGCGCAACATACTTTCCCAAAAACAACCGATAATGGGAAAGTAGTGAAAGCCGCTATGGAGAAAATCATCAACTTAGGTAGACGCCGGAGGCTGATTAAGGGGCCGCTAACTGGATCGCCTTTTCAACCGCTGCCGCTGGTAATCCCGTCATTGGAGGATTCAGTAGCACGGCGAAAGCACGGTAAGGGCATACCTACGCCATCAAGTCTAGATGTTAATTTAGGGTGTTGGTGCGCCGAAACTGGTATCGGACGAGCCAAACTCGATCGGGTTCTGTGCGCACGTATCCCTCACGTGCGCATGATTGGGACAGTACCTGAGCATCGATGCCGGGAGGCGAATCTTGTGCTGCTGAAATCTCGAAACGAGTACAGTTAGCCTCTCGCCGCCGGTAGGGTGTACGACGCAGACGGTGAGGATATCGGCCGATGCCAAGGGCGAGAGCAATTGCTACACAAGCTGAATCTTTGACGGACGATGCCTATTTATAGATAACAGAGATTCTGCTTGCCGATTACGACATCCTCAACGCTGTCCTTGTGTGTAGCTAGCCGTGTAGCTGCTTTGCGCCTTGTTATGAAATGTGCTTTCATATCAGTACCTTATGCGCTTAGAACGCGAGCACGGCATTTATGGAACACGGGGCAGTAGCGTTATTGATCATCGTAGTCGCATGGTATGCTTGGCCCCGCCGCAGCGCCGGCTTATAGAGATGAGGACTCGCACTTCTATTGCATAAGTCTCTAATAATAAAGCTATTTCTTTATCCGGCTGTGTTATTCGGCAGTGGCGCAGCAAGAGACCATTACCTATGAGATCTCCCGCAGCTTGGCTTCCAAGTGCGCGGCTAGCTCGGCAATGGTTGGATAATCGAACAAGTCGGTAATATCGATCAGGCCTGGGAAGGCGGCCTCAATGCCCTCGTGAATCTCTACCAACGCCAGCGAACTGGTGCCGATTTCAAACAAACTGTCGTGAATGCCGACGCGCTTATCCTTGAGCGCGGTGTCGCAAATCTGTTTAAGCTTTTGCTCGACCTCGGTACTATCTTTCTCAGTTTTAGCGTGTGTCTTCGCATGCAGACCTGAGAGCAAGGTCAGCGCTTCGTCGTACGCGCCTTGGGCGTATTGTCTTTCCAGCAGATGCCGTTGCACCTTACCACTAGTGGTCTTCGGGATGCGTTTGACGGGGATCACGTGCGTGACCTCCACTCCCGCACGCTCGTTAATCAATCGACGCACCTCAGTGGTGACATCGGCAAAGTCCTCCAATCTGCCCCTGAACAACACGAATACTAGTAACTCATCGGTCTGGACATTCGGTTTCCTAAAACCGGAGACAACCACCTTGCCCAACTCAAGCCCGTCTATGTGCTGCGCGATATTCTCCAGATCGTGCGGGTAATAATTTTGGCCGTTGACGAAAATGATGTCTTTGGCACGACCGGTGATGACCAACTCGCCTGCCGATATAAAACCGAGATCGCCGGTATCGAGCCATCCATCGGATGTGATAGCCGCACGATTAGCCTCGCTGTTTTTATAATAGCCACGTGTGACGTTATCGCCCTTGATATAGACGTGGCCTACAGTGCGCGCTGGCAACTCGCGCCCAGCGTCATCCGCGATCCGCACAAAGCAATTTTGAATCGGACGGCCAACCTGAGCAAAGCCCACCGCGTCTCGCGCGTCGCTTTTTATAACGCGCACCTCATGGCCTATCTCCAACGCATTGCGATCGACATGCACGGCCCGGTATTCCTCACCGCAGGCCGGGAAGGTCACAGCCAGAGTGGCCTCGGCCAGGCCGTACACCGGAAACATCGTCGCGCGCGCTAAGCCAAAGCGAGCCATCTTGCTCAAAAACTCTTCGCATAACTCGACCGAAATGGGCTCAGCACCGTTGAAGATCAGGCGCACGTGAGAGAGATCAATCCCATCCAATCCTTTGCTATCGAAGGCCTTCAGAAAATGTTTGTAGCCGAAGTTGGGTGAACAGAGAATGTTGGCTCGTCTTTCGGCGGCGGCCTTAAGCCATAAGAGCGGTCGCCGGATGAACAGCTCGGTCGGCATAAGATACTGAACCATGTTGCACACGAGCATGTTCAAATGAAAACCGACTAGGCCCATGTCGTGCGTGAGCGGCATCCAACTCAAAGATACATCGTCATCGGTGAACCATGCCCCCGCGATGATGGCCTTGATATTGGTGATGATGTTGCGATGGGTGAGGACCACTCCCTTAGGTTCACTTGTGGAGCCCGACGAGAACTGAATAAAGGCGATATCATCCGGATTGGGATCAATAGCCGCGCCTTGCTTCGACAAATCAGTCAGTGGCTCACTTAATACGCAGTTTGTCTTTACCCTTGCGAATATCTCGCCGAGATTATTTGCGCCCGCAAAACTCATCAGTCGCGCTAAGGTCTCTTGAGCTGTATATAAATAAGGCCGCTCCAGCGTCTTAAATATCCTAAACAGCTTGAAGCGATGTTCATCGCTAACACCGGGCGAGACGGGCACTGGGATAATCCCGCCTAACAGACAGGCCCAGAATGCCTCAATGAACCGCGCGTTATCGTTTAGAAAAATAACCAGCTGATCACCAGGCCCAAGACCGTGGCCTTGCAGGCGCTCGAGCAGGCTCAACGCTTGCGTGTACAGGCTTTGATATGAAACCCGCTGTTCGGTGTCTTCGCCCTCAAGAAAGGCGATGCCGCGATCACTGTCCTGATTGGCCGAGAGTGCATCGACCAATGTTCGGTAACGGCCGATCTGGGTAGAAAAAGCCCTGTTCATCGCCGTTCTACAATCATGTGCAAGCTGGGCCGCGTGCGAAGATTAACGTGCGGCTCAAGCTCGATGGGACGCTCGGGAATATACCGCAGGCGAAGATGTTTGGCGATTGCGCCCAGATGAATCTGCATCTCCACCATAGCAAAGAGCCCTCCCATGCACCATCGCTGACCCATGAGAAAGGGAAGATAAGCAGACTTATGGCGTTGACGGATCGCATGCGGTTCAAGACGAGTGTGGCCAAGTCATCGCAACTCGGAATCTCATCTGACAATAGACCGTCGATCTCGGCATGCAGCTTTGCCTCCACCGCCGGATACTCCAACAATAAGTACGATATCCAATTTAGGGTACTGGCCGTAGTCTCGTGGCCGGCCACGATCAAGGCATTACCTCGTCGATGACAGCCTTGTCGCTCATGAGAGCGCCGTTGCCGTCGCACGCCGCGATGAGCATCGACAGGATACCAAAAGGCCGACGATTTTCTTCGTGTCGCCGCGCCACCACGTCTTTCACCTGTCCTGTCAGCGCCCTGAACTTGAACGCCAATCGCAGATCGCGCACGGCATCTTCGCTCAATATCGCGAATGGATTGGATCCAAAGCGCGCGGTCATCGCGTCCAAGTCTTCGCTGAAGATCGCGCGCAATACGGTTTTTAACGCCAGTTCGCTGGTCTCGTTTGTGATGTTGAGCTTCTCGCCCGTATTTGCCTTCGTTTCCCATCGACGCAGCAGTGCTCGATTCAGATCGCATCGTCTCGGAGAGTCGCGCAATCACCTGCCGGTGGAAGGCCGGCTGAATCATGCGGCGCTGTGATCTCCAGTATTCACCGCCGCTGACGATGATGCCATTGCCGAGCAGCATCTTGACCCGCTCGAAGCCGAAATCCTTCACGTAGTTCTGAGTCCGGCCCACCAGCACCTGTTTCATGTAATCCGGATGATGGATGATATAAGCAGGCGCCTTACGGGCGAGCGGCTCGACCTTGCAGATATCGCCAGAACGCTCGAACAGTTCCGCGATCTGCGCGAGGATTCATCGTTTGGGTTTATATCGACCCGCTCGGCAGGCCCCGCAGGCAGCCGCCGACGAGCTGGCTGTCGTGTCATTAGATTGAACTGCTGATGATTTAAGCTAAGCCGCTGCGCGCTCGCATGGTAACTGTATATTACACCTGGGTTCCGGACAACCTCGAAGGCCCCCGTGAAGGCCGCTGGCTAATGCCCTGCCTCCAGCTAAGCGGGACGTCATCGCTCGCATGCGCTTCGCTAAAGGTCGCGCGGCCTCATTGCTTGTTTGCGATATTGAAATACGGCATGCGAGCATTGAGATTTGAAGATTTCAATCTCATCGACCTGTGTTTCCCGCGCGGGGGCAAACCTTTGCAATCTTTTGATTTCAATATCTCACATTCTGGGGCATGGTCGTATGCGCATTATCGGCTGGCTTGAGGGTCGGTCTGGATACGGAGAGAATCCGTGAGCTCAGAATCAATTCTTTCAGATTTTTAAATCCGCGCGAGCGTGCCTGGATTGGGGAGGATCGGCGGCGCTTTTTTGAACTGTGGACGCAGAAAGAGGCTGCCGTCAAGGGTCATGGCGAAGGCGTTATCGTCAACCTCAAACGGGTTAACATCGAGTGCGGCGATGCAATTATAGATTCCCAGGCATGAACACTGCACAAGTTGAGCATAGACCCGAACTATGTGACCCACATGGCAATAGAAGGACACAAGGCGCGGCCGCTCGTCGAGGTCGAATACATCGCCATCGCCGAATAGCCGCGGCAAAGATACACAGGCGCCTGCAATAGACTTGATGGTATATAGATCTAATAATCAAACTGCCCCGGCTGGCCCATCGCGCCGGCGGATGTCGAGAGGCCGTAGCCTGGCTTACGCGTTGGCAGCGCCGACCATAAGCGCACTGGCCAGGCTATGCTGGCGCAGTTGCCGCATTGAGTCCGTGCTTGGCCAGGAAAACGCGGATGTGGTAGTAGCCACGGGCAAGCCGATCATCCCCTGCTATTGGCACCAACGACAATTCTTCTGCGTGCACTACGTCATCGGGCTACAGCGCCGGGGGGTCAAGATTGGTTTCCTGGTCAGCCCGTCCGTAGATGGCGAATTGGCCTCACGGGTGATCCGCGCCTCGGGCGCGCGCAGCATCCGCGGCTCATCGACTCGCACCGGTGCACAAGCCATACGCGATTTATATCAGGCCATCGTGCGCGACGGCATCTCGCCCGTCATTACGCCAGATGGACCCAGCGGTCCGGCGCGCAGCTTCAAGCCCGGAACTATCATGCTCGCGCAGCTATCAGGCGCCCCCATACTGCCCATCTCATACGCCGCTAACAAAGAATGGTGTTTGCGCACCTGGGATCGGTTCGCAATTCCACGCTCGTTCACGCGCATCGCGATCGCTGTGGGTAAGCCTCGTCATGTTGAGCGCGGAATACCTGGCGATGCCCTGGAATCGATCCGCCAGGAAATGGAAGAGACATTAAATGACCTCGAGCGCAAGGCGGCGGACGCGCTATCACACAGCGGCTAGCGTACTGTGTCGGCTTGCGTCAGACGCAAGTCTATTATGGGCTTTTTCTTTGGGTGGCTGGAGCCGTTTGCAAAAAGGTTCCGGGGCTGCGACCTACACGTGCTGCAGGTGTTGAATACTCCTATCGCGCCTGAAATACCTCGTCGAGTTCGATTTTAAGCCCGGGGAGTATGGCGGATGCCATCCGGCCCGGCGGCCGATAAGACTCTGTCAGTTGAAAACCCTGCGCCTGCGGCGCATAGACCGCTATGACGCTTTTATCCGGATCGACGATCCAGTACTCGCGCACGCCGCAGCGCGCGTACAGCGCTTTTTTATAGCCGCGATCCCGCTCTTTGGTGCCCAGCCATACAATCTCAACGACCAAGCCGGGCGCGCCACGAATCTCCTCTTTGACCACGACGCGCGCCCGTTCGCGGCTGACGAAAATCAGATCCGGCTGCACCACCTCTCTGTCTTTACCCTCACTGAGCACCACGTCTACCGGTGCGTGAAAAACCTCACCTTTGTGTTCGCGGACAAATTAGATTAACTCGAACCCAAGATTACGTGAAACCCGCTAATGCACGGTGGGGGCTGGAATCCCTATCATATCTCCATTCGGTAACTCATGACGCTTGCCCATAGATTTCAGCAGGGACTTGTAGTCTTCATAGCTGAACCGAACATTGGGATTAACGATGCTCATTGGAGGGTCTCCACACTTACTTAACGCTCAGTTTTAGTCGCCGAATCCAGATTACAAAGGTGCGCGGGATTTGTTAGCCGAGGCAGCGAAGACTATACTGCTTGCAAAACCGTATTTTTGTAGTGGTATAAAGGTGTTCGCTGGGCCGCAGACCGAAATCCATGAATTCATATGGGGTGAGATCACAATCCTGAAGCTGCCTGCCCACGGGCGCCTAGATTGCGCCGCGATGGACGTGATCTTGACTAACGATTCGGGGTTCTTAGGCGCGCATTAAGCCGCGCCGCACTTAATATCGAAGGCATGAGCGTGATTCGCAACCGGTACCTTTAAGGATATCTCGCAACGATAGGAAAATTCGGACAATAAGCGGCACGGTATGGATATCTCGAAGGCTTTACGCACTGTCCGCTTCCTAGCGGATGGCGTTAATCCAGTCACAGGTGAAGTATTCCCCGATGACAGCCCCCTATCAACATCCGAGCGTCATACGCTCGCTATACGAGGCTGTTAGGGCGCTGTAGCGCACCGAAGAGCGGCAGCGGCGAGGGATGCCTGCCGGGAAGAGCAGGAAAACCTTGGCGTGATGGAGAAGATCAGGAGACAGGCTTTGCACCAGCTTGTTGAGTTGATCGATCTGCTCCTCGGTCAGCGGTGTGCTGTGTTCGTTTAGGGATATTAACTGCATGAAATGAGTAAGTTTCTGAGCAACGAGGCGAAATTTATATAATCACGAT